>JAQBPE010000475.1 GCA_028287685.1 Cyanobacteria bacterium RYN_339 | reverse complement strand
GGCCAAGCACCCGGATGGGTTGATCATCAACATCGCCGCGGGCCTGGACACGCGGTTCTACCGGCTGGACAACGGGCAGTTGCACTGGGTGGACGTGGATTTGCCCAACTCGATGGCGTTGCGGCGGTCGTTCTTCAACGACACGGAGCGGCACCAGTACGTGACGGGGTCCGTACTGGAAGACGCCTGGTGCGACGAGATCACGCCGCGCGCGGCGACGCTCGTGATCATCGAGGGGCTGTGCATGTACCTGGCGCCGGACGAGACGCGCGGGCTGTTGAAGCGCATCGCGGAGCGGTTCCCCGGCGCCGAAGTGCTGATGGAGTGCGTGAGCCCGTTCGTTGCCGACAAGTCAGCGGCGTACTTCGTCGCGCGGGGGATGGACGCTCGCTTCCGGGGCGGGTTAGAGGATGGGAAGGACGTGGAAGCCTGGGGCCACACGTTCGTCGAGCAGTGGCACTACTTCGACCGCCACCCACGCCGGTGGGGGGTCATGGCCATCGGACGCTTTATCCCCGCCTGGCGCAACACCTTCAAGATCGTGCATTTGCGCGCTTAATGCGGCGGGGCCATCTCCGCGTGCCAGATCTGCACCTGGTTGCGCCCGTTGCGCTTGCACTCGTAAAGCGCGATATCGGCCCTTTCCAGGGCTTCATCGATCTTCTCGTCTTGCGGCGTCAGCACCGCCACGCCTAGCGACGCCGTGATTTGGCGGACGGGGTTGCCGTCCGCATCTTTCAGCACCACCGCGGCGACGGCCTCGCGGATGCGCTCCGCCACCTCGGCCGCGGCCTCGGGCGTGGAGTCCGGGCAGAGCACGACGAACTCCTCGCCGCCCAGGCGGGCGGGCAGGTCGCTGGCGCGCACGCTGACGGGCAGCAGGCGGCCCATCGCCTTGAGGACCTCGTCGCCGACGGCGTGGCCGTACGTGTCGTTGAACTTCTTGAAGTGATCCACGTCCATCATGATCACGCACAGCTGCCGCTCGTAGCGCTTGGCAACGCCCATCTCGCGGCCCGCGTTGGTGAAGAAGGCGCGGCGGTTCGCCAGGCCCGTGAGCAAGTCGGAGTTGGCGTCGCGGTCCGCCTGGCGATAGAGCGAGAGCGCGGCTTCCAGCTCCTCCGCACGCTTGTTGATGTCTTCGTACAGCGTCGCGTTCTCGATCGCGATGCTGGCATGGCCCGCGATCGCCCGCAGCAACTCGAGGTCCTTCTCCGTGAAGGTCGTGACGATCGCCTGGGAGTCCACGTAGAGCACGCCCAGGATCTTGCCCTTGGCCATCAGCGGCACGCCCATGACGGTCTGGATGTTCAGCGCCACCACCGAGCGCGCGGCCTGGAAGTCCGTGTCGGAGCTGGCATCCAGAATCGCGATCGCCGTGCCCGCCGTCAGCACCTTGTGGCAGATCGCCAGCGAGAAGCTGGTCGGCGAGAGCGGCTGGCCCAGGTTGTTGAAGGCCGCCCGGCAGACCAGGTCGTCGTAACGACCCTCGCCCTTGAGCACCACGAAGCCGCGCTCCGCCTTGGTGATCTCCAGCGTGAGCGCCAGCACCTGGCTCAGCACGTCCTCGATGCGCAGGCTCTCGCCCATCTTGGCCGTGATTTCGTTCAGGCGCCGCAGCTTGGTGTTGCTGGTCTGCCACTCCTGGAACATGATGTCGTACTGGCTCGCCAGCGACTGGATCTCCTGGTTCATGCGCTGGAAGCGGTCGCCGATGTTCAGGCCGTTCTCCAGCACGCTGCCGGCGCCGGCGCGCACCGCCGGGTTCTGCGCCAGGATCGCCTTGTAGATCGGGAACGAGAGCAGCTCGTCGCGCGCGGGGCCCTCCTCCAGGCTGTCGGCCACCTGGCGCACCACGCGCTGGGCCTCCGTCACCAGGCCGGACGCCTGGTGCACGGCCTGCACCGCACGCGATTGGCCGAAGAGGGCGCGGGCCCGCAGCAACGGCGCGCCGATCTCATCGACCATGGCCTGCATGGTCTGGAAGTGGGCGGCGGCGTCCATGCGGCCCGCGGCCAGCGAAATCTCGCCATGCACGCCGGCCAGCAACGCCGCCTGGATGCGCATGTTCGTCTGGCCGGCCAGCTGCTGGCCGCGCTCGGCCCAGGCCAGGGCGTCGTCCGGCTTGCCCAGGCCCAGGGCCACGCTGGCCTTCAGGCGCATGGCGCGCAGCAAGCTGCCCCGGGCGTCCATCGCCAGGGCCGCGTCGTAGGCCTTGTCGACCTGTTCGCCGGCTTGCTCCCACTTGCTTTGGGCGGCGTAGATCTCGGCCAGGCCGATGGCCACGACCATCTCCGCGCGCGTATCGCCTTCGCCGCGGATGCTGAAGACCGCCTCCTGGGCGAAGTTCACCGCGGTGTCCAGGCGTCCGCCATAGATCCAGGCGTCCAGCACCGTGGGCAACATGGCCTTGAACCAGTAGCTGCCGGCTTCGCGCGCGCCGGCCTCGGCCTCGCGCAGCATGGCCTCGCCGGTGCCCAAGTTGCCGCGGATCGTCTCGCCGAGCGCGCGGGTGCCCTTGATGAGGTTCGCCAGCGGGGGGTTGCCCGGCAGCGTGCGCCTGACGGCCTCGAACTCGTCCATGGCGGTGCGCGCCTGGTCCAACCGGCCGAGCTCCGTGTACACGTTGGATAGGTTCACCAGGCCGACCATCAGGTCTTCCACGCCCGAGACCTCGCGGCTCAAGCGCACATGGCCTTCGCAGGTCTCGACGGCTTCCTTGAAGCGCCCGCCCTCTAGCTGGAGGTCCGCCAGCAGGTTGCGGCTGTAGCACTCGCCGACCTTGTCGCCCAGCTTGGTCTGGAGCTCGACCACCTCCGCCAGCCGGCGCAGGCCGTCTTCACGCGTGGTGGGCGTCGAGGCCACGGCATAGGCGTGCAGGCTCGCCGCGCGGGCATGCATCGAGGGGTGGACGACGGCCTGCGTCTCTCGCAGGGCCGCCTCCAGGACGGTGCGGCACACGTCGATGTCGCCCGCGAACATGTGGACGCGGCCGATCTCCGTGTTGGCACGCAACAGGATCATGCGTTCGCCCGACGCGCGGGCGGCATCGGCCGTCCGCGTCAGGGCCTCGAGCTGGGCGGCCCGGCCGCTGCTGCTGCCGCTGCCCCGCAAGGCCAGGATCAGCGCCTTGTTCAGCAGCGCCGTCACCAGGCGCTTGGGGTCGCTCAGCTGCTCGGCCAAGGCCAGCTGCTCGCCGCACAGGCGCTCGGCCTCTTCCAGCTGGTAGCTGCGGCGGCGCTGGTAGACCATCAGGTCCAGGTAGTCGCAACGCTGGGCGCGCCACGCGTCGGGGTCGGGCTGGGCCACCATCAGGGCGTAGCCCTTCTCCACCAGGTCATCGCCGGCCTCGAAGGAGAACAGCTCGTGGTAACGGCGGGCGGCCGCCAGCGCCAGCGGGATCGCGCGGACCACGTCCTCCGTGGCCAGGCGGTGGCGCGCGGCGGCGTACAGCACCTCCAGCGCGGGCTTGGCCACGCCTTCAAGCTGGGCCTCCAGGCGGTCGGCGGCCCGGCCGTTCAGCCAACGGCACTGTTCTAGCGGGATCTGAGCGTAGAGCAGCTCGCGCAGCTCCGGCTGGGCCCAGCGGTAGGTGCCGTCCTGGATGTCGAGCAGCTTGACGTGCACCAGCGCCTCCAGCGCGTCGAAGAGCACGTCTTCGCCCTGGTTGGCCACGGCGGCGATCGCCGCGACATCGAAGTGGTGGCCCATGACGGCGGCGGCCCAGGCGACGGAGATGCCGTCGAGGCCGAGGCCACCGAGGCGCTTGGCCAGGAACTGCTGGGGGTCGGTCGTCAGGTCTTCCGGCGCGAGCTTCTCCGGCAAGCGCCAGTACGAGCCGGCGTGCTCGAAGCGGCCGGCAGCCGCCGCGTTGTCCAGCGCGTCCTCGATCGCGCGCGGGTTGCCAGCCAACACCTCGTGCAGTTGGGCGGTCAGGGTGGCCGGGATGTCCTCCTGGCCCAGCACGCCGGCCACCAGCGCGTGGACCTCTTCCTTGGCGAGGGGGCCGAGGTGCAGGGTCTTGCCGGCGCCCTCGGCCAGCTCGCGGCCGGTCAAGATCAGCAGCAGCGGACGATCCGCCAGGGGGGTGTTGCGCTGGAAGTACGCCAGCATCTGCTGCGACAGGGCGTCGGCATGGTCCCAGTCTTCCAGCACCACGACGGCGCCGACGCGCTGGGTGGCGCGCCCGATCAAGCGGGCGATCGCCGCCTGAATCAACATGCGTTCCTGGTCGGGCTCGACCGGCTCCGAGGGCTTGTCGGGCGCCACCTCGGGCAGCAGCTTGCCGATCCACTGCGCTTCTTCGGCCAGGTCTTCCGGGCACGCGCGCTTGATCATGGGCAGCATCTGGCGAAGGATCTCCACCCAGGGGCCGTACGGGACGTCCGCGCCCTGGCCATGGCCCTCGACGTAGGGGACCTCTTCGAGCTGGGCCTGGCAGCGCAGCTCGCCCAGCAGCCGGGTCTTGCCGCTGCCGGCCTCGCCCTGGACGTGGATCAGCTGGCCGGAGCCATCGCGGGCGGTGATGCCCAATGCGGCGGTCAGCACGGCCAGCTCCGCCTTGCGGCCCACGAACGGGCTGCTCATCAGCGCCAGCCCGTCCCCGCCGTCCTGTGCCAGGCCCAGGACGCCCTGGACCTCGCGAGCGGACTGCGGGCGGGCGGCGGGCTCCTTGGCGAGCAAGGCCATCACCGCGTCCCCCAGGGCGCGGGCCACGCCGGGCAGGACCTCGCGCAGGGGCTTGGGCGCCTCCGTCAGGTGGGCGCGCAGCAGCTCCAGGGGGGTGTTGCCCTTGATGGGCAGCGAGCCGCTCAGCAGCTCGTAGAGCATCACGCCCAGCGAGTAGAGGTCGCTGCGCTGGTCCACGCGGTCGCGCTTCGCCATCTCCGGGCTGAGGTAGGCCAGCGAGCCCTGAATAGCGCCCAGCGCCTGGCCGGAGGGCTCCATCAGGCCGAAGTCCATGAGCTTCATGGTGCCGTCGGGCTTCACGCGCACGTTCTCCGGCTTCAGGTCGCAGTGGACCAAGCTTTGTTGGTGCACGTAACCCAGCGCCGCCAGCAGCTGCCCGATGATCGGCATCAGCGCCTCTTCCGACGCGCCCACCAGCTCGTCCAGGGGCTTGCCGGGCACGAACTCCATCGTGAAGTACGGGTTGCCGTCCGGCAGCGTGCCGTAGTCGTAGACCTCGCACAGGTTGGGGTGGCGCATGCGCGCCATCACGCGGTATTCCTGCTTGAAGCGCAGCTTGGCCGCCTCGTCCGACTCGTTGCCCGTCAGCAGCACCTTCATGGCCCGCCGTTCGCCCGTTCCCGCCTCTTCCACGAGGTACACGGCCCCCATCGCGCCTTCGCCGAGGCGCTCGATCACCGTGTAGCGTTCGTCCGTCTTGAGCACTGGATCTCCTTTGGCGTCAGGGGCGAGGAAGGTCGGCCTCGGTCACGTGGGTGGAGACACGTGTGAGCTTGAACGAGCCTTCGAAGTACCGGCCGTCGTTGGCCGGGCGGGTGATGCGAGAGCCGAGCAACCAGCTTTTCGCATCGGGACGGAAGGTGGCGCGCCCGGCATTCTCGAAGCTGTCCTGCCAGGCAAACGATAATACGCCGTGGACGATCCGGCCGTCGATATCCGCGGTGACCACGCGCGACGCGGCGGAATCCCCGACGATGGAGATCATGCCGCGGACCCGCGTCCCCTGCTGCAAGAGCGTCAGCGAGACGTTGGGGTAGCGGTCGAAGCCGTTGGTGAACTTGCCGGTGAACGGCTGGTCGCGCGCGTCCGCAGCCAGTTGGATGCACAGGGCCAACATGGCCGAGAGCGCCAACATCCGCATGTCAGATTTACCTCTGCTTGGTGGGGGGCCTTGGCTTTGTACCCTCCTGCATGGGAAACAGCCTGCCTCCCTTGTTCGAACTGGCCTACGCAACGCATTTGATGTTGATTTAATACTCTTAACAGTCGCTTATGTCACCCGTCCAAAACGGGGAGAAGGAGTGTCCTGATGAGGTTCGCCTATTTGGGCTGGAGCGTGCTGGCCGCGTCCTTGGCGGGGTGCCTCGCCGCGCTCCCCACGGCCCCCGCCGTGACGGAAGAGAACTCGCCTCTGTTGGCTCCGGACTTGGCGCGAGACCTGTTGGCCCTGCCCGCGTCCACCGTGCCGCTGGTGCTGCCGCCCAACCCCGGCCCGAAGGCCGCCCGCGGGCAAATCCTCGTCAACGGGCTGCCCAAGGCCGGCCTGACGATCCAGATCCAGAAGACGACCGGCGGCACCATCGCCTGCGTGACCGACGCCCAGGGCTGGTACACGGCCAAGAACCTCACGCCGGGCAGCTACCTGGGCTACTACTACAACGCCTCCGACCGCAACAAAATCGGCTATTGGCGCGGCGTCGCCAAGCCGGTCACGGCGATGACGGGCGCCAGCTTCCCCGCCGTCGACTTGTACCAGGTGGGCATGACCAACCTGCCCAAGATGGACAGCCACATCGGCGTGCCCACCACCTTCACCTGGGTGCGCCAGGCCCAGAAAGTGGACGGCTGCTGGTTCCGCATCCACGACCACCCCTTCACGACGTTCAACCTCACGTACAAGAGCGCCAAGCTGCCGGGCGACACCACCAGCTTCAACTTCACCGGCGGGATGCCGCTGAGCAAGACCAACCGTTACTTCTGGGGCTTCCAGTGGGACGCCGGGCCCGTGGGCATGGGCGGGAACTTGTACCAAGCCGTTTACTTCGATAGGTAGTGAGGGAGGGGAAATGCGTTACGTTCAACGAGGTGCTTTGGCGGCGGTCGCCGCCCTGCTGGCCGCTTGTCCCGCGGGCCAGCCCCCCATGCCGGCGGAGGCGCCGGCCGCGGTCGCGGTGGGCGCCATGGCGGGGTCCACGCGCTTCGACGTGGATCCCCTGCGTGGCGCGGCCTTCGAGCAAGCCGCCGACGCGGGGCCGACCGGCCCGCTGGTGATCACGGCGACGGAGGTGCACCACGACCCGGCCACCGGCCAGACCGCCGTGACGCTGACGGTGCCGGCGCCCGACGCCCAGGTGGGAGATCTCACGTTATCGGTCGACGCCGATCGGCCGCTCGCGGCGCCGGCCCCGGCCACGTTGCCCGCGGCGGGCCGCGCGGCCCGGCTGACGACGCTGTGGTTCGACAACCCGGACGCCAGCACCTTCTCGCTGGGCGTCCGCCTTACGGGCCAGGTGGCTCCGGGGCGCCACGTGGCCGCCGTCGGGGCGATCACGGCCACCGCCTCCAGCTCGCTGGCCGGCTTCGCGCCGGCGCGGGCGGTGGATGGCGACCCCATGACCCAGTGGACCAACGCCACGTACCACGAGGCCTCCGCCAGCCTGACGTTGGACCTGGGCACGGTCCAGGCCGTATCCGCCCTGAAACTGAAGATGCGGCCGTTCTCGGGCGGGGCGAGCTACGCGATCGAGACGTCGCTGGACGGGTCGACCTACACCCCGGCGAGCACGGGCTTGCGCAACACCACCTGGTCGGTCGAGACCAAGGCGCTGCCGGCCGGGACCCAGGCCCGCTTCGTGCGGATCCGCTGTACCAACGATCCGGCCAGCCCGGAGGTGCGCTTCGAGGTCTACGACGCCGGCGTCACCGCCACGGCGGCGCCCGGCACGCCCATGCCGACGCCCGTCCCGGTCGGGACGCCGACGCCCCTGCCCACGCCCTTGCCCCCCGCGACCGGGTCGCTGCTGGAGACCTTCGAAGGCGTGCCCCTGGGCTCGGCCCCGTCGACCTTCGTGGACCCGCTGGACGAGGGCTTCGCGTTCAGTTGGATGCCGCGCGTGCGCTGGCACGTGGAGAACCAGGGCGGCTCCAAGCAGTTCCTGCATGATGGCCTGAACACCCAGGCGGTGCTGAGCTTCCGGCGCTACCGTGGCACCGCCTTCGGCGCGAACGGCGTGCTGCCCGCGCGCTACTTCGCCCAGGTGGCGGTGACGCCGCTCAAGACCCTGACCCTGCCGCCCACCGGCGACCAGGGCACCCAGGTCTACTACCTGAACCCCACGCACTACGTGGAGGTGCTGATCAAGCCCACGCTCTTCGAGGTGTGGCAGTGCAACAACGGCCAGCCGTTCTCGAGCGCCGGGTGGAGCCGGCTGTACTTCACCTCGTCGACGACGGCGTCCGGCCAGCGCCGCGTGCTGGGCGCCACCGTCAACACGGGCACCCACCAGCTGACGGCCTTCCTGGACGGGGTGCAGAAGACCACGCTGACCGCGGCGTTGATCCAGGCGACGCCGCACTGGCTGGCGCTGCGCGGCACGGGCAACGTGGTGGCGCACGACGATCTGCGGATCGAGCCCCGCTAGTCCAGCTCCGCCGCCGGGATGCGCTTGACCTGGCGGTGGCCCCCATCGCTGAAGTAGAGGTCGCCGTTGGGGGCCACCACCGGATCGTTGGGCCACTTGATGCTGTCGTCGACCCCGGTGCCGCCGAAGTGCGGGGCGCCGGGGCCGGCGATCGGCACGATCTTGGCGTCGGCCGGATCCCAACGGCGGATGCGCTGGCCGTCCTGGTCCGCCAGGTATAGGCGGCCACGCGGATCCATGCAAGCGTTACCGTAAGTGGGCAGGTTCTTGAAGGCGTCGTCGAGCATGGTCATGGGCGCCGTGCCCGGCCCGGTCCAACGCCAGAGCTGGCCCTCGCCCACCACGAACACGCCGTTGGGCGGGTAGATGCCGAACTTGTAAGGATAGAACGCGGTCTTCGAACCAGGCGGCAGACTGCCCATGAGCTTGAAGGTTGCCTCGCCGGGCTTGCGGGCATACACCTGGTGGTGCATCGCGAAGCCGTCCTCCTCGTGGAAGTAGACCGTGCCGTCGGGCGCGACGCGGAAGTCATCCGAGCCCTGGGTGAGCCCCCCCTCCCGCGCGACCGGGATCGTCCGCAGCACGCCGTGGCTGTCGATCTGGCGCAGGCGCGGCCCGTGGCCCGTGCCTTCCGCGAAGTACAAGTTGCCCGCGGCGTCTCCGGTCAGGGTGCCGACGGAGCACAGCTTGGCCTGGGTGGCATCCACGGCCTCGCCGTCCGCGGCGGTGCCGTCGCCCCGCACCCCGGTGCCGGCCAGCAAGGTGGTCTTGCCGGCGGGCGACACCCGGTAGATGCGCTGCGCCAGGAAGTCCACCACGGCGAGCGAGCCATCCGCCTGGATGGCCATGCCGCGCGGCAGTTCGAAGGCCGCGTCGCCGGCGGCCCCCGTCTGCGCGCCGAGCGTGCCGGCGACCTGGACGGTCTTGCCCCCTGCGACCAGGAAGATCTTGTTGTTGAAGCCGAGGTAGACGCCCTTGTCCGACCGCAAGGCGCTGAACGTGAACAGGTCCCGGAAGGCGTCGCCGAAGGCCTTGTCCAGGCCGGCAGCCAGCTTCTCCCGCACCCCGTCGGGCCGCAACACGTACAGGTCGCGGCCGGCGTCCAGGTACAACACGCTGCCGGACGGGTCGACGATCAGGCCCAGCAGGCCGTCCCGCTTGCCCGACAGCAAGGTCTCGACCTTGGTGGTGGCCGGGTCGTAGCGCAGCGCCTCGTTGTTGGTGGAGCGCCAAACCAACCGGCCCTGGCGATCGAAGGCGTAGACGCCATGGGAGCCCATCGCGAGCCCCGGCGGCAAGGCTGGCAGGGTGCGGGGCTCCCGCCCGTCGCCCAGGTCCGCCAACGAGGGCAGGTGTTCCGCGTCGCCCTGCTCCACCACCACCAGGCCTTCGGAGCGGACCGCGAGGCCGTTCAGGTTCCGGTGGGAAGGCCACAGCTCCGTCAGGCGGCCGTCGGCCTCCAGCCGCGAGACGCGGCCCCCGCTCGTGAAGGTCAGGTTGTTGAAAAGGTCCTCCGCGATCACCAGGCGGCCGCGCTGATCCAGCGCCAGGCCCAGGATGATGGTAGCGAGACCGGCTTCCAGCGCGGGCTTGCCGGTCAGCGTGCCCGTCTCGACCTTGACGCCGCCCCCCGCCACCGCCGCCACCCGGCCGTCGGCCAGGAGCCGCCAGACGCGCTGGTCGAAGGTCGAGAAGTACAAGGTGTCGTCCAGGTCCAGCAGCATGGGGCCCGGGCCGCGGAACGTCACCTCCGTGGCCGGCCGGCCGTTGCCCAGGTCGGACTGGCCGGCGACGATCAGCAGGCGCCGCACCACCTCGAGCTGCTGGTCCAGGCTGGGGTCCTTGCGGCGCAGCGCTTGCACCGTCGCAACCACCGCGGCGCTGGACAGGCTGTCCGGCACGGGCACGCCGGCCGTCGCCAGCGCCTGCCCCGCCGTGGCGCGCGTCTGGGCCTCCACGTCGGCCGGCAGGCGCGCGAGCGTGCCGACCGGGTCTGCCTGGCCCTGCACGTAGGTGTCGAGGATGTAGCCCGTCGTGAGCGTGCTGACGAGGTCGGCGTCGACCTGGTCACGGCCTGCGGCGGCGATCGCCGCCAGCGTGCCCTTCCCTCCGGCCAACGTGACCGACACGATCAGCTGTTGGCCCGGCAGGGCCACGGCGAAGGCGAAGCGCCCGTCGGCGCCGGTACGGGCCGTGATCGGTTGGCCGTCCGCGCCCAGGATCGGCTTGCCACCGGCATCCGTAAGGGCGACCAGGGCGTTGGGCACGGGCACCTGGGCGGGGACGGCCAGCGCGCGCCGGCCACTGCCGTGCTCGGACACCAGGCCGTTCCCCTTCTCCGACACCAGGCCGGAGCCGTTGTCCGTTACCAGGCCGGTGCCGTTGTCGGTCACGAGGGCCGGCGGCGCGAGCACCCGACCGCCCAGG
>JAQBPE010000468.1 GCA_028287685.1 Cyanobacteria bacterium RYN_339 | reverse complement strand
CTGGCCGATCACGGCGGCCTGGATCAAGGTGGCGACGGACGTCACACCAATGAAGAGCTCCAACATCAGCAGCGATTGGTTGAGGTCCGGGCCCGCGAACGCGCCGTAGCCACGCACGGTGCCCCAGTTGGCGATCGCCGTCAGCACCACGATCGCGCTGGTGGCACCAACATGTTCGAGACGCAAGGCCAGCCAGACCACCACGGGGATCGGCAGGTAGGACAACGGGTAGTGCGAGATCGGCGTCGGCCCGAAGACCAGCAACGTGATGGCCGCGAGCAGGGGCAGCAACGTGAGCGCTTCGAGGCTGCTGCGCCGATCCCAGGGGACCAGCGGCGCCTCGCGCAGCGCCAGGAAGAACGGCGTGAAGATCACGGCGCCGGCCGTGTCGCCCAGCCACCATGTCACGCCGATGTAACCCAACTGCCCGGTCGGCACCAGCCCGGCGCTCCAGAGCGAGCCCACGCCGATCAGCGCGGCGATCGTCGAGGGCACCATGCCGACGGCCAGCACAAAGCCCACCACGCCGCCGGGCCGGTCCAGCACGAAGGGCATGCGCGCCACGATCGTGGCCGCGATCACGGCTTCCAGCGTGTCGCCCACGGCGATGCAGAAGGCCGTGGGCAAGGGCACCGGCGTGAGCAGGTTGGTGGCGAACGCGCCCAGCATCACGCCGGGCCACAGCCGCCGCCCGCCCGTCATCAGCGCGGCGAGTGCGATGCCGGTGGGCAGCCAGAGCGGCGAGACGCTGGAATTCGCGAAGGCGAACAGCAACGAGAGCCGCGCCGCCACGGTGTACACCACGGCCAGCGCCAGCACTTTCACCCAATCGGACTCCCGCACGCGGGCCATGGCTCACCTCTTGATGAGATTATGGCGCCTTCGGCGACAGTTCACAACGGGGGCTGCGCCCGGGCCAATTGGCGCACGGGTTGGCGCCAGATCGCATCGATGATGCCGAAGCCGACGGCCTGCGCCGCCGTGACCGGCGCCCCAGGCGGCAAGGCTAGCCCCAGGGCGGCTTGCAGCTCCGCGTCACGGTCACCGCCCGCAAGCAGCCAGGTCACGCGGGCGCTCGGCAGGGCGTGCCGCTTGCCCGGCGCACCGGCCGCCAGCACGAGCGCCGCCGTGCCGGCCACCTCGCCCACCGCAACCGTGCGGACGTCGGACAGCAGGGCGCGGATCGTGTCGTAGACGGCCAGGCCGGCCGCGGCCTCGCCGCCGGGGCTGTTCAAGTAGAGCCGAATCTCTTCGCCGGGCTCCACGGCGTCCAGGTACAGCAGCCGCGCGATCACGCGGCCGGCCTGCTCGGCGTCGAGCGCGGCGGTGACCAGCACGATGCGCTCTCGCAAGAGCAGGGCGTCCAGGTCATGGGGCTGGGGGTCGGGGTGGGTCATGGGGCGTTCCTCCTTGCCACCAGCGTAGCAAGGGGGCACGGGGGCACCCCGCGACCCGGCCTCTTGAGGAGCTAGGTGTCTGACGCCGCGCGGGGATGGGGCAGCTCGGCTCGCCGGTGGGCGATGGCCACGGGCGGCAAAGTCGCCAGTGGGCGTTCGCCGTGATCCCGCACGCCGATGGCCAGGCGGGCGTCCCAGAACTTCTCCACCCAGGCGCGGCCGGTCGCCCAGAAGGCCGCCTCGTCCTTGATGTCCACCGCGAAGCCGCCCAGCTCGCGCAGCAAGGCCAGCGCGCCCTCGTCGGCGAAGCCTTCGCCGGCCAGGTAGGTGCGCAGCCGCTTCGGGCCGTTGTCGCGGCGCGAAACGGCTTCCAACAACACGGCCTTGTCGGCCACGCCGGCGCGCTCCAGCAAGCTGCCCAGGCGGCGGTGGGTGACATGCGGCCCCTTGCGGGCCTCCGCGCGCTCCCAGACGCCCAGCTCCGCCGCCAATTGCAGCGTGACGCGCTCCACCTGGTGGCCGTGGCCGTCCATCGGCAGGGTGGCGAGGCCGCGCGGCAGGGCCGTGCGGTAGCCCGCAAGGTCGATCGCTTGCCACCACGCGCCGGGCACGGCCAACACGCGCCGCACCGGGCGGCCGGTATGGGCTTCCAACGGCCAGAGCGCGCCATCCTCGCCCTGGGCGAAGAAGCGCCAGTAGGGCTCTGACGCGATCGCCGGCTCCTCCACGCTGACCCGGCCTTTCGCGAGAACCGTCAGGCGCCCGGCCAGGGCCCGCGTGGTGTCTGGGTGGAACTGGCCGCCGGCCTGGCGCTGGTAGCCCATACGCCCCAGCGCGTCCGGCAAGTCGTACCAGAAGCCCATGCCGCGGGCGGGCCGGCGGTAGGCCTGGTCCACCAGGTCCAGGTGGGTCTTCAGGAGGTTGGCATCCCGCGGGGCCTGTGTCGCGAAGCCCGTGCGCACCCGTACGCGGCGAAGCTTGCCGTTGACGCGGATCTTGACCTCTTCGTCGTGGCTGGGCAGCGTCACCAGCATCCCGCGGCGCATGGCGTTGTGGATGGGGTGGGTGGGCAGCACCAGGCCGCCGTCGCGGCAGGCGACGGGGGCGCTGGCGAGGGACAGGGCGGGCATCGGGCGGGTCAACATCGGTCACCTCCTGGGGAACGGCGTATGCCCAGCATAGCACCCCGCAGCGCCAATCCCGCGCGCCGATTTCTCCATGCCCGCCATAGCCACGGCCCCTCGCCTCCCCCTATGCTGGAGGTGGTCCGGGAGGCATGGACCGAAGGAATCGTGGGTTGGTCATCCCCTGGGAAGGAGGACCCCCATGATGTATTCCACCCGTTGGATCCCCGTGCTGGCGGCGGGGATGATCGGGGCGTGCGCCGCTGCGCCGCGCCAATTCCCGCATGCCTACGAGCGCGCGGGCCTCAAGACGTTGCCGCCGGTCGAGCTGGTCATGGCCGGCGGAAGGCAGCTACCGCTCGCGGCCGCGCAAGGCCGTTGGATCTGGTTGTTCCTGGGCTACGCGAATTGCCCGGACATCTGTCCCACCACGCTCTCGTACCTGGCGGACGCCTACCAGCGCCTCGGGACGCCGGAGAAGGTCGAGGTGCTCTTCGTCTCCGTGGACCCGGAGCGCGACTCGCCGGAGCTGCTGGCCCAACACGCGGCCTACTACCACCCTGGCTTCCTGGGGGCGACGGCACGGCGGCCGGTGCTCGACGCGCTGACCCACGCCCTGGGCGCCAACTACGAGCTGGGCGAGCCTCAGGTGGTGGGCGGCAGCTACGTCGTTTCACACCCCAACTTGATCTACGTGATCGATCCGCAAGGCCGACTGGCAGCAACGTACGCGCCCGGCCGGAACGCGGCGGACCTGGCGCGCGACTTCGACGCGCTGACCCGCTGAAATGGAAAGGCCCCCGCTTTCGCGGGGGCCCGGTCCGGTTAGTGGAGGGGGTGGCCTTCTTCGATGCAGATGAGGCGACCGAAGTTGTCGGCCTTGGACAGGTCGAGCTCCGGGCGAGCCTTCTTCAGCTCTTCGACGGCGCCGGCCAGGTAGCCGGCCATTTCGCCCTGCGCGGGCTGCACGGCGTACTGCTTGAAGCCTTCGATGTTCTTGGCCGCTTCGGCCGAGGCATTCGCCTTGACCCACTCGGTGATTTCCTGGTCGCTGGCGCCGCTGTCGATCTTGGCCTTGATGGCGTCCGCTTCGATGCCGACCAGCCCGAGCCAGTTCTTGTCACCGCCGCAGGGGAACGGGGTGTATTCGCCGATCTTGCCGGCGCCGAGCGCGCGGACCTTGTCGATCAGACGGGGCAGCCAGGGGAAACCAGCCAGCTCGTCGTACGGGCTGCGGGGATATTCCTTGGTCAGATCCTTGGCGGTGATGGTGCTCATCGGCGGGTCCTCCTAGTGTGGTGGGAATCCATCGGGCTTCATACCAGATCCCGGCCAAGGAGGGCAAGCCGCCGCTAGTATTCGGAAACCGTGAGGTCCAGGGCATGCGCCCCCGTAGCCTGGCGGGCGGTGGGGAACGTGTCCATGCCCAAATCCAGGTAGGCCTTGAGCTTCGAGAGGGCCTCCTGGGTGACCTCACCGGTGAAGGAGAGCCGCGCATGGCAGCCCGGCGCCAGGTTGAAGGCCAGCTCCAACCCCGGCGCGGCCAGGGGGGCGGCCGGGAACATCATGATCGGGCCCGGCGTCTTGGCGCCGGCTGCCTCCGGCTCCGGTTGGGCTTCCTGTCCGACGAACAACACCGTGTCGCGGTAGCTCTTGATCACGTTCGCGACCGTGTTGGGGTTGAAGCCCCGCTTGACCAGGTGGGCGCGCAGGTTCTCGTCGCTGGGCAGGCTGCCGTCGAAGGTGGCGCGCAGCTCCGAGAACAGGGGCGGCAGGAACGCGGCACGCTGCAGGGCCGCCGAGCGTTCCGGCGATCCGGCCGAATGCAGCAAGACGTCCAGCGCGTCCATGCTGACCTTGAGCTGGTCGCCGTCTTCCGTCAGCAGGCCGAACTTGACCAGCGCCGAGATGATGCTGCGGGAGAGCCCGTTGAGGCTGCCGTAGCCCAGGTCCTTGGCGATCACGACCTTGTCGGCGCGGTTCTGGCGCTCCTTCTCGTAGACCGCCTGCACCCGCCCGACGGCGTCGGCCAGGCTGATGATGGGGTAGTTGGGGCTGCGGTCTCCGGCCATGCGATGCCTCCTTTGCGAGTGCGGCCCCATTATGTCGCCCGCGCGCCGGGAGGGCGCTTGTGCATTTGGGAGATTCGGTTGGTATAAAGCGGGAGATGGCCACCCTCCCTTCCGTCCGGCTCTCGCTCGGCGATCGCCTCTTGCTCGGCGTCGGCCAGGCCGCGGGCCCCGTCGCGATTCACTACGTCTTGGAGCTGGACGCGGGGCTGGAAGCCGAGCCGCTGGCCGCCGCCCTGGCGGACCTGCTCCTGGACTACCCGATCTTGGCGACCCGCGTCCGCACGGGCAGCCTGGGACACCGCCGCCGCCAGGCCCCCACCACCGTCGAACTGATCTTCCATGCCGACCACGACGCTGAGCGCGAGGCCGCCTTCATCCGGCGGCCCTGGGACCTGGCCGCGGAGCCGCCCTTGCGTGTGCTGGTGCAGCACCAGGCGGGGCACGCACGGCTGGTGGCCGGGGTGGCGCACGTGGCGGCCGACGCGTTAGGCAGCTTCCTGGCGCTGGACCGGCTTGCCCGGCGCTACACGACGCGGAACCAGGGCGCGACGCCGGAACCCGCGCTCGCCGAGGAGGCCTTTCGCAGCTTCCGGCCCCTGTTACAGGGATTTCGCCCCGGCAAGCTGCCGGTCGAAGCCCTGGGCGGCGGTCCCTGGGCCACCTTCATGGACGCGCCCCTGCCCTGCCCCGAGGGGACCTTCCGCTGGCTGGAACAAAGCTGGGCGCCCGCGGAGGTCTCCGCGCTGCGCCGCTGGGCCAAGGCCCGCGACGCCACGCTGACGGAGCTGCTGGTGGCCGGCCTGGTGACGCAGGGTCTGGCCCTCTGGCCGGCCCGGGACCCGGTGCTGGTGCGCCTGCCCGTGAACCTGCGCGAGCGCCGGGAGGGCGTGGCGAACGTGGTGGGCGAGGACCAGCTCGGGTTGGATCCGGCTTCCTGCGGCGACCTCGCGGCCACGCTGGCCGCCGTGCGGCGCGCCCGCCCGGCCGAAGGCGCCCGCCGCCGGGCGCTCACGGCCCTGTCCACGCTGGCGCCCATGGCCTGGCTGCCGCCCGCCGCCTTCCGGCTGGGCTTCCGCAAGGCGTTGCGACGGCCTCGCAACCACATGATGTCGTTCGGGTTGTCCAACGCCGGCGACCTGGGCGAGCTGGCGGCTTTCGGCGGGGCGAACGTCGTCCAGGCGGGCTTCATCGGCCAGGTCTCGGCGCCGCCGGGCCTGTTCGCCTGGGCCGCCACCACCCAGGGCCGCCTCACCCTCGTCCTCGGCTACCGCGATCCCGCGACCGCGCCGGCCCGCGCCCGCGCCTTGCTGGACGCGCTGGTGGCCGATTTCGCCGCCGTGGAGGCCCCATGAACGCGCTCGCCTGGTACGTGGCCTGCCGCGCCGACGAGCTGGCCCGCAAGCCGCTGGCCCGCACGCTGCTGGGCGTGCCGCTGGTGCTGTTCCGCGACGCCGCCGGCCGGGCGACCGCCCTGGTCGACCGCTGCCCGCACCGCAACGCGCCGCTTTCGGCAGGCAGGCTGGAGGCCGGCGTGTTGCGCTGCCCCTACCACGGCTGGGCCTTCGACGGGGCGGGAGCCTGCGTGGAGGTGCCCGGGCTGTGCGAGCAGCAGGCGAACCCCGCCCGCGCCGCGACGGCCCACCCGGTGCTGGAGCAAGACGGCCTGGTCTGGGTCTGGGGCGTGGCAGGCGTTGCCGCCGGGCCGCCGCCTTATCGCGTACCGGACCTCACGGCGCCCAACGCCTACGCCTTCGGCATCGACACGCGCGCCACGCTGGCGAACGCGGCGGAGAACTATCTGGACAGCGCGCACACGGCCTACGTCCACGCCGGGCTGATCCGCCGCGAGGCCGTGCGCAAACCGGCCACCGTTCACGTCACGCGCTGGCACGACCGCGTGGAGGCCCTCTATCCGGACGACCAAAGCCTGAACGGGCTGATTTACGGGCTGCTGGGCCGGGGCGTGAGCAAGCTCGACATCGTGGCGCGGTTCATCCTGCCCTCGATCGCGGAGCTGGAGTACCGCACGGACACCGACGCCGGCATGCGCATCGTGGTCTGCTTCACGCCGACGGAGGCGGGCCGGCTGCAAGGCCAGGTGGTGGTGGGCACGCGCTGGCGCGGCCCGGGCTGGCTGGCGCGCGCCTTGACCCAGCCGCTCTTCAAGTTGGCCGCGCGCCAGGACGCCGGGATCCTGGGCCTGCAGGCCGACAACGTGGCCAGGTTCGGTGACGAAGCCTTCGTCTCGACGGAGCTCGACGTCGTGCGCTCGCACATCGCCTACCTGCTGGCCCATCCGGACCTGCCGCCCGCCGCGGAACCCGCCGTCCAACGCACCTTGGCCATCATGATCTAGAGCTTGATTTTCTAGAACATTTGTTCTATTTTAGTTTTATGGCGTTCGACCCCGTCCAACTCGGCCTCTGGGAGCCCCCGCCCGAACGGCTGGGCGGCTTCCGCGCGTTGCCGATGCCCCTGGCCGACGCGCGCTACGATCCCTGCTTCCTCGCCCCGGCGGCCGCGCGGGACCTGTTCGAAACGCTGATGGTGCAGGAACCGTGGCGCCAGTCGCGGCGCAAGATGTGGGACCGCGAGGTGGACGTGCCGCGCCTGCAAACCTGGTATGGGGACGACGACACGCCCATCGACTTCCCGGATGGCCGCGTGGCGCCCCGGCCCTGGCCGCCCATTTTGCTGGCCCTGCGCGATCAAGTCTCCGCGGCGTGCGGCGAGCACTTCGACGCGGTGTTGCTGAACCTCTACCGCGACGGCCGCGACAGCGTGGCCTGGCACAGCGACTACGAAGGGCGCCAGGGGGGCCAGGTGGTGATCGCCTCGTTGACGCTGGGGGCCGTGCGGCGCTTCATGTTCCGGCCCAAGCCCGGCCGGGAGGGGTGCATCCTGGCCTTCGATCTGCCGGCGGGCAGCCTGCTGGTGATGGGGGACGGCGTGCAGGAACATTGGGAGCACCATGTGCCCAAGACCGCCCGCCCGGTTGGGCCACGCATCAACCTGACCTTCCGGCGGGTGCGGAGGGCCGATAGGACCGCGTCATGAGCGGGTACGGTGGGCCCTGGAGGGGTCCTCATGTTGGAAGAACGCGCAGTCGAGCAAGAGATCCCCGCGGAAGCGCCGCCGGAGGCGCGGCCCGCGCTGCGCGGCGAGCTGGGCCAGCTGGTCCTGGCCGCCATGGACCGGCAGGAGTGCTACCGCCCGCTGATCGACCAGCTCGCCTATGCCATCCGCATCGCGGAGTCGCCCGAGGCCCTGGACCGCGCCACCATCCCGCTGGCCATGCCCTTTGGCCCGGCCAAGATGAAGGAACTGGGCGCCCAAATCCGGCTCTCCAGCTACCTCAAGGGCAACTTGCAGGCGCTGATCGCGATTTACCGGGCCGAGCGCCAGGAGCTGCGCCGGCTGGAGCGCGCCGCCCGGCTGGCCTCGGAACGGCCGGAGCTCGCCATCGCGCCCGCTACCGCGGCGCTGGCACGCGGCCTGTTCACCTGGATCGAGGCCTGCCGCGGGCGCTTCCTCGACTACCCCGCCATCCACGGCCTGATGAAGCTCGACTTCGACGCCCACGAGATCCTGGCCATGATCCCGCGGGCCTTGCCCGACGAGTTGGCCGACTGCTTTGCCACCGCCGCCCCGGCCCTCCCGCCGGAGCCGCCCCCGCCGCGCTGGCGCGGGTTGTTGGAGACCGTGGCGCGCCTGGGCGGCAAGCCCACCGGTACCGCGCCCCTGCAGGCCATCCCGGACGCGCGCGACCCCGAGAACGTGCTGGGCCTGATCGGCGTCGCGCCGCTCACGCTGGAGCTGGGGCCGGACTTGGTCAAGCTGGTGGATCCGGCGCTGGGCGGCGAGCTGATGGACCGCATGGCGGCCAAGCGCACCCAGATGGTCATGGAGACGGGCTTCGTGATGCCCGGCGTGCAGTTCAAGGACCACCTGGGCCTGGCGCCGCAGAGCTACCAGATCCGCGTACGCGACATCGTCGTGGCGCGCGGCGAGGCCATGCCCACCTTCTTGTTGGCGATCGCCACGCCCCAAACGGACACGGATGACGTCCTGGCGGGCTTCGCCACGCGCTGCCCCGCCACTGGGCGCGAGGCCGTCTGGATCCCGCCCGCCCTGGGCCGCCACGCCCTCGCGCTGGGCTACGAGGTGCTGGACGCCACGGAGGTGGTGCTGGTCCACTTCGACGAGGCCGTGCGCGCCTCGGCCTACGAGATCCTCTCTTACGAAGAGGTGCAGATCATGCTCGCGAAGGTGGCGGAGCGTGCGCCCACCACCGTGAAGCACGTCGTGCCGGACCGGCTGGACTTCGCGGAGTTCCACCAGGTGCTGCGCGCCCTGCTGCGCGAGCGCGTCTCGATGCGCGACCTGCCCCTGATCCTGGAGCGGCTGGGCCACCTGCTGGTCTTCCCGCGCGTGGACCCCAACGGCACCAACCCGGGCACCTTCCTGACGGTCCACCTGGACCCCAGCGACCAGTCGTTCGGCCGGAACTTCGAGCGCCTCGAGCGGGCGATGCCGCGCGCCCAGGCTCCCCTCGACACGCCCGCGCTGGTCGAGAACCTCCGCCAGGCCATCAACCGCGAGATCTGCTCGCAGCTGGCCGACGACCAGGACCAGCTGGACGTCGTCACGATCGCCGCCTCGCTCGAGACCCAGCTGATCGAGGCGCTCGCGCCGTGCCGCGACGGCCGCATGCTGGCCTTGCCGCCCGCGCTGGCGGACCGCACCCTGCTGGCGATCCAGGACGCGTGCCGCCACCAGGCGCCCGCCGTGATCGTCTGCGACGCCCGGCTGCGCGCGGCCCTCAAGCGCTTCACCATGCGCGACATGCCCCGCTTGCACGTGCTGGCTCATGCCGAAGTCCACCCGCAGTTCCGCGCCCGCACGGTCGCGACGGTCGGGCTGGCGGACGGCTAGTGGAATCGATGCCGATCTTCTTCAGCTACCTGCAGGGCGCGCCGGTGCGCGACGCGGCGGGGGTGCTGGTGGGGCGGCTCAAGGACCTGGTGGTGCACCAGGGCGACACCCACATGCCGGACGTGGTGGGCGTGGTGCTGCGCGGCAACACCTACCTGAGCATGGACAAGGTGGCCCAGGTCGACCAGCGCGGCGTGCGCCTGCACGTGGAGGCGCCTTCGCTGACGGAGACCCCGCCCGAAGACCAGCTCCAGCTGGCGCGCGACCTGCTCGACGCCCAGGTGGTCGACACCACGGGCGCCAAGGTCGTGCGCGTGAACGACATCCTGCTCACGCCCAGCAAGTACATCCTGTTCGTGAGCGGCCTCGACATCGGCGTCTGGGGCCTGATGCGCCGGTTGGGCTGGGCCGCGCCCTTCGCCTACGTGGTGCGGCTGCTCGGCCTGAAGGTGGGCGAGGGCATCATCCCCTGGCACACCACGGAGCCCATCCACAAGGACCCCACGCGGCTGCACCTGCGGGTCTCGCAGGATCGGCTCGCGCGCATGCACCCGGCCGACCTCGCCGACATCATCGAGGAGCTGGGCTACCACCAGCGCACGCGCCTGTTCGCGGAGCTGACGGACGAGCAGCTGGCCGACCTGATCGAGGAGTCGGAGCCCGCGATGCAGAGCTCCATCCTTCTAGAGCTGGAGCCCGAGCGCGCCGCCGACGTGCTGGAGGAGATGGAGCCCGACGAGGCCGCCGACGCGCTGGGCGAGTTGGGCGAGCGCGAGCAGGAGACGCTGATCGGCCTGATGGAGCCGCGCGAGGCGGCCGAGGTGCAGCAGCTCCTCGAGTACGAGGACGAGACGGCCGGCGGCCTGATGACCACCAGCTTCCTGGCGGTGCCCGAAGATACGACGATTGCGGGGGCGATCGCCATGTTCCGCGCCGCCCACCCCGACGCGGAGGTGATCAGCTACTTCTACCTGACGGACAACGAGGGCCGGCTCTCCGGCGTCGTCTCCGTGCGCCGCCTGCTCTTGCAAGAAGACCACCAGGTGGCCTTGGTCTACCTGGCCTCCGACGCGCTCTTCAGCGTCAAGCCGGACACCTCCGCCGACGAGGTGGTGGAGCTGATCCGGCGCTACGAGCTCGCGGCGCTGCCGGTGATCGACGACATCGGCCGGATCGTGGGCGTGGTGACGGTGCACGACGCGTTGCACCACCTACAGGCGATGCTCGACTAAGAAGTGGCCGCCGGCGGTCTGGCAGACCGTCGGCGGCAAGCGCTTGTCCTACGTCACAGGAAAGCGTTATCAGACGAGGTTCTTTACCTTCCTCTCGGTTGGAAAGAATGGGCTCGACCCGACACCCCCATCCTAGCGCCCTGCGTCACTGAGATCAACAGACGACGAAACGTTTCAATATCTAGACTGCAAGCGGGACCGGCCAGGTTGACAATTCCGGGCCGTTTCCCATAATAGAGGGACGGGCGGTTTGCCGCCCCTTTTCCACGGTGGCTGTGGTGAAGTGGTTAACACACCGGTTTGTGGTACCGGCATTCGCGGGTTCAAACCCCGTCAGCCACCCTTCAATTCGAGTAAGACCCCGCCGGCCTCGGCGGGGTCTCTTCTGTCAGCGCGCGATTGCCGTGCGATATACTGGCGAACTCTCGTCCCACCGAGCGAGCGTCCTGGGTCATTGCCGCCTTGCCGTGGGACCGTCCCGCAATTCAGGAGGAACAATGCAGTATCCGTTGCAGCTCCGGTTCAAGGTATTCGCCCTTGCCACCCAAATCTACGTGACCGATGCCAGCGGCAACGTGGTGTACTACGTCAAACAGAAGATGTTCAAGCTGAAGGAAGCCATCACGGTCTTCGGCGACGAAGCCCAGCAGGATCCGAAGTTCACGATCAACGCGGACCGCGTGATCGACTTCTCGGCCAGTTATGCCTTCACCGACACGAGCGGCCAGGCGTTGGGCGCGATCAAGCGGCAAGGTATGAAGTCCTTTTGGAAGGCCACCTACGAGATCCGCGACGAGGCTGGCCAGCCCAGCATGACCATCACGGAGGAGAATCCCTGGGTCAAGGTGTTGGAAGGGCTCCTGGTCGACGTCCCCGTCGTGGGAATGGTCGCCAATTATTTGCTGAACCCCAAGTACGCCGTGACGCTGGCCGACGGGCGGATCGCGATGCGCTTCATCAAGATGCCGTCCGTCTTTGATCGCCGCTTCGAGATCGAGAGCGTGATCCCGTTGGACGCCGCCAACGAGAAGCGGGCGATCCTCGGCGGGCTCATGATGGTGTTGCTGGAGCGAAACCGGGGTTGAGGTGGCTGCAGGGGAGGCTCCTACCCGCGTAACGCCGCCCCTGCCGCGGCCAGCGCCCGCACCACCTGGTCCAGGCGCCTCTGTTCGCGCAGGAGGTGAGCGGCATCGCCTGCGGCGCTCCTGAGCCCTTCGACGACCTCTTCCACCTCCCCAAGGGCCCGGACGTATGCCCTCAGTCTCGCCGCCAGCGGCCTCGGGCAGGGCGCCGCCGCGAGGTCCCAGCGGGCGCCTCGGAGTGCGACATCGCCGGCGTCCAACGCGTCGTCGAGGCGTCCAACGAAATCGTCGTCGTCGACATCCTCCGACAGCGCCGCTGCCGCCGCGTCGATCGCCCCGAGCGCCGCACGCAGGGTCGCGTCGGTCGGCGCGAACACTCGGGTCACGTACGGGATGTCGACCGGCGGCTTCCGGCTGGCTGGGTTCTCCGCGTCGTAACGTTTCCGTTTCGCCGGATCGCGCAGCACGTCGTAGGCCGCGTTGAGGCGCACCATGGCTGCGCCGTTCTGCGCTCCCGCGTCCGGATGCAGCCGCTTGGCGGCCTCGCGGTAGGCCTGCTTCAAGGTCTCCGCGTCCACGTCCCGCGGGACGCCCAGGACCTCGTAGTGCGACGCGCCCATCAATCCGTGTTTCGCGTCAGGACAGCGCCAGCTCCCGTTCGATCGCCGTCACGATCGCCGGGTCGTTGGGCGCTATGGTCGGCGCGAAGCGCGCCACGACGTCGCCCTTGCGTGAGATCAGGAACTTCTCGAAGTTCCACGAGATGTCGCCGGGCTGCCGCTTGCCGCCAACCAGCCGGAGCATCCACTGCTTCAGGCCGCCTGCCGAGCTGGCGGTGGGCTGCGCCTGGGTCAGGTGGTCGTAGAGGGGGTGCCGGCCGGCGCCCTTGACCACGATCTTCTCGAATAGCGGGAACTTCACGCCGTAGTTGAGCGTGCAGAAACTCTGGATCTGCTCGTTCGAGCCCGGCTCCTGGCCCATGAACTCGTTCGCGGGGAAGCCCAACACCTCCAGGCCCCGCCCCGCGTAGGCCTCGTAAAGCTTCTCCAGACCCTCGTATTGGGGCGTCAGGCCGCACTTGGAGGCCACGTTGACCACCAGGAGCACGCGCCCCTCGAACTCCGAGAGCGGCACGGGCGTGCCGTCGATGCGGTTCACGGTCAGGTCGTAGAGCTTGGCAGGCATGGGCATGGGTCCTTTCACGCCCTCATACTAGCGTAGGTGGCCCCGCGCTGGGCATCATGCGCCCACCGAGTGCGATGTTCCGACGCGCGACTTGGTGACGGACATACTTCTTCTGTTCGCAGTCGCCTGATAGGGTGATGGATGCGCACATACAGAGGGGAGCACCGCCTTGCAATACATCATTACCTTCATTTTCTGCGTTTTCATGGGCATCACGGGCGTCTCGCTGGGCCTGGGGACGGCCTTCCCGGTCATCAACAAAGTCGCCGAGCCGTTGGTCTGCTCGGGCGGCGGAACGCTGAGCGCCGTAAAGACATACAGTAATCCCGCGCCCGGCAAGTCCTACACCACGGCCACCTGGTCTTGCGAAGACGCGAGCGGCAAAAAGACGCCCGTGGACAAGTTTGTGCTCGCACTCTATGCCGGCACCATCTACGGCCTGGGAATGTTCGCACTCGTGGCCCTGCTGATGATGATTGGAGGACGCGGGAAGGCCAAACGGGCTGGCTGATCGTCGAGCACCACGTCGCCCGTGAATTTCCCCGTTGTCCCCCCTCACGTGACAGGACGCCAATAAGGAGACACCCCATGCGCCCCCTTTGGTTCGGTTTGGCGACCGCCCTCGCCCTCGCCCTGACCGCCCCCGCCCAGGCCTCGGGCATGCCGCGTGCCGATTTCGAAGCCGGTCAACTCACGGTATCGGGCGGCGTGAACGGCGTGGTGTTCGTCGTGCCGCTCGCGACCGCCAGCGTGGACTACTCGCCGATGAACCGCCTGAGCGTGGGTCTCGGGGCCTCGATGTGGACGGTCAACGCTCACGCGGTGCTGCGCGCGTTGCAGGGCCCGAGCGGCAGCACCTTGGGGTTGATGGTCGCCGGCGGCTTCAACAACGACCAGATGATTTTCGGCACCCTGGGCCCGGTGTTGGCGGGCGGCGCCCCGCTGCCAGCCGGGCCGGCGTTCTATACCCCTGGCCGGGACTATACCGGCCCCTGGGGCCAGCTGGCGCTGGTAGGCAGCTTGCCGCTCGGACCGCTCGTGCTGCGCGGCATGCTGGGGCCGATGTACGGCAACGCCCAGTTCATGGGCGTGCCGCCGGCGGGCGACCCCAACATCCCGATCGAGGAGCGCATGACGCTTGCCTTCATCCCCAACGTCGAGCTGGCCTGGCGCATCGCACCACACCACGAGCTGACGGTGGGCGGCTTCAGCTGGGTTGGCTACCGCGGCATCTTCTAAGATTCCAGCGCGCGAGACCAGGAACTTCTCGAGGCTTATCCATGTCTTAAACAAACCTCCGCTAGTTCTTTACCTCTCCTTAACCGCCTCGCTGCGGTGCAGGCCGATTACATGGGCAACCCAGAACCTTAAGGAGCCTGCGATGATCGACCTCGGGACGATTCAAAAGACCAAGTTGACGGCCGCGAACGGCCCCGGTTGGGTGCGTCTCGGCGCAGTGCCCCCGGCAGAGGCGATCGCCCGCGCCAAGGGCAATGCCAAGGACGATATCGTCGTACAGGTGGGTCGCGACGTCTACATTGCCACGACGACGGGCCTCGCGGGTCCCGCGGCGGCCGGCTCGGCGATCGACCTGGTGACGCCGGAAGGCGAGCACCTGGCTGGTGCGATCGTCTATGTGGACCATGAAACGCCGAAACCGCCGATGCCGACCTGGAAGCGGAACGTGGGCTATGCCGGCTTCGGCGCCTTGCTCCTTGGCTTCGGCACGGTGGCCGTCTCGATGAGTGGCCTCGTGGCGGCGGCCGTTGCGATGCCGGCCTTTGTCGTCGGGGGCGTGGGCTTCCTTGTGTGCGTGCTCGCCTTCGACATCCAGCTCTAGTCTTCGAAAAATGCCCCGCCTGGGCTTCCAGGCGGGGCATTGCTTGTTGGTAAACGGAGATCCGAGCGCCTAGCTGCCGCAGCCCCGGCGGAACTCGTCGATCGAGAGCTGGCCGTCCTGGTTGACGTCGAGCTTCACGGCCATTGCCTTGAAGTTGGCGCGGGCGCTCGCCTCTTCTTCGGGGGTCGGCGCCTTGATGAAGCGCAGCTGGCCCCACTTGCCGTTCACGTACTCTTCGATGCTCACTTGCTTGTCCCTGTTGGCGTCGAAGGCCACGAAGTCACCGTCGCAAGCGGTGTTGGCGGGGGGTTGGGTGGTCGGCGGCTGGGTGGTGGGCTGGCCCTGGCAGGCTTCGTCGAAGGTCAGGCTGCCGTTGCCGTCGCGGTCCTTGCCCTTGAACTCGGCATAGACCGTGTCCTTGAAGCTGGGGGCCGGCTTGTCGATGTTCCGCAGCGCCTGGGCGTAGAACTCCTCCCACGAGACGACGCCGTTCTTGTCGGTGTCCGCCTGGTAGAAGTTGTCCTTGCACGTCGCCGGCCCGGGCACGGGCGGCATCGGCGGCGTGACCTGGCCACAGAGCTCGTCCGGGGTGAGCTGACCGTCGCCGTTCCTGTCCAGGCCCTTGAATTCGGCGTAGTACTTCTCCTTGGCTTCCGGCTGCGCGCCCATGCCGCCGAAGTACTCGTCGAAGCTGATGCTGCCGCTCTGGTCGCGGTCGAGCTTCAGGAACCGGCCCTTGCAATCATCGGCCGGCGGCGGCGGCGTGATCTGGCCGCAGTACTCCGTGAGGTCGATGCGGCCGTCGCCGTTGCGGTCGAGGCCCGTGAACTTGAGCTTGAGGTCGGCCTCCGGGATGGGACGGGCGTCGACGCTGGTCGGCCGGTTGTAGAACGACAGCCACTCCTTGTAGTCGATGCCACCGTCTTGGTTGAGGTCCATCTGCTTGAACTGGGAACCACAGTCCAGGCCAGGCGGCACGCGGCGATCGTCCGGGGGCATGATGGGGGGCTTGCCATCCGGGCCGATCGGCGGCTTGCCGTCTACACTCGTCGGCGGCTGGCCGTCAGGCCCCGGGACGAGCTTGCCGTCGGTCGGCCTGCCGTTCGGGTCAACCGGCGGCTTGTTGTCCACCGGGGGCATGGGGCCCGGCTTGCTGGGGTCGCAGGTCGCCATGAACTCGTCGGCGGTGACCTTGCCGTTGCCGTCCTTGTCCATCGCCTTGAAAGCGGCCTGCAGGTCGGCCAGCAGCTTGTCGTCCACGGGGGGGACGGCGACGGTGGCGCTCGCGGTGGCCGCGGCGTCGGCGGTCGCCTGCAACGCCTTGGTGGTCGAGTCCTTGGCGGGGACGGGCTTCGCCGGCGCAGGGGCTTGCATGGCCAGGCGGGCCTTGATGAACTCGTCTTGCGTCAACACGCGATCGCCGTCGAGGTCGAGCTTGAAGAACAGCGACTTGCAGTCTTCCGTGCCCTTCGCCCCGGTCGTTCCGCCCGTGCCCGTCAGGCCGGTCGGCAGGGTCAGGTTGCAACCTTGGGCCGCCAGCAGCAGGCCGGTCACGAGGACCAAGGGGAGTCTAAGCAGGGGAGGGTTGGGCACGGGGTTCTCCTTCACGAGTTTCGGCGACTTGATGTATCTGTACCCGAGCGTGCGACCGAGTCATGCGGTCGAGCCTGTCAGCGACATGTGATATTGCGCACACTACTACTACCCGTGGGTGCGGGGTTAAGCGCCTGAAGCCAGGCGGTATAAACCGAAGACGGACGCTTGGCGTGCGGCTTCGGCGAAAGGAACCCACCTTCATGACGTCGGTCAACCGCTCGACCCCCGCTCCAAGCCTTCCCTCGCTGCCCACCGCAGGCGCACAGGCAGGCGCAGAGGTGGCACAGCCCGTCGTCGAGGCGGCGCAACCGGCCCAGGAGCACGCCCTCGCGCCGGCCCAACTGGGCGCCCTCGACGAGATGATGCAAGGCTTCCTGGCGGACAACAAGCTGGATGGCGCGGAGTTGGTGGCTTACCAGGCCGCACGGGCGGCCTTTGCCGGCGGCTGGGACAACGTGCCCGCGCCAGCGGATGATGCCCCTGCGGCGGCACCCGCGAGCCCTGCCGGCGGCGCGGCCCAGCAGCCGGGCGCCGGCCTGGCAGGCGCGATAGAAGGCTACCGACAGGCCATCATCGCCCGCGACAAGGAAACGGCCTCCGTGATTAACGAGGTGTTGGCGGGCCTGACCTCCGGGCGCTCGGGGCCGGTGCAGTTCTTGCCCGGCATGATGGACCCGCACGGCATCCAGCTGCTCGCCTGGGCCGCGTTGGACCGCGAGCCCACCGAGGATGAGATCCACCAGGCCAAGGCGCTCCTCGCGGCCGACGCCGGCGGTGGGGCCGCCAAGGTGGCCGATTTCTTCCTCGGCAAGGCCCCGGACCGGGCCGCCGCCGCTGCCCGGCTGGTCTGGCCGGCCTCCTTCCCCCAGGACGACACCCCCGAGGCGCGCGCCCAGCGAGAAGCCTTCAACGAGGCGATGCGCCGGGGCCTACAGGGCGCACCAACCCCCGCGCCTGCCGCGCCGGCTGCCCCGGCCGGCCCGGCCGCCGAAGGGAACAAAGCCGACGTCGCCATGGTCGGTCCATATGCCTTCAGCTGGGCCGGGCGCCCCTATGCCGGGCTCCTAGGCGGCTGGGATAACGCCGCGCTGGGAAAGACCTACAGCGTCGCGGATGCCCTCGACCAGACCGGCGGGTACAACGACTTACACTACTACCCAGAATGCCCGGATCCCGGCTACAAAGCCATCTGGGAGCTCATGCTGGCCGCCAACACGGGCGATAAGGCCGCCTGGACCGAGCTCGCGCAGCTGCAGCTGGAAGGCTACGACGTGGAAGACTTCCTCGAGCGCCGCTCGTACTACGTCTACGATCCCGTCGCTTACCAGGTCCACCACACTCCCGAGAACGAGAAGATCAACGCGAGGCTGGCGGAGCGCGTGCAGGCCTCGCGCGACCGGTGGAAGGCGGGCGGCACGGAGGTGGTGCTGGCCGGCGATCCGCAGCTCGCCGCCAAGACCCAGGCCAAGCTCGCCGTCGCGAAGAAGGAACAAGAAGCCTTGAATGCGATCGCCGCTGGCCGCGCCCCTTAAGCAAAACAACACTCAATATTAACCTGTCTTTAAGTCAGTAATTCCTCGACGCGGCGAAAACACCCTTGGTTGGATGTTGGACGAGGAGTTTCCCTATGAACGTGCAGAACGCCGGAACCCGGCTGCCCATTTCGCGTGCCGCGAACACCCCGGCGCCCGCGCCCGTTGACTTGGAAGGTCTGTCGGCCAGCGCCTATGGCGCCCTGGCCCGTTCCTTCCGCGAGAAGGGCCAGGCGGATTTGGCCGACCGCTACACCCTCGAAGCCGCGAAGGCCGCCGCCGATGGGACGGAAGCGCTGAAGTACGCCGCCCAGCGTTACGGCCCCAAGGCCGATGCGTCGGCCCCCATGAACGAGTACATCCGTAGCGATGCGCCGTATGTCGCCTCGCCGGAGATCCAGGTCAAGGCTGCCGGCCTGGCCGCGACCAAGCTCACGGACTTCGACAAGGCGGTGTGGGCGCTGCGCGACAACCCATGTCAATCGAAGGACGCGAACACCCTCGTCATCAAGCGCATCGTCGACCTGGCCAAGGACAGCGACCTGCTTCGCAAGGTGATGCCCCTCGTCAAGGCGTTGGGGTCTCCGGAGGGGATCGCCTATGCCCAGGCGGCCATCAAATCCAAGCCCAAGCCATCGTTCTGGACCCTGTTGTTTCGTGGCTTGCAGCAACTCTGAGCCCGGGCTCGTGGCGACCTGTTGGCCGTGGCTCCTTGCGTTTGCCCTGTTGGGCTGTCCGACCGCCATGGCCGCAAGCCTGGCGGAGAGCGGCCTGCAGGCCGAAGCGGCAGCCAGCGACGTCAGCCAGCACATCGATGGCCGGGATGTCCGCATGGTCGCCGTCCCCAGCAGCCGCGCCACGGGCTATCTGGGCTTGCTGCGGGCCGAGTTCGAGCGCTATCCGGCCGCGTTGGTCCGCGGCGTCGGCCTGAAACGGGTCGTGGTCTGCGGGCCGCTGACCGTGGAGGGCCAGACCTTTCTGGGTACCTACGATTGCGACGGCGGGGCCATCTATTACACCGCCCAGGACTTGCGGCGGAACCTGCATTACGCGCGCGTCGTGCTCCACCACGAGTTCTACCACTTCCTCACGCAGAAGCAGACCGGCGACATCTACACCGATGCCCGCTGGAGCGCCGTCAACCGCCCCGGCTTCGGCTACGGCGAGGGCGGCAGCGCGATGCAGGCCGACTTCGGCTGCGCGGAGCTCGTAACCGGCACGCCTGGTTTCCTGACCCGCTACGCCACCGCCGGCCTGGAGGAAGACAAGGCGGAGACCTTTGCCCACCTGATGGTAGACCGGGACTTCGTCCTGCGCCGAGCCGCCAGCGATCCCGTGCTGGCCGCCAAGGTGACGTTGCTCGCCCAAGAGCTGGCACCATACGGCGGGGCTGGGCTGTGGTCGGGTTCGAATTAGCCGGCGTTAAGGCTTCAACAGCCCCAGCTTGAACAAGCCCCGGCCGTCATTCTTGACCCGGTTGTTGCGGGGCTTACAGCAGCTTTGAGCCTGCGGTCCCGGGATTCGAACCCGCCCCGCCAGGGTATGTAACGGACAGGCGCAACGCCGCGCGCCGCCCTCGCTTCGACCGGAGATGCCCGTGACCAACGATCCCGCGGGCCCCCTGTCCCAGCCCTTGAAGGTCCCTGCCCCGCCGCCGCCGCCGCCTCCTCCGCCGCCGCCCCCGCCGCCCAAGGCGAAGCAGCCCGAGGTCGAGACGATCATCATCAAGGCGACGCCGCCGGCCGACTGGGAGTCGTCGGTCGCGGTGGGGTCCAAGCAGGCGGCGTCGAGCTTGAAGCTCGACATCAAGGCGCTGGACGGCACCCCGCACGCAGGCGCTGACCCACAGCAGGCCTTCTACAAGCTCCGGGACGTCCCCAACAATGGGCCGCTGGGCTTCTACGAGGGCATCCACCTGCCCGACTTCAGCGCGGCGGTGAACTGGCAGCCCGGCAGCAAGGGCATGTCCGGCGCCGAAGCCAACCAGAAGATCACGGCCACCTACGACCACCTCGACACGGCCATGACGGCGTGGCTGGGCACCCCCACGGTCGCAAACTGGACCTCCTTCGGCAAGTTCGCCTCCGCCGGCGCCGGCATGCAGATCAAGAGCTCCGAAGACCTCCTGAACGCGGAGCACGGGAACCTGGGCGCGGCCAAGTCGCTGGCGAGCACCTTCCTCCATGATCCCGTGGCGAGCTTGAAGGAGGCCAAGACACTGGTTTCCGGCGACGCCCACTTCTTCCGCAACGCCAAGGCGATGCGCGACGCCCTGGTCAAGGGCAACACGGACATCATCAAGGAAATCGCCCCGGCCTACGACGTCTTCCTGAAGGCGGAGTCGGCGGGCGGCAACGGGCTGACGGCCCTCGAGTACGCCGGGTATGGCGCCAACGGCAAGGATCCCCAAGGCGCGAACCACGACCCGCAGGGGCTGATCCTGAAGGCGTTCGAGCGCTACGCGCAGGCCAAGCAGCTGGGCGAGCAAATCCGGGATCCCAAGACCCCCTCGGACGCCATCCCCCAGCTCCTGGTCGATCGGAAACGCGTTGCCTTCGAAGGCAGCCTGTACCTGGGCTTCCAGGAACAGATGCTGAGCCTGGAGACCAACAAGATCTTCGCGAACAAGAAGATCGAGCGGATCGTCGGCGCGGCGTCTGGCGACATGAAGCTCGTGGACGCCAACGGCACGCTCAAGCTGCTGCCGGCGGGCGGCAACTGGGCGGACTTCGCCACCCGCATGGGCCTCGACGAGGTGCCGGCGAAGGGGGCGAAGGACCCGAGCAAGGAGGTGTACGACCTGCGCGACAACGCCGGGGTCATGCGCCGATACCAGGTGCCCACCAACCTCCGGCCGGGGACCATCTCCCATTACATGTACGGCTCGACCGAGAGCGACCTCAAATCGGCGCACCTGACCCACAAGCTCTTCTAGCCGGCCCGCCCTACATGCCGAGGTTCTTCATCATCCCAGCCATGCGGAGGCGCAAGCCTTCGTCGGTGGCGGGCTCCACGATCCGCACCGGCTCGCCGGGGCCGAGCGGCGCCTCGTGGGCCTGCTCCACCAACGCCAGGCCGTAGACGTTCTGGATTTCGCGGTAGCGCGAGCGCGCCGCCTGGAGCGACACGGCCGCCTGGTCGGGCTCACCGCGGAGCTGCGCCAGGCGCCCGATCACGAGGTGGGTGCGGGCCTGTTCGAGGATGTTGGCCTGGTCCGGCCGCTCCACAATGGCGAGGGCCGCGGCGAACTGCTCCGCGGCGAGGTCCAGCCGGCCCTCGCGCAGCGAGATTTCGCCGAGCTGGCGGCGCGCCAGCGCCTCGTGCAGCGGGTTGCGGGCGGGGCCCGTCGCGGCGGTCTGCAGCACCTCGCCCGCCGCGGCGCGCGCGGTGGCCAGCTGGCCCTGCTTGGCGAACAGTTGCGCCTTGCCGAGCAAGGCCCGCATGGTGACGAGCGCCAGGCCCCCGGCCCGGCCGGCCGCCTCGGCCTCGTCGAACGTGTCGGCCGCGCCCGCCGGGTCACCCAGCGCGAGCAGGACCTCGCCCTTCAGGATCGTGATGAGTTGGAGGGCGAACGCGTTCTGCGCCACGTGCGGGTAGCGGGCCGCATGCTGGATCAGGCCCAGCGCCGCCTCCGGGTCGCCGCGCTGGAGCGCCAGCAACGGCTGGAGGTACAGCGTCCACAAGTAGGGGGGGGCGCCGATCTTGCGGCACTTCTGGAGCGCGTTGCCGATGTAGTCCAGGGCCTGCGCATGGCGGCCCGTCCAGGCATACCAGATGCCGAAGAACTGGTGGGCGGTGAAGGGCTCCTCGTCGCCGATCGCGAGCGCGGCCACCAGCGCGCGGTCGCGCAGGTCCTCGTCGGGGCGGAGGCCCTGGAAGCAAACGGCGTTCTGGGCGATCAGCGCGCCCACGCGCGCCGGGAAGACCGGCGGCGGGTCGTCGTCGTCGAGCGGCCGCGCCCACAGGACCGCTTCGCCCTGGCGGGCGGAAGCCAGCACCTCGTCGTAGCGGCCGGCCGGGATCAGGCTGGCGCAGCGCACCACGGCCATCGCGCCATGCAGCAGCGTGGCCTCACCCGGCAGGGCGCGCTCGGCCGCGTCGAGCGTGGCGAGGCCCTGCGTGGGCTGCCCGGCGAAGCCGTAGGCGTTGGCGAGGATGTTGCAGGCCGCCACGAGGCGCTGGTGCTCCGGGTCGAGCTCGGGATGCGCCTCGAGCATGGCCTTCATGCGGCTTAACGCGGCGATCGCCGCACCAGGGTGCAACACGAAGCTGCCGAACCCGATTTCCCACCAGAGGTCCAACTGGGTCCAGGGCTTTTCCGGTCCCAGATCGAGCGTATCGAGCACGCGATCGGCCTGCTGGCGGTAGTCGAGGGCCGTGGCCTCGGCGCCCGCGGCCTCCGCCTGGTCGCCCGCCAGGCGCAGGAAGTAGAACGCCATCACGGGCTCCCGGCCGCGCGAGTGGTGGTGGGCGAGCTCGATCACCATCGCCGGCTGCTCGCGATCGTGGTTGGCATCGAGGAAGATCGCGGCCTCGTGGTGGAGCGTCCGCCGCCGCTCCACCGCCAAGTCTTGGTAGAGCACGTGGCGGGTGCGGTCGTGCGTGAAGCTCAGCCGGTCGCCTTCGCGCATCAGGAACTGCCCCTCGACCAGCTCGTCCAGCAGGTCGAAGAAGGCCTCCTCGTCCACGTGGGCCAGGGCCAACAGCATGTCACGCTGGGCATGCCGGCCGATCACGGCGGCCACGCCGGCCAGCCCCCGGGCCCCTTCGCTCAGGTGCGCCAGGCGGCGCAGGAGGGTCTTCTCGGCGCTCTCCAGCAGGTCGAGGTGCGATGCGTCGGCCGGGAAGCGCCAAACCCCTTCCCGGCGGATCAGCAGGCCTTCCTCCATCAGGTAGCGCACGGCCTCCGTGAGGAAGTAGGGGTTGCCGCCCGTCACGTCGTAGAGACTTTGCGCCGCCGCGTCTTCGAGCTCGTACGAATGCAACATGCCAGCCAACAGCTCGCGCATCTGGGAGCGGTCGAGCGCATCGAGGCGCAGGTGAACGGTGGCGCCCTCGTCCGGCGTGAACCAGATCGGGTGCCCGCCGGGGGCCTCGTCGCCGCGCAACCCGGCGAGCACGAGCACGCGCATCCCGCTGCTCTGGCGGATGCAGTGGTTCAAGAGCTCGAGCGAGCTCAAATCCGCCCAGTGCAAGTTGTCGACCACCCACGCCAGCGAGGTGGTCTCCGCGACGGCGCGCAGCCACGCCGCGACCGTCTCGTTCAGGCGCACCTTCTCGAGGTCGGGCTCCAGGGGCGGCTCCGCGGGGATGCCGCGCCCGGCGAGGTCGGGGAAGAGCCGGTGCAACCGGGGGCCCAGCCGCTCGAGCACCGCAGCCGGCGTGATGGCGAGCAGTGGCCGCAACGAGGCCGCGGCGAGCTCGTAAGGCGCCAGCCCGTCCTCGTGGCCCGCGCCGTTCAGGATGTAGACCTCGTCGAGCTTGGCCTGCAGCGAGAACTCCTCCATCAGCCGGCTCTTGCCGACGCCGGCCGGGGCTCCCACGAAGATCGCGCCGCCCTGGCCCGTGCGCATCTTCGCCAGGGCGTCGCCCAGCACCTTCATTTCCGGGCCGCGCCCCACCAGCAAGCCCGCCGTCAGGTACGAGCGCTTCTGCTCGATGTTCTGCCGCACCACCTCGATGCCGGCGATCTGGGCCAGGTCCGTGATCACGTCGGAGGCCTGCGCGTAGCGCTGGCCCTGGTCCTTGGCGAGCAGCCGCATCACGATCTGCTCCAGTCGCGGCGGTACACCCGGGCGCAGCTGCCGCAACGGCATGGGGGCCTCCGTCGCATGCGCCCGCACCACCTCGATCACGCGACCGAGGAACGGCAGCCGGCCGGTGAGCAGCTCGTAGGCCAGGCAGCCCACGCCGTAGAGGTCGGAGCCGGCGTCGATCACGCCGCCCCGCACGACCTCGGGCGCGACGTAGCCGGGGGACCCCGTCAGGACGCCGCCGCGGGCATGCTGGCCGAGCGGGGTCATCAGCCCGAAATCCATCAGCTTCAGCGTGCCGTCGGGCCGCACGCGGATGTTCTGGCTCTTGATGTCGCGGTGGACGAGCAAGCGCGAATGGATGAACTCCAAGGCCTGCAACAACTGGATCAACAGCGGATAAACGCGGTCGAGCGGCATGGGCCCTTCGGCCACGAGGTCCGCCAGCTCTACGCCCGGCACGACCTCCATCGTGATGAACTGGGTGCCGTCGTCGAGCTGGCCATAGTCTTGCACGGCGATCGTGTTGGGGTGCTTGAGGCGGGTCATGACCCGGAACTCTTCCTTGAAGCGCAGGCGCTGGTCGAGGGCGCGCTTGTCGGACGACACCCCGGCGCCTTCCGGCACCACGTCGGCCGGGCGGCGCAGCAGCTTGAGCGCGAGCTCCTCGTCGGTGCCCAGCGTGTCGATGACCCGGTAGACGGTCCCCATCCCACCTTGGCCAAGCTCCCCGAGGACCTGGAAGCGGTCCGCGAGCTTATGCGTCATGTGCAGCTCCTGGCCAGGGTCGCTCGTCAGGCCACGTCGTCGTCATCCTGCTTCATCGTACCCACCGCCCCGATAACGGCACGCCGACAGCGGCCCGCGCTATCCCTTTAGCAACCCCAACCGGACCAGCGATTCCGCGGTCGCGACCAAGGCCTCCTCGTTGGACCGCGGCGCCCAGCCCAACACGCGGCGGGCCTTCGCGTTCGTGCCGTTCTTCGGCTTGCCCAGCTCCGGCAGGATCTGCTTCACCGCGGGGTCGGCCAGCGAGGCGAGGCGCACCACCCAGTTGGGCAGCTCGCGCGTGGGCACGCGGCGGGCGGCGGCGCCCAGGCGATCTTTCAAGACGCGGGCGATGTCGCGCATCGTCATGAAGTCGCCGGCCACGGCCAGGAAGCGCTCGCCCTTGGCGGCCGGGTCCGTCATGGCGCGCAGGTGCAAGTCCGCCACGTCCCGCACGTCGACCACGCCGAACGTGAGCTTCGGGCAGCCGGGCAGGGCGCCGTCCATCAAGCGCTGCACCAGCAGGATCGAGGTGGAGTAGTCGGGCCCCAGCACCGGGCCGAACACGCCCACGGGGTTCACGACGGCCAGCTCGAGCTGCCCGCCCTCTTGCGCGATGAAGTCCCAGGCCGCGCGCTCGGCCAGCGTCTTCGACTTGGTGTAGGGGCGCACGTCGTCGCCCGCCGGGTCGGTCCAGCTGGCCTCGTCGAAGACGCCATGGCCTGCCGGGTGCCCGTAGCCGATCGCTGCGAAGGACGAAGTCAACACCACCCGCTTCACGCCGGCGTCCCGCGCCGCGCGCAGCACCCGCAAGGCGCCCTCGCGGGCCGGAAGGATCAAGTCGTCTTCGTGCTTGGGGATGTGCTCCGGGAAGGGCGACGCCACGTGCAGGACGTGGTCGCAGCCGGCCACGGCCTCGGGCCAGCCGGCGTCGTGTTCCAGATCGGCCACGGCGAAGGAAAGGCGATCGCCCGGCTCGGCGCCGCCGGCCTTCAACATCGCGCGCACGTCGGCCTCGCGCTTGGCGCTGCGCACGGTGGTGCGCACGGCGTGGCCCGCGGCCAGGAGCTGCAAGATGCAGTGGCTGCCCACGAAGCCGGACCCGCCGGTCACCAACACAGTGCTCATAAGCCCCTCCTGCCCAGCACTATAGCGCGCCGGCCGGCGGGCCGGGAAGGCTCGCGGGCAGAAACCTTACCCGGGCTTAATGCGCCTCTTAACCGTTCACGCCCTCTTAACAGCGCATACTGAAAGGGTGGCCGATCGGCGGCCCGGAGGAGAGGCGACATGAGCGGGATCGATGCGTTCCGGCTGGTAAGGTTCGGGTCCGTGCAGGCCCCGGCCCCCCTGCCCTACGCCGCGAACCCCCAGCAGGAGCTGGCGAACCTCCAACAGCAAGCCCAGACCTACCTCGACAGCCTGGCCATCAGCCCCGCGGCGATCCAGCCGGCGGCCGTCGCGCCCGTCGCGCTGCCCCCGATGCCGCCGCCCCCGCCCATGCCGCCGATTCCCCCGCCGCCGCCGCCGCTGCCGCCGCTGCCGCCCGTCCCGCCGTCGGCGCTCCCGTACGTCGCCCCCGCCGCGATCTACCAGCCCAACGTGCCTGCCTACCAGCCGGCCGTTCCCCCCTACCAGCCCAACGTGCCCGCGTACCAGCCGGCCGACCCCGCGTCGACCCCGGCCCTGCTTGCGCAGTTGCAGGGGATGATCGACAACCTCCGTCGCCAGATCCAGGCGCTCACGGCCGGCCCCGCCAGCGTGCCGCAGCCGGGCGTCGTTCCCGCGCCCGCCCCTGTCGGCCCGACGCCCGCGCCCGCCCCGGGCTACGGCCAGCCCTGGACGCCCGGCCCCGGCCAGCTGAAGGGTGCCGACACGGCACACTGGCAGTCCGATGCCACCTTCCAGAGCGCGATCAAGGACGCCCAGTGGTCCGCCATCAAGGCAACCCAGGGCACGCGCTACGTCGATCCCACCTTCCGCGCGCGCTGGGACCTGCTGGGCAACAAGATCGCCAGCGGCGAGATGGCCCTGCGCGTGGCCTACCTCTTCCTCGATCCGGGCAACGGTACGGGCCAGGCCCAGCACTTCCTCGACACGCTGAACATCCACGGGCAGCTGCAGCCCGGCACGCGCCTGGCCCTCGACTGGGAGACGGCGGCGCTGAAGTCGCCGCAGACCCTGCGCGACGCCGCGGTCTACATCCACCAGGTCACGGGCCTCTGGCCGCTGATTTACGTCCAGGCCAGCAAGCTTGCTGCGGCCAAGGCGGCAGTCCCCGAGGCGCCGATCTGGGAAGCCGCCTGGAGCTCGGGCATCAAGACGGACGTGCCGTTCTTCCAGTACAGCAACGGCCCCAACTATGACCACGACGTCTTCAACGGCGATCTGGCTGCCCTGAAGCGCTTCGCCGGCTGGGCCTGATCTCGCGCCAAGCTTGACCGGTTATTAACGACACGATAACCGATTACACTCCGTTAACACCCCAAGTAGGCCTTGGAGTTGGTGGCCGTGGTACGGCCGAGGAGTGGAGTATGATCGCGACGAATGCGTTTCGTCTGGCGAGCTATGGGGCATCGGCGCAAGCCGCCCCACGCGCGTCGGCCGTTGGTCCAGCAGCCGGGGGCGATGCCTCGGACCAGTTCCAGCAGCAGCTGGCGCAGGTGCAGCAGGAGGCGCAGCAGCTGATCGCTGCCGTCCTGGCCGTCCCGGCGTCGTTCCAGCAAGGCGTCGCGCCGCTCATGGCGCCGCTCCCGCCGGTGCCGGCGCCCCCGCCGCCGCC
>JAQBPE010000457.1 GCA_028287685.1 Cyanobacteria bacterium RYN_339 | reverse complement strand
GACCGCGTAGTTGAGGCGGCGCATGTCGGCCACGCCCACCACGCCGGCTAGCTTGGCCAGGGCGGCACGGATGGCCGGGCGGCGCTTCAGCACGTCCTCGCGGACGATCGGCACGGCGTCGTACGGGGGGAAGTAATGGCGGTCGTCGGCGAGCTGGACCAGGTCGTACTGCGCGATCAGGCCGTCCGTGGAGTTGCCCGCGATCAGGTCGACCTGGCCGTCGCGCAGGGCGCGGTAGGTGAGCGACAGGTCCATCTCCCGCGGCGCGCCCACGAACTGGAGCCCGTACGCCTTGGAGAAGCCCGCGTAGCCGTCCGGCCGGGCCACGAAATCCTGCCCGAAGCCCGCGGTCCAGGCCGGGGTATGGGTTGCGGCATCTGAGATCGTCTTCAGCCCGAGCTTGCGCGCCACGTTGCCTCGCACCAGGATCGCGAAGGTGTTGTCGAAGCCCAGCGGCTCCGTCACCGTCAGGTGGTAGCGCTTGGCGTAGTCCGACCGCACGGTCTCCAGCACCTTGGCGGGGTTGGAGGCGGGCGGCTGCTTGAGGATGGCCATGAAGGCCGTGCCGGAGTACTCCACGTAGGCGTCGATCTCGCCGGCCATAAGGGCTTCGTGGGCGAGGTTGCCGCCCAGGTCGAAGCGGCGCGTGACGGGGAGGCCCGTTTGGCTTTCAACCGTCTGGGCCACCAGCTCGCCCAGCACCACCTGCTCCGTGAAGTCCTTGGCGCCGACCACGAAGCGGTCCGGCGGCGCGGCGAGGCCCCGCACGCCGCCGATCACCAAGAGGAGGCCGCAGATCGCCGTCGCGAAGGCCACGCGCCGGGCACCGGCAGGCCCGCGCCCTGGCGAGAGCTCGCGTTCCACCCAGCCCAACGCCAGGTCGGCCGCGATGGCGATCAAGGCGGCCGGCAACGCGCCCGCCAGGATCACCTGGTTGTCGTTCATGCGCAGGCCGCGGAAGATGTACTTGCCCAGCCCACCCGCGTCGATCGCCGCCGCGATGGTGGCCGTGCCGACCGTGATGACGGTGGCCACCCGGATGCCGGCGACGATCACCGGCAGCGCCAGCGGCAGCTCCACTTGCAGCAGCAATTCGGCGTCGGTCATGCCCATGGCCCGGCCGGCGTCGCGCAGGGTGGGGTCGACGCCGGAAATGCCGATGTAGGTGTTGCGGATGATCGGCAGCAGCGCGTAGAGCACCAGCGCGGCGATCGCCGTCTGGGGGCCGATCCCGCCCACCAACTTGAAGCCGAAGACGGCAACGTTCAGGGGGATCAGCAGGCCGAAGAGCGCCAGGCTGGGCACGGTCTGCGCGATGTTGGCGGCACCGAGCACGGGCTTGCCCAGGGCGGGGTAGCGCGTGAGCAAGATGCCCAGCGGCACCCCGATGGCGATGGCGGCGCAGATCGCGATGGCGACCAGCCCCAGGTGCTGCAGCGCGAGGCCGAGCAGCTCGCCGGCCGGCTGGCCCAGGATGGTGCCGTTCATGCGATCTCCGCTTCCGGCTCGATGCAGGCCAGGAACGCGCGGACCTCATCGTCGGCGGAGGCCAGGAAGGCGGTCGGCGTGCCCAGGAACTGGAGCTTCCCGTCCCGCATGAGGCCGATGCGGGTCGCCAGCACCAGGGCCTCGCGCACGTCGTGGGTCACGAAGACCAGGGTCTTGCCCAGCCGCCGTTGCAGCGCCTTGAACTCCAGCTGGATGTCCCGGCGCGTGATCGGGTCGAGGGCGGAGAAGGGCTCGTCCAGCAACATGATCGGCGGATCCGCCGCCAGGGCGCGCGCGATGCCAACGCGCTGGCGCTGGCCGCCGGAGAGCTCGCGCGGGAAGCGACCGCCGTACTGGGCCGGGTCCAGCCCGACCAACGCGAGCAGCTCGTCCACGCGGGCGCGGATCCGGCCGGGCTCCCAGCCCTCGAGCCGCGGCACCAGGCCCACGTTCTCCGCCACGGTCTGGTGCGGGAACAGCCCCGCCTCCTGGATCACGTAGCCGACGCGCCGGCGCAGCTTGATGGGGTCCCAGGCCGTGGTGGCGGTGCCTTGCACGCGCAAGACGCCGCCCGTGGGCTCGAGCATGCGGTTGATCATGCGCATGGTGGTGGTCTTGCCGCTGCCGCTGCGACCCAACAGCACCAGCGTTTCGCCGGCCTGGACCTCGAGGTTCAGATCCTCCAGCAGCGTCCGGCCGCCCGGCAGCTGGAACGACACGTGCTCGAAGGCGATCGAAGGGGTGCTCACCGCGGAACCTCGCACGCTGGGGGGTAAAGCAGTATAGATGTGGCGTTTCGCTGCGGGCAAGCAGGGTATATGAACTTTGGTAAATGCCGATGCCCGGGAGGTCTACGCCCATGGAATTCCCCCGTATTGATTTCAACGCCACGAGAGGCCTGCAGCCCAAGCCGGCGCCCTTGCCGCCGGCTCCCGCTGCCGAGCCGGCCGCCCCGCAGGGCCCGGCCGCCAAGCCGACACCGGCTGCTCATGACCTCTTCGGCGAACACTCGCCCTGGGACGAGGCCCATGTCGCCAAGCTCGATCCCCATGCCCAGGCCGTCGTGGCCAAGCTGAAGGAGACCGGGGACTGGCACCAGGGCAACCCCACGTTGGGCGAGCAGGTCGAGGGCTATCTCGCCAACGGCGGCAGCCCCAAGGTGGCCGTCGCCATCCTCGACCAGATCCGCCACCCGCGCCACATCCACCAGGTCGGGGGCAAGAACACCTGCGCCGCCGCCGCCGCCCAGGAGTTGTTGGCGACCCATGCCCCCAGCAAGTACTTCCAGATGGCCTCGGAGCTGAGCTCCACGGGCCACACCCGCATCGATCCTGGCAACCATGGCTTCGTCGTCACGGACGAGAACCGCGCCTTCATCGCCGAGCAGGGCTACGACCCGGGTGCCAAGATCAGCGCCACCATGCAGGCCGCCATGCTGGAATATGCCAACGGCTTCGTGAAGTATGGCGGCGATCTTTACCACATGGACAAGGACGTTTCCGATCACGACGGCGATGGCAAGCACCAAGGCGTGACCATCGACCAGTTCAACACCCTGACGGGCGCGTTGGTCGGCGCCAAGGTCTTCTCCGAGCAGTACGAGTCCATGCAGTTCGACAAGGGCGCCCTCCACTTCGGGCTCGGAGCGGTCTTCGACGCGGCGCAGCGCACGGCCTTCGTGTTGGGTCTGGGCGCCTCCGTGAGCGACATGATGGGCAAGAGCCCCGACGGCTTCTTGATGACGATCCACGGCGAGCACCGGCCGCACGCGGTCCTGGTGACGGGCTACAACGCCGAGACCGGCGAAGTGCGGTACCACGACCCGCGCAACATGGACAGCAGCGACGAGCATTGCACGTTGAACGAGCTGGCCGACCGCATCACCCAACCCAAGGGGCACGTGGGCGATGGCGGCACCGCCGGTACCACCGCTGGCGGGGTCCGCGGTGTTCGCCCGGCTCCGCCGCCGCCGCCGGCTCCGACGGCTACCTAAGGGATGCGGAAGACCTGTCCCGGGTAGATCCAGTGCGGGTTGCGGATTTGCGACCGGTTGGCCTGGTAGATGCGGGTCCAGCGCAGCGGCTGGCCCAGCTCGCGGCCTGCGATCGCCCACAAACAGTCGCCCGCCTTGACCACGTATTTGAAGCGGCTGCGCTGCTGCGCGGCCGGAATCGCCAGCACCTGCCCCGGGAAGAGCCAGTTGGGGTTGGCGATCTTGTGGCTGTTGGCGTAATACAGCTCCGGCCAGCGGCTCTCCGAACCCAGGTAGCGTCGCGCCAATAGCGCGAGCGAGTCGCCGGGGCGCACGGTGTGGTGGGAGGCCACCGCCCGCCCGAGGCTGGGGCCCGCGCCGGTCGTGGCCGTGCCGGCTGCGTCCGCCGGCATTTGCAGCTGGGTGCCCGGCGCGACCACGCCCGGCGAGGGCAGCGTTTGGCGGTTGAGCTCGTAGATCTCGCGCCAACGGTCGGCGTTGCCGAGCTTGGCGGCGGCGATCGCCTTCAGGGTGTCGCCAGGCTTGACCGTGTACGTCGCTGGGACGGCGGGCAAGGTCAGTTGCTCGCCCGGGTGGATGACGTCCGGATCGGCCACGGCGTCCTGGTTGGCGGCGTAGAGCTCGTGCCAGCGCTCCATGTTGCCGAGCTGATCGCGGGCGATCGCGCTCAGGCTGTCGCCGGCGCGCACGTGGTACGTGCGGACGACCGCGCGGGGCGGCTGGGTGACGGCGGCGATCACGCCGGGATGCGCGGACGGTGTGCGGACGCCGGGGCGCGTTGGCGCCTGGGAGCCGGGTTGCGCCTTGGCGCCGGGCTGCGTCGGCGCGGTGGTGGCTTCCACCGGCGTGGGGCTGCCCATCGGCCCAGCGGGGCTGGCGTCGGCCTGGGCCGGCGTGCTCGCCGGCGTGGCCTGCGGCCGCGTCGCCAGCGTCCCGCCGCTCGGCGTCTTGGCTTGCCCGCCGTGGCCGGATGGCACCGGCCGGTTGGCGGCGGTGAACGGCTCCCAGCGCGACAACAAGTAGACCCCAGCCGCGCCCACCAGCAGCAGCACCGCGATCAAGGGCACCGCAACGCTGCGCGCGGGCCGCTCGTCGTCGTCGCCCGGCGGGAGATCCGCGAAGGGCGAGGGCGGCTCCGGCGGGGCGGGCGGCGCGCCGCTTGCGTCCTTGGTGGGCGCAGGGCCGGTTGAAGGCCGCATCGGCCGGATCGGCGGCTGGCCGGGGCCGCCGCGGGATACGTCGAGGTCTACGGACTTCACGAGCGAGGCCAAGTTGGGTTCAAGGTCGCCCATCTTGGGGGCGCCCATCTCCGACCAGGTCTGCAAGATATCGATCTCTTGCGTGATGTCTTCGCGCTTGCGGAACTCGGCCATGCCGCCATCTTACCAAAGGAGCGGCCCTTCGTCCTAGACTTTCGTCACCGAAGATCCGCTTGGGGTGCGCATTCCGGGCTTACATAACGAAACGCCCCGGCGCTTGGCCGGGGCGGTAAGCGCGTCTTGGGTTAGCGCGAGAGCGCTTCCTGGCGGAAGGCGTTCGGCTGGACGATCTTGACGCCGCGAAGGCGGGTCACCACCGTGTAGCAGCTCGGGCAGTAGTCGCCGCGACCGCTGGGATGGGCCATGGTATAGGCCTCGCAGGTGGGGCAAGCGCTGGAACCGGACATCATCGTCACGTTCATTTCATTCCTCCTCATCGAGAAATCTGGCGGCTTAGTTGTCAAAGTGTAGCTGGCGGGCGTTGCAGTGCCATTTCACAATCTTTGTGGATATGTGAAGCCGGCCGACCGTGCCTTGCACCAAGGATAACACGGATTTAATGAGAAGACAATACTTTGGGTGATTCATGTCACAGGGAAATGTTTACAAAGACTTCGGCAGCATGGCCCACGCCACGACACGGTTTTCGGGAATGTTACGGAAAATTTCGTATTAATAGTTTACAAATGCCAGGTCGCTTGTTAAGATGTTTATGTTACCCAGCCGGGTGACCCGAACAGGTTTCGATGCAGGAGGCAAGACCGTGAACGCAGCCGACAAGAAGTCCATCGCCGTCTACCAGATCGAGACCGGCAGCTACGTCATCCAGACGGGCGACAAGGTGACGATCATCCGCTTCATCTAAACGTTTCTAAAAACGATGCCTGGGGGCGCCATGTTGCTCCCCGGCAACGTTTTAAGCTAAAGAGGGCCGGACAATGACGTCCGGCCCTCTTTGCGTATCCGCCTAATTGTTCAGGAACTGCTGGATCGCTGCCAGCGGGCGGGCGTTGAACACGTCCTGGGCCTGCAGCCCACCCTTGCGGGCAACCGCCACCCCGAAGCGGGTGTGCTCCAGCCCGGCGGGGCTGTGGGCGTC
>JAQBPE010000453.1 GCA_028287685.1 Cyanobacteria bacterium RYN_339 | reverse complement strand
GGTCCAACACCTGCCCCGTGTAGCCATCCAGGTCCACCACGAGCTGGTTCAAGGAGGTTGCGACGGGCGACGGGGTGGGAGCCGCCGCGGTGGCCGAGGCGAGCGGGGACGGGGGCGCCGACACCTTGGCACGGGACGTCGTCGTGGGGCCGGGACAGCCCACCGAGGCGACGGCGAAGGCGATCAGGAAGAGCACGAGGGCTGGGCGCTGCATACCCCCACTTACCCGACTCAGGGGGCCAACCTGCCCATGATAGCGTTGAGCCGATCGTAGTCGTTCTTCAAGAGGTTCGCGAGCGCGCGGCCCGCCCCCAGCAGGAACGGGCGATCCTCGCCGCGCAACCGGTAAGCCCCGCGCAGGCAGGCGGCCACGAGCTCGTCGGTGGGCGCCTGGGCGAAGGTCAGCAGTGTCCGCAAGAAGTCCAACCGCTCCGTCAACGCCACCACCTCGGCCGCATCGCAGGCGTAAACGAAGTCGTGCACCAACGGCGGCGTGGGCGGCAGCCCCGCGTGCACCCGGCCGTCCAACCGGTAGCCCGTGACCACCAGCGAGAAGTCCGTGCGGAGCAGCTCGAAGATCTGCGGCTGCTGCTCGCGCAGCTCCTGGCGCGAGAGGTTCAGCGCCAGCGGCCGGTGGGCGGCGTCAATGCTGGTGGTCTCGACGTGGTAGACCAGCCCGAAGACGTCCAGGTCCTCGTCTTCCAGGTGGGCGCGCACGAAGGTGCCGAACGGGGGCGCCTTGGGCATGCTCAGGCCGCGGTCGGGGTCCCGCAGGGCCTGCGCCATGAAGTGGGTGGTGGCCGACGCGATCACCTCGCCGATCCGCTTCACTACACCACCCCCGCGCGCTTCTTGAGCTGCTTGTTGCTGACGGCTACTTGCACGCCGGCGGCCGCCATGCGCTGGGACAGCAGCGAGAAGAACCGCGCGCGGTCCTCGCGGCTCACCACGGCCTGGTTGTGCGCTTCCTGCAACGTGATCGGGTAGCCCATCCCCTTCTGCGCCTGGTCGTAAGCCAGGGCGTGGACCCTGGCCAGGAGCTCCGGATCATCGGCCACCCAGCGCGGTACCTCCAGCCGGGCGACTTCCGAGCCCACGTGCAGGTAGAAGAACAGGATCTTCTGATCGTCCGGGTAGTACTTCAAGATCGGCGACGAGCTGTAGAACAGCGGCGAGCGCTCGCCCGGCTTTAGCTTCTGGGCCCAGAGCCGGCGGTCATGTAACGGCAGGTGCCCTTCCTCGCAGGGCGGCTCATGGTGGGCGCACGTGGAGCACTCGAGCCGCTCCTTGGGACAGGCCACCAACCGCAGGAGGTTCACGACGTCCGCGGAGCGGCTGTTCGAGAGGTAACCCGCGACGGGCACGCGCAGGCCGCGCAGTTGGTCGAGGTCGTCCAGGTGCGAACGCAGGAACACGTCGCGTTGTTGGTCGTTCTTCTCCAACATGAACTGGATCAAGGTGCCGTCCACCAGCGCCAACGACGGGTGGCCGCGGTTCACCGCCAGCCAGGCCAGCTCGACCAACGCGGCGCTCTCCTGCTGGTTGCGTTGCAGCGCCAGCAGCTCCTCCGTCATGGGCTGCCGGCGCTCGCCCACCTTGGGCCGCAGCTCGTCGCCATGGTGGAGGTACGGCACGCTGCGTTGCAGCGGCAACTCGCCCGTGCCGTAGGTATAGAGGATCCGGCCGATATTGATCAGGTAGCAGAGCGCGATTTCGTGGTGGCTGGGCGTGATTTGGGAACCGTCCGTGGCGACCACGGTGGACGGGCCCTTGAAGGTGGGCAGCGGGGTGGTCTCCGTGACGCCGCCGGTCGGGATGGCCAGGCGCCAGGGCTTGTCGTTCAGCTCCTGGTATTCGTCCAGGCGATCGCCCAGCCCGTCCGCGCGCGCCAGCAAGGCCAGGGCCGCCTGCACGCGGCCGGATCGGTCCTGGGCCTGGGTTCCCAGGTCCTGACTAAGCCCCGCCAGTTGGTCGTGCAGCAACTTCAAATCGAGCATGTGTTCGAGTATAGCGGCGCCGGTCGCTCGGCCGCAAGCCCAAGAAACCCCTGCTTCGCCGCAGGCCGCGCGGATGTTCCGCGATATAATGGCGCCTAACCCGGCCAATGCTGGCTTGGGGTGGAAGGGGGTGCGGTATGGAGGAGCGGGAAGCCAGGAACAAGCTCCAATGTGTCGTCGATGAAGGCATCTTGCTGAATCGACGCGACATGGTGCGGGTCTTGCGCGACCTCGGCCACGTGCGTTACCAGGACCTCGTAGAAGGCACGGAACGCGCGCGCGGCGAGGGCTACATCGCTGGCGTCTACGCCAACCAGAGCAACTCGACCATCATCGTGAACAAGCGGTTGTACATCAACGTGAACGGCTTCGACTATATGCGCCTGAGGCGCGCCGACGAAAACGGAACGGCGATCGACCTGGTAGACGATCGGCGCACGATCAGGATCACCCCGTTGAGCGATGCGATGCTGGAACGCCAGCAGTACATCACGGAGTCGACGGTGATGCCGATGCAAGGCGCGCTGGAGCGCATGCTGGGTGTCGATCCCGGCGAGGGGTTCTTCGAAGAAGACTTCGACGAGTCCGACGATCTCTAGCTACCGCAAGTAAGAGCCCTTCCCGGTTGGGGAGGGCTCTGAAAGTTTAGTGCGGCTGGTCCTGCGGGCGGGCGCCCCACACGTCGTTGTTCGCCAGCACGGAGACGCGCTCCTTGCGCTTGCGGTAGGTGCGGCGGAACTCCATCAGCATCGCCTCGGCCTTGTCGCGGTGGGCGGGCAGCCAGGCGTGCAGGCCGGAGCCCTTGAGGAACAGGTAGGTGTCCAGCGCGAACGGGCCCCAGCCCTGGCGCTCGACGGCCAAGATGTTGGACATCACGTCGTCGCGGATGAAGTCAACGAGATCCGGCGCGGAGAGGCTGATGCCCTTGCGGCGGTAAATCTTCTGGCGATCGTTGTAGATGCGGTTCGCGGCGCGGTGCATCGCGTAGATCGGGTGCTTGGTGCTGAAGCCGTTCGGGGTCGGGTAGACCACGTGGAACGGCGGGACCGGCGTCTGGAAGAGGCTTTCCAGGCCGGGACGCTGCTTGCGATCACGCGCACGGGCAGCCAGGTTCTGCAGGCGGCCTGTTTTGCCATGCAACTGTCCGGTGCTCATCGTCGTCTCCACAATACGTACAAGCGTACTATCCATGTCTTCTATGGCTGGGAGCTGGACATGAATTGTTAGCTAGGGTCGAATTTTATTCCAAAATTAAACACAGCTAAACTTGGTTGCCGGCCCGTCTGCCGAAATTAATCGAGGAGGCGGGGTATATTCCGATCAATCGGCGCCATTGGGTGGTTTACGGAACATGCCCGGTGGATCTGGTTGGGAAGCAAGGAGCTCGCGGTGTATCAACGTTGGATTTCGGCTGGGTTGTTGTTGGCGAGCGCGCTGGCGACCTCCGCGTGCTGGCCGATTACGATCGTACAGGTCAATCTCGAGAACCCGTCGCCGCGCGTGGGTGAGTCCACCACGCTCCGCTTGGAGGTGCAGGCAGGCTTGATTGCCAACCCGGTCTACTACTACCGCGCCAAGCGTGGCCGCATTGTTGGCCTGAACGGCGAGACCGGCCCCCAGGGTGGCTTCGTGCGTGCCAGCAACCAGGTGAAGTATTTCGCGCCTTACACCAGCACCTACCAGGCCGTGGACGGCATCCGCACCGATGACAACATCGAGATCCTGGTCCAGGATGGCACGCAAATCTCGCGTGCCAACAAAACGGTGAACATTGTTGGATCGACGGTCGTGTTCTCGACCCAGGCCGCCGTCACCGCGCCCGGCGCCTGCACGACGGGCTCCAACGGCACGCTCATGATTGCAACCGACACCGGCGGGCAACAACAGACCCAGCCGCAGGCCATGAAGGACCTGTCGGGCCGTGACATCAAGGGCACCTCGCCCGTCATCTCGCCCAACGGCGAGCGCATCGCCTACGTCTTCTATCCCGGCGACGGCACCAGCAAGATCATGATGCGCGACTCCGCTGGCCAAGTGCTGGCGCTGACGAACAACGCCAAGGGCCTGAACGTGGACCCCGCCTGGAGCCCCGACGGGTCCTTCCTGTTGTTCGCCGGCAACCATGAAACGCCGGACGCCACCTACGAGATCTACATGGAGAACGTGGACCAGGTGGAAGGCGGCCGCGCCGTCACCCGCCTGACCAACAACAACTGGGACGAGCGCCACCCGGCCTGGAACCCCACCGCCGTAGGGCAGTTGACGACCGGCACCACCTCGACCGCCGCCGGCCAGGGCACCATCGCTGTGTCCGCGCGCAAGAACACCCTGCAGTCCCCGGGCGGGCGCCAGCAGAACTGGAACATCTTCCTGTTGGACGGTCGCGGCAACTACACCCGCGAGATCAGCGGCCTGCAGGGCGACGGCGACAACTGGGCGATCGAGCCCTCGTGGCGCCCGGACGGCAACGCCCTGGCCTACACGCGCTACGGCCCCGTCAACAACTTCCAGTCGAACGCCGCCAAGTTCCAGCGCATCTTCGTGCAGGAGCTGCAGCAGAGCACCCAGTACCAGCCGCTGAACCTCTCCAACACGGATCCCAACGCCAAGGAGAGCTCGCCGATCTGGAGCCTGGCCCAGCAGAACCTCATGTACTTCCTGCGCACGGAGGGCAGCTTCCAGCAGGGGGCGCGCGTCTACCAGACCCAATACATCCCCGGCGGCGGCAGCAACACCTTCCCGCCGGCCCTGATCGGGCCGTTCCAGGCCCAGTCGCTCCAGCTGACGGAGGTGGGATGCACGAACCGCGACATTTCGGGCTACCATCCGCTCGACTGGCGATAAGGTGTATGATGGTTTTTTGGGCCCCGCTATCACGCCAGTCATAAGGAACGGGTCATGCTGACCAAATCCCAAGTGAAGGCCATCTTGGATAAGATGGAAGTCTTCCAGGACGGGCACTTCGCCGTTGATGGCGAACGCCACACGGCGCAAGCGGCTTACCCGATGCGCGTCTTGCAACAGCCCGAGTACGCCACCAGCCTGGCGGCAACGCTGGGCGGCGCGTTCCGCTCGCTGCGACCGCACGCGGTGTTGGCCTTCCCCGGCACCGGCTCGTTGCTGGCGCTCGAGCTGGCCCGCGCCTTGCGCGCCCGGTTGGTGTTCGCGAAGCGCGGCCCGGACGGCTGGCGCGTCAGCCCCGGCCAGGCCCTGCAGGCCGACGAGCGCGTGGTGCTGTGCGACGACGTCCTGACGGACGAGACGGAATTCTTGGAGCTCGCCAACCTGGTGGCCGCGTGCGGCGCGCAGGTGACGGGCGGCGCGGTCATGATCGACCGCAGCACGCTGACCTTCCCGTGGACCATCGAGAGCCTGGTCCGGCCGGACGCTCCCTTGTTGGATCCGGCCGAGTGCGAGCTCTGCAAGTCCGGCGCCCCGTTCACCGCGGCCCGCGCCACCGTCTTGAGCCAATAACGCCCCTGGAAAGGAAATTCCCTTGTTCCGCTGCACAGCCGCTGCAACCGCGCTCGCCATCCTTTTGGCGGGCGCTCCCGCCTTTGCCGAGCCCGTCGACATCACGATCCTGCACACAAACGACACCCACGACCACCTGGAATCGTTCGATACCAAGAACGGCAAGGAGCTGGGCGGCGTGGCCCGTCGCAAGACCTTGATCGACCAAATCCGCCATGCCGTGAAGAACGTGCTGGTGCTGGACGGCGGCGACGTGTTCCAGGGCACCCCGCTCTACACCTTCTTCAACGGCGAGCCCGACTACAAGGCCATCCGCCTGATCGGCTACGACGGGCTGACGGTGGGCAACCACGACCTCGACAACGGCCTCGACAACCTCGAGAAGCAGGCCCTGCTGCTGGCCAACCCGCCGCTGGCGCTCAACCTGGTCCGCGAGAACGGCGCGCAAATCTTCCCCGGCTACCGGGTGATCGACCGCGCCGGCCTCAAAATCGCCCTCGTCGGCATCATGAGCCAGAACGCCTTCGATGCGGTCGCCGGCGAGCGCCGCAAGGGCCTCAAGCTGGAAGACCCCATCAAGGCGCTCCAGGGCGTGGTGCCCGCCCTGCGTGAGAAGTGCGACCTGGTGGTGATCCTCTCCCACTCCGGCCACGAAGAGGAAGTCGAGATCGCCAAGGCCGTGCCCGGCATCGACGTGATCGTGGGCGGTCACAGCCACTCCAAGGTCGACCACCCGGTCGTGGTGCTGCACGGCGATCGCCCCACCCTGGTGGTGCAGGCCTTCCAGTGGGGCGAGTTCCTGGGCCGCATCGACCTGACGGTCGACCACCAGAAGATCACGAAGTTCGAGGGCCACCTGGTCCCCGTCGAGAGCAGCCTCAAGCCCGATGCGGGCGTGGAGGCGATGTTGGCGCCCTACGTGAACAAGATCAAGGCGCAGATGGACGAGGTGGTGGGTCATACCGCCGTCGAGTTCCTCAACCAGAACAAGCAGAACGGCGACGCGCCGATCGGCAACCTGATCGCGGACGCCATCCGCGAGCGCACCGGCACGGACGTGGCCTTCATGAACTCCGGCGGCATCCGCGCCCCGTTCCCCAAGGGCGCGATCACGCGCGGCATGGTCTACAGCTGCCTGCCCTTCGAGAACCGCCTGGTGAAGTTCGAGGTCAGCGGCGAGCTGATGGCGCAGATCCTGGAGTTCGTGGCCGGCAAGACGGGCAAGCAAGGCAGCTTGCAGATCTCCGGCCTGACGCTGACCGTGGAGAACGGCAAGCCGAAGGACGTGATGATCGGCGGCCAGCCCTTCGACCGCGCGCGCAACTACACCATCTCGACGATCGACTACATCGCCAACGGCAACGACGGCGCCGACGTCTTCAAGCAGGTGAAGGAGCTCCACCCGACGGGCGAGCTGGTGCGCGACGCGATGTTCGCCTATATGGCGGCGCACGCGCTGGTGGACACGCCCGAAGGCGGCCGGATCAAGCTTCTGTCGCCGGTGAACTAGTCCCCTCCCCCCCCTCGGGGGAGGTGCCGGCAGGCGGAGGGGGAGCTTTCTTGCTCTCGCGGAAGGCTTTCGTCGACGCCGTGCGGGCCTTCTTCTCGGCCTTCTTGGCCTTGCCCTTCGCCAACGCATGGGCAGTAGGCCCCTTCACCTTGGACTTCTTGGGCTTGCGGATCACCTCGCCGGCGGCGATGCGCGCCTTCACGTCTTCCTTGACCTCGGCCTTCTTCTCCTCGTGCTTGGCCTTGCGGGCCGCCACCTTGATGTCGATCGGCGTGGCCTCGCGCACCTCGCCTTCCTTCAGGACGGGGCGCTCGAAGGTGATGCCCAGGGCCTTCTCGATCTTGCCCAACACGAAGGCTTCCTTGGGCTCGGCCAGCGTCACGGCGGTGCCCTTGCGCCCCATGCGGGCGGTGCGGCCGACGCGATGGACGTAGTGTTGGGGGTCGGTCGGCAGCTCCATGTTCACGACCAGGCTGACGGTGCCGAGGTCCAACCCGCGCGACGCGAGCTCCGTGGCCAGCAGCAGTTGCAGCTTGCCGCTCCTGAAATCGCGCATGGTGGACGCGCGCTGCAGCTTGGGGATGCCGGAATGCAGCCCCGCCACGCGGACGTGGTGGTGGCGCAGCTTCTCCACCCACCAGTCGACGTCGGCCGGGCGGCTGACGAAGGCGATCGCCCCGCGCGGGTCCATGTGCCGTACGAGCTTGCGCACCATGTCCACGCGGTCGCGCGCGTCGACGATGAAGGCCTGGTGCGTCAGCGAGGGGGGCAGCCTCAGCTCGTCCTCGACGCGCAGGACCTCCGCGTCGGGCAGCCACTCCCGCAGCTCCGGGCCGGCGGTGGCGGTCACCAACACGGTCTGGCGCGACGGGCTGGTGGCCTTGAGGATGGCGTCCAGGTCCTTGCGGTGGGCCGGCTCGAAGAGCTGGTCGGCCTCGTCGCCCACCACCACGCGCACGGCGCGGCCGGAGAGCTTGCCTTCGCGGATGAGCTGGAGGATGCGGCCGGGCGTGCCGACCACGATGCGGGGCCGCTTGCGCAGTTGCTCGATCTGGCGGGCCGGGTTGGCGCCGCCAATCAGTTGGCACACGTCCCAGCCGAGGCCCTTCACGACGCCATACACCTGCATGCCCAGCTCCTGCGTGGGCACCAGCACCACGCCGCCGGGTGCAGCGGGGCCTTCGATGCTGGGGAGCTGCTCCGAGGCCAGCTTGGCGAACATCGGCAGCAGATAGGCCAGCGTCTTGCCGCTGCCCGTCTGGGCGTGGATCAGCGCGTCCTTGCCCTTCAAGAGGGCCGGGATGGCCACGAGCTGGATGGGCGCTGGCTCCAGGATGCCCTGAGCGGTCAGTTGCTCCTGGACGGCGGGGTCGAGGCCAAGTTCGGTAAAGGTAGGCATGATCGGGACTTTACCACAAAGCCGAACGGATCCGGAGCAGGCGTGGTATCAAGCAGGCAAGGAGAATGACAATGAGACGATGGATACCGGCCTTGGCGTTGCTGGCCCTCGGGAGCGGCGGCTGTGCGCCTCCAGACCCGGTTGAGTTGCCTGCCGTCGACGGGATCGTATCGGCGGGATCCGTTAGGGACGGCAGCCCCGATTGGACCACGACCATCTATGCCGAGGACCTGCTCGACCGCCGCCTCGGCGTGGTGCCCACCTTCCGCTCGTCCAGCTTGCAGACCTTCGTGACCATGGTGCAAGGCCAAGGCGACCCGGAACCGATCGGCCTGGCGATCGCCCGCGACGGCTGGGTCTACGCTGTCGCTTCCCTCGGTGCCAAGACGGGTTTCCGCGTTTGCCCGCTTGACGTTCCGCTGGACCGCCTCACGATGGGCGACAAAGTGCACCTGACCTTCAAGCCGCCCGTCCGCATGATCACGGTCCCGGTACTGGGTGCGGGCTTCATCCGGGAGGATCGCGGTGACGCCTTCTCGCTGTCAGGGCTTGGCCAGGCGGTTCCACTGCCGCCATTGATTCCGGGGCCGGAGCCATTGCCGCTGCCCACGCCGCCGGCGGAGCCGAGTGCAGACGCTGGCGCGACGGGCGATGCGGGCGCCAGCTTGGGTTCTACTGTGCCGCCTGTCGCGCCGGCCGTAACAGCCAGCGTCGACCCCGCGGCGACCCGTGGTGCGACGGCAAGCCCGGATCCGGCCGCCAGCCGCTCCACCCCTTGAAAGTACAAAGGCCGCCCATCGGGCGGCCTTTGCGGTAGTTGGAGCCTTAGCGGCGGGCGGGGGAGACGGCCTTCAGCGCGTTGATGCGGCCGGTGCCGAAGTACTTGTCCCAACCGGCGTCGCCCTGGTCGTCCGTGCTGGCTTCCACCTTGGCGCGGATCTGGTCGGCGGTGAAGTCGGGGAAGGCGCTCTTCACGAGGGCGCACAGGCCCGCGGTGTGCGGGGTGGCCATCGAGGTGCCGGACAGCTTCTTGAAGCCGCCGCCGGGCACGGTGCTCAGGACGTCGACGCCGGGGGCCGAGACGCTGATGTGCTTGCCGTACTGGCTGAAGCTCGCGCGCTTGTCGTTGATGTCGGTCGCGCCGATCGGCATGACGCCCGGGATGCCCGCCGGGTAGCTGACGCTCTCGTTGCCGCTGTTGCCCATCGCGGCGACGATCAGGACGCCCTTGCTCTGGGCGTACTTCACGGCGTCTTCGAGGGCCTTCGAGCTGGAGGGGCCGCCCAGGCTCATGCTGAGGATGGAGGCACCGCTGTCGGCAGCGTAGGTGATGCCGGCGGCAACGCCGTCGTAGGAGCCGGAGCCGCTGGCGGACAGGACCTTGACGGCCACGATCGAGACGTTCGGGGCCACGCCCACGACGCCGCCGTTGCCCAGGCCGGCGCCGATGGTGCCGGCGCAGTGGGTGCCGTGGTAGTGGTCGTCCTTGGCGTCGTCGTCGTTGTTGACGAAATCATGGCCCTTGTCCACGCGGCCGGCCAGGTCGGGGTGGGTGTAATCCACGCCGGTGTCGACCACGGCGACCTTGACGTTCGCGCCGGTCGTGACCTTCCACGCGTCGGACGCGTGGATGGTGTTCATGCCCCAGCAATCCTTGAGCAGCTCGTCCTCGGCGCGGATGCCGAAGGCGACGTTCGGGCTCATCGACGGCAGGTCGAAGGCCTTCGCCACGTAGTTGGGCTCGGCGTACAGCACGTCGGCGTCGGCCTTCAGCGCGGCCAAGGCGGTCTTCGTGTCGCCACCCTTCACGACCACGGCGCCGATCTTGTCGATGCTGCGCACCTGGCGCAGGCCCAGCGTGAGGAGCTTGGGGCCACGGGTGGCGGAATTCTTGAACTTGACGATCAGCTCGCCGGGCACGGACTCGGCGACCACGCCGTTGGCGGCACGGAGGGCGGCGGTCTGGTTGGCCTGCACGCCGCAACCCACGAGGGCGAGGGCCAGGGTCATGCCGACGGCGGAGCGAACGACGTGGTTGGAACTCATATGAAAACTTCTCCTCGAGGTTAGGCTAGCGTTAAGTCGCGGTTAAGCTCCGCAAGTTAAAAGTACCATCCCGGTTTTAGCGCAACAAGGGCGTTTAATGGAGATTTAATAAACATTTCACGCGTTCGGCCTGGGGACCGGATTTGCGCCCATGATCGTAATTTATCGTTATTTAACAAAGCCTGGAACGCGGCACGTTTACTGACATAACGCTCGCGTGCTATCATCCCGCCGTGCGCTCGCGCACCGCCAACACCCCCCAAACGCCGCTACGATCGAACGCATGCCCCACTCCGACCGTCCGAAACCTGCATCGCCTTGGTTGGCGGGCCTGTTGGCCCTGACGCTACTGGGCGCCGGCGCGCAGCCTGCCGCTGCGGCCACCGGCGACGTGGCGTGGTGGGCGCGCATCGACTCCTTGATCGCGCGACAGGCCTATCCGGCCGCGGAAGCCGAGCTCTCGCGGGCGCTCGCGAGCGAGCAGTTCCGCGAGCGCGACGGCGGACGCGCCAACTACTTCATGGGCTACGTCGAACGCCGCGCCGGCCGCACCAAGGAGGCGCTCAAGAGCCTCGCTGCGGTGCCGCCCGACAGCCGGTGGTACCTGCAAGCCCTGGGCGAGCGCGCCCAGACCATGCGCGACGCGGGCGACGACGCGGGGGCGATCGCCCAGTATGAAGCCCTGCTCTCCCAGACGGACGACCAGCGCAGGGACGGCGTGCGCGCCCCCCTGGCCGACCTTTACTTCACCAGCGGCAACTACGCCAAGGCGCTCGAGCGCTACCGCGAGCTGGCGAACGCCTTCGGCCCCTACCAGGAGCGCGCGCTCTTCGCCTGGGGCTGGTCGCTGCTGCGCCTGAACCAGGAGGAAGCCGCCACCAACGTCTGGAAGCAGGCGCTGGAGCGCTACCCCGCCAGCCGCTACGCCCAGGCCGTGCGCCTGGCGCTGGGCAACGTGCTGCTGCAGCGCGGCGACCACCTGGCCGCCAGCACTTACTACAACGAGGCCGCCCGGCAGGGCCAGGACGAGGCGCTGATGTCGCGCGCGGAGCTGCTGGCCGGCGAGGCCTACGCCGATAGCAAGGACTACGCCCTGGCCATCAACCACTACCGCGCCGTGCCCGCCACGTCGCCGCTGCGCGAGCCCGCCGGCTACGGCGAGGCCTGGTGCACCTGGCAGGGCGGCAAGTTCGCGGATGCGCGCCGCATGTTCCAGGTTTGGATGGAGAAATACCCGCAAAGCCCCTACCGGCCCGCGGCCCTCTACGCGATCGGCTCCATCGAGCGCCAGCTGGGCCACCGGCCTTCCGCGCTCGAGGCGTGGAACCGCGTGGTCACCGCCGCGCCCCGCTCGAGCTGGGCGGAAGACGCCCAGTACCAGTTGGCCTCCGCCTCCTTCGACGTCGCCGACTACAGCGGCGCCATCGAGAAGGGCCGCCGGCTGGAGAACGCCTTCCCGCGCAGCAAGTGGCTGGGCCCCACGCTCTGGATGCGCGGCGAGAGCTACCTCTCGCTGGGCCTCTACGAAGAGGCCGTGAAGGCCTACTCCCAGCTGGCCGTGCTGGGCGACCTGGGCTTCCTCGCCGGCCAGGGCGAGCAAGTCGACTTCAAAATCGGCATGGCCCACTTCTACGGCGGCAACTACGGCGAGGCCTCGCGCGTGCTGGAGTCCGTCGAAAAGGGCCCTCTGGCGGACCAGGCGCTGTTCTGGCAGGCCGAGGCGCGCTACCGGCTCGGCCAGTATGACTCCGCCCGCGCGCTTTACGGCCGCTTGATCTCGCGCTATCCCACCTTCGGCCGCCTGGCCGAGGGCTACTACGGCCTGGGCTGGGCCAGCCTGCGCCTGAACGACTTCGCGGGCGCCCGCAACGGCTTCGCGGAGGCCGTCAAGCGCCTGCCGGAAGGCCGCACGCGCCAGGACGCGCTCTACCGCCTGGGCCTGGCCCTGGTGGACCTGCACGAGTGGGAGAGCGCCCGCACCACCTTCAAGACCTTGCTCGACGCGAGCCCCGACCCGGTCGTGGCGGCGGACGCGCAGTACCAGCTGGCCTGGAGCATGTACCGCCAGGGCAAGTTGGACGATGCCGCGACGGCCTTCGGCACCTTCGCCTCCGGCCACCCGCAGAGCCGCCTGGCGCCCCAAGCGCTGATCTGGCAGGGCCGCAGCTTCTTCCGCCTGAACCGCTACCCGGACGCGATCGGCTCCCTGCAGGCCGCGATCATGCACCCGAACGCCGGCAGCGGGCAGCTCTACGAGGCCCGGGAACAGCTGGCGGCGGCCTACTACAACAACAACCAGTACGAGGAGAGCCGCCGCGTCTACGAGCAGCTCATGCAGATGAGCAACCTCCCGCCGGAGCGCGTGGACGAGCTGCGCACGGGCGTGATCCAGGCCCACATCAAGAGCGGCAACTACAAGCAGGCCCGCACGGAGCTGCTCAAGCGCACCACGCTGACGGAGGGCGATCGCGCCCTGCTGCAGACCATCGCGGAGTCGTTCTACACCAAGGGCCTGTGGGACGAGGTGCTCGCCACCTACCACGGCGTGTCCAACCCCTCCCCCCAAATGAGCTTCTGGGCGGCGCGCGCGCTGCTCGAGAAAAAGGATTTCGCCGGCGCCAAGACGATCCTGGAGCCGCTCAGGGACGTCCAGGACCAGGAGTTGCGGCCGCAAATCCTGTACGACCTGGCCAAGTCCTATCGCGGCGGCGGAGACCTACCTAGAGCCAAGGAAACGCTGGTGCAGCTGTCGGAGGTCTACGTGGGCCGGCCGATCGCCGCCGTGGCGCTGCTGGAGGCCGCCGACGTCGCGCGCGACCAGGGTGACCCGGGCGGCGCCACCAACCTCTACCGCCGCGTGGCGGAGAACAAGTCCTTCGCCGTCGAGCGCCGCCGCCAGGCCTGGATGAGCCTGGGCGACCTCCAACGCAAGAACAAGCAGTGGGGCGCCGCGCTCCTGGCCTACCGCGGCGCGCGCGGCCTGGGCCCGGAAGGCACGATGGGCGCGGCCCTGGGCGGCTACTGGGGCGGCTTCGTGCTCGTCGAGATGAAGCAGTTCAAGGAAGCCATCAAGGAGCTCTCGGGCATCAAGTTCCCCGCGGAAGCGGAGCCCTTGCCCTCGTTGGCACAGCTCAAGCAGGGCGAGGCGCTCGAGCAGCTGGGCCGCTGGCGCGAGGCCATCGAGGTCTACACGCGCCTATCCGCTGCTGGCCCCGCGTCCGAGAAGCAGGAAGCCAAGAGCCGCCTGGCCTGGATCGACCAAAACGTGCCCAAGGAGATGCGCAAGTGACCGCCCGTTGGATCCCCGGGGTCCTGGCCCTCGCGCTGCTCGCCCCGCTCCCCGCCTTCGCGGCCGACGCCCCCAGCAAGCCCGCGGACGGCGACGAGAAGCTGCCCGCGCAGCTGCCGTCCGTCACGATCCAGGGCCAGGACCTGTCCGGCTCCAGCGATCGGGGCACCAAGCTGGCGCCCGACGCCCGCGCCGCCGCCAGCCGCATCCGTCTGCCGGAGCCGAACCAGCGCCGGGCCACGCGCGAAGACAACAAGAGCCTGATGGTCAACGTCACGCCCTCCACGCTGGAGCCGCCGGCCGCGCTGGCCGGCGCGCGCCTGCCCTACACCAGCCTGCTGGCCGGGTGGGGACCCATCACGCAGTACCGCGTGGGCCTGTACGACGCCCGCATGTGGGGCCCCGTCCTGGGCATCACGGATCTGGCCGGCCGCGGCGGCTGGGACTGGTCCGGCTGGCAGGCCCAGGAAGCCCTCGATTGGAACGGCCTGGGTCGTGGCAACCTGCAGGCCAACGGCTTCGGCTGGAACAAGGGCCTCAACAAGGGCAACCAGACCTTCTTCGCGGGCACCGCGGAGTACGGCGAGAGCGAGAACTTGCTGGGTGGCATCGACGTCGCCCAAGGCGCGCTGACGGCGCAGGCCGGCACGGCGGCCGCCTCGACGCTGGGCGCGCTCACCACTACGGCCCGCGGCAAGTGGCGCCCCGCGCCCAATGGCGACCACCAGGCGCAGGTCGAGGCCCAGGCCCAGTACCGCCAGTGGGGCGTCCAGGCGGGTCCCGAAGGCTACATGAGCGCCCAGGACTTCTGGTCGCTGTCGGACCAGGTCCAGCTCCAGGGTGGGCTGGGGGCCGGCTATTGGGGCCGCGAGCTGATCGCCGACCCACAGATGGAGTTCCACTACCGCCCCGCGCCGTCCACCCACCTGCACGCCGGCCTCAAGACCGCGTCGGAGCTGCCCAGCTTCGCGCAGCTCTACCTCAACCGCGCCTCCAGCGGCGTTGTCGCCAACCTGGACGCCGAGCGCGTCGAGGGCTGGGCCACCCTGGGCGGCTCACACCGCTTCACGGACGCCGTTTGGGGCAACGTCGATTTGGGCCTGCGACGCAGCTTCCGCCACATCTACTGGCAGGACGTGGCCGGCAGCGGCCTTTGGGCCCCCGCCAATGCGGCCGGCGAGCAATGGAGCCCGACCGCGGGCGCACGCGTGCAGGTGCAGATCCAGGACGGCCCGCAGGTCGAAGTGGGCTACGCCGGTAACGCGGTCTTCCCGCTGGGAACAATGGATCATGCGGTGGATGCCCGCCTGGACGCCAACTTCCTGGAGCGCAAGCTGACGGTCTCGTTGGGTGTGCAAGGCCGCCTCGCAACGCTCGTGGCGGCGCAAACGCCGGGCGGCGGCAGCGCCAGCGGCGCCTTCGCGCTGGCCGAGGCGCGCTATCAACTGACCCCGGACTGGAGCCTGGGGATGCATGCCACGGAAGTCCCGCTCGCCCTCAGCACCCTCGGCACGACCTACTTCGCGCCCAACCCCTGGCTGACGTTCGATGCCCAGTATCAGTTCTGATCCCAAGGAGCGCCCGATGTTGCCCACCGACCCGCGACCAGCCGCCAAGCGCGCCGCCGTCGCGCGGCCGCGTCGCAAGGGCCCGCCGAAGCGCGGCAACACGAAGGGCGCGCGCGTCGTCTCGCTCGAAATCTCGGCCGGCCTCCACCTGGCCCTGTTCCTGGCCATGCTGGCGCTGCCACAACCCACCACCGTTGCGTCGAAGCCGGAGCCCAAGAAAGAGCCCATCCCGATCGAGGTGGCCTTCCAGCCGCAGCAGACGCAGCAGGCCGAGAAGGTGGCCCCGCCGGCTCCCAAGGTGAAGCCGAAGCCGGAGCCCTTGCCCAAGGCCCAGGAAATCCCCAAGGCCAAGCCCCAGGTGGCCCATGCCGCCGCGATCAAGCCCAAGCCCATCACCAAGCCCGACATCCGCCCGGCCAAGGTGCCGGCGCCCAAGCCCGTCGAGCACCACATCGAGACGCCCAAGAAGCCCGACCTGGCCACGATGCTGGCCGAGCGCCTGGCCAAGCGCAAGAAGCAAGAAGAAGAGCGCGCCGCCCAGGCGGCCGCCCACAACGATCCCGGCACGGAGGCGACGCCCAACAAGCCCGCCGCCGGCACGCCGCACGGCAACCCCATCACGACGGGTTCCGGCCTGAGCGGCGCCTTGCGCAGCCGGGGCGTGGAGCGCCGGGTCGACCCCGCCTATCCCGCCCGCGCCATGCGGATGGGCGAGGAGGGCGACGTGACGCTGCGCCTCTACGTGGCCCCGTCCGGCAGCGTGTCTCGCGTGGAAGTCATCCGCTCGAGCGGCCATGAGTTCTTTGATGGTGCCGCGCGCTCGGCCGCGAGCCGCTGGGGCTTCACGCCGGTGCCCGATGAGACAGGGCAGCAGTACGGGGACGTGACGATGAGCTTCAAGCTCCGCTAGTACCCGTTGTCCGCCTCGGCCTCGTCCTTGGCCTGCTTATCGGCCTTGGCCTTGTCCTTGGCGCGCTTGGCCTGGTAGTCCTTGTAGGCCTTCTGGCCATGGTCCGCCTGCTGCTTGCTCCACGTCGCGGCCTGCTGGAACGGCCCCGGGTACTTCTGGTACAGCACGACGCTGGCGCCGCCCACGAAGGGCACGCACAGCATCCAGATGAAAAAGACGGATTTCCAAGTTAAGCGGTCCGGCATGGCAAGGATCATATACCCACCCGGGTTTCCGGCTCGCGGGCAACGGGAATATGTTACCTGGATGAGCCTATTGAACGAGTCTGTGAGCGTCTTGCCCGCCCGCACCGACCTGGTCCCCCGGGATCTGGTCGTGGCCGGGGGCCCCACGCTGCACGCCACCGACGGCCTGGGCAAGGTACTACGTAATTTCGTCGAGGTCGGCACGGGCGTCCTGCCGGTCGTCGAAGGCGAGCGCCTGGTGGGCGTGCTGGTGGAGGCCGACGTCCTGGACTGGCTGGCCGACCATGCGCCGTCGCTGGAGCGGCTGGACGCAGGCGCAGGCGCCGACCTGATGGTCATGCACCTGATGCGCACCCACCCCGTGGTTGCCTTCGCCGATGAATCGATTTCCCAGGTGTTGCCCATGTTCGAGCAGAAGCGCTACAAGGCCCTGCCGGTGTTGGACACGCTGGACCGCTACCAGGGCATGTTGACGCGCGCCACCGTGCTCGCCGCCCTGACGGACAATTTGCGCCCGGCGAGCGTGGGCGGCATGGCCACGCCCCTGGGCGTGTACCTCACGACGGGCCACGTCAGCGCCGGCGTCGGCTTCTGGGGCCTGTTCCTCTCCGGCGTGGTGCTGGGGATGGTGAACTGGCTGATCGAGCTCTCCTTGATGCACGGCCAGCGCCTGGCCGGCGTCACCTTGCCGGAGCCGGTCCAGGCCCTGGTAGCCCTGGGGATGTTCCTGCTGGCCCTCCGGCTATCGCCGCTCGCCGGCTACCATGCCGCGGAACACCAGACGGTCAACGCGATCGAGAAGGGCGAACCGCTGGAGCTGGAGGCCATTGCCGCCATGCCGCGCGAGCACCCACGGTGCGGTACCAACCTAATGGCCCTTTTGTTTGGGGTCCAACTTCTGTTACCCTTGGTGGCGCACGAGCCGCTGTTGACCTTGCCTGTCGTCGTCATCGGCGCCCTGGCATGGCGCAAGGTGGGGACCCTCCTCCAGAGGTACTTCACCACGCGTCCGCCGCGCCGCTACCAGCTGCGCAACGGACAACGCGCGGGTCAGCGCCTGCTTGCCGCCTATGCGGCACGCCCGGGCTACCGGGTGGATCGCTGGCGCCGGGTATGGAACATGGGGCTGGTGCAAATCCTGGCCGGCGCCTTCACCGTGATCGCGGTCTGCGAAGCCGCCAACCAGCTTTTCCCCGCTTCGAGAGGTATCTTGTTTTGATCGCCAGCTTCCAGGGCATCCTGGTCACCCTTCTCTGCCTCGGCGTCCTGATTGCCATCCACGAATCGGGACACTTCCTCGCGGCCAAGTCCATCAAGGTCCCGGTGCGGCAGTTCGCCATCGGCTTCGGGCCGCGCATCTTCGGCTTCACCTGGGGTGAGACGGAGTGCCGCCTGAACTGGATCCCGCTGGGCGGCTACTGCGCCTTCGTGGACGACGAGCGCGGCGAGGACGGCGAGCCGCTGGCCGACGTCTCCGACGAGATGCTGCTGCGCAACCGCCCGATCTGGCAACGGACCTGGGTCGTCAGCGCAGGCGTGATCTTCAACTTCGTGTCCGCCTGGCTGATCCTGTTCGGCAGCAACCTGGGCCTGGGCGTGCCGACCGGGCACCAGACGGTCGCCATCAAGGACGTCCTGCCGAACACCGCCGCGGCCGCCGTGGGGCTGAAGGCGGGCGATCGCATCACGGCCGTGGAGCACCAGCCGGTCAAGGACTTCATGGGCTTCCGGGGCCGCCTGGCCGACTTCAAGCAGAAGCCTGTCGTGATCGGGATCGTGCGCGACGGCAAGCCCCAAGACGTCACGGTCACGCCGGACGCCAAGGGCCTGATCGGCTTCAAGCCCTCCGTGGGCGACGAGCGCCGTCCCGTCACCGGGCCTATCGAGGCCGTGACGATGGCGACGACGCAGCAGATCGAGACGACGGGCATGCTGTGCTCCGCGCTCTACCAGCTCTTCACCTCGCCGGGCTCGATGATGGACAAGACCGGTGGCCCGGTGCAAATCGTGGCGATGGGCGACCAAATTTACCAGGATGACCCCTGGAAGCTGCTGACCTTCGCCGTCTTGCTCTCGATCGAGCTGGCGATCATCAACTTGCTGCCGTTGCCGGCCTTGGATGGCGGACACTTGGTGCTGCTGCTGCTGGAGAAGCTGCGGGGGCGGGCGTTGCCCCGCATGATCGAAGAGAAGATCCTGGTCTTCGGCTTCGTGATGATCATGGGGCTGGGCATGCTGCTGATCGTGAAGGACATCTTCACGGTGCCGGGGATGTACCACCAGCCCGTGCCGAGCGCAACGCCCTCGAAGTAAGCGCTAGAGCTTGAACGTCAGCCCAACCTGCGCTGTCGGCGTGCCAAACGTCGTCAGCGCGTCCGTTGGCGTCGCCAACACGCTGGTCGGCCAGATCGCGTAGCCACCTTCCAGCGTCAGCGCGATGCGCGGCGTGAAGTTCAATTCCACGCCCAGCCCGCCCGAGCCCAGGAAGGTGCCCAGCGCCGTGCCGGACGTCGCGCCGAGCGGCGACGTACCGCGCACGTCGGCGTAGAGCGCCCAGCCCGCGTCGGTGCGGCGGTAGGCCAGCACCCCATAGTCCAGGCCGCCCAGCGTGAAGGCCGGGTTGTTGACCATCCGCACGCCCAGCGTCGGCGTGATGGTGAGACCGGGCAGGGCCGTGAGCGCGTATCCCAGGCGGCCCGCGCCGGCGTACATGCGGTCGCCCGTGGGCGTGCCCGTCGCCAGCTCCAACTCGCCCATGGCCATCAACGGCCCGAAGTACGCGGCGCTGCGGACGCCCAGGCCCGGCCACCCGTTGCCCGCGTGCCAGGGCACGCCGACCTGGACGGGCGTGGCCTCGAGGTAACGCGGCCAGGGCACCTTGGGCGTGGGCTCGGGCGTCGGCTGCTCCTTATGCTCCTGGGTGCGCGCCACCAACGACTTCACCAGCGGGAAGGTCTGGCTGGCCGTCGCCGCGAACTGGTAGCGCGTCAGCTCTTCCGGCCCGCGGAAGCTGCCGTCCGGGAAGCCGACCATGACCTGGTAACGGTCTGCCACCTCGCGCACGGCGTCGTAGTCCCACGCGGTGGTGGGCAGGTCGGCGAACGCATGCACGCGGCCGGCCAGCACCTGGGGGTCAACGACCCCGCGCTGCTCGCCCAGGCGCATCAGGCGGTGGACGACCTTGGCCATCTCGTAGCGCGTCACCTGCTTCTCGGCGTTGAACGTCCGGGAGGTCACGCCCGGCACGCCTTCGAAGAGGCGGTAGTGGTTCGCCAGCAACAGCACGGCCTCGCGCTCGGGCGTGCCCGCGGGCAGGTCCTGGAAGTCATAGCCGCCCAGCCCTTCCACCTGCCAGCTCGTCTTCGTCAGGGCCTCCAACTCCTTCAACAGCACCGCCACGGCCGCGGCCAGCTGGGCGCGCGTGAAGGGCTCGTTGCCGCGGAAGGTGCCGTCCGGGTAGCCGTGCATGAACGTGCGGTCCACGGCCACGGCGGTGATGGCGGCCTCGGCCCAGTGGCCGGCGGGGACGTCCTTGTAGGGCTGGGTGGCACTCGCGGCCATGGCCACGGGGGCGTAGAGGGCAAGCAGGGCGATGGGGGTGGTTCTGAGCATGCCTGGTATTTTATGTTATTCCAGACCGATGCGGTGCGGCGTCCGTCACTCCATGGGATAATAGGCGGCCCGAATTTCCTTTTGGAGGCCCGCATGTCCGACACCCAGACCCGTACCCGCTCCGCCCAGCTCTGGCAGCGCGCGCAGGCGCTGATCCCGGGCGGCGTGAACAGCCCCGTGCGGGCCTTCAAGTCCGTGGGCGGCGATCCGATCTTCATCGACCGGGCGGAAGGGCCTTACCTCTACGACGTGGACGGCGCGCGCTACATCGATTACATCGGCGCCTGGGGTCCCATGATCCTGGGCCACGCCCACCCGGCCGTGGTGGAGGCCCTGAGCGCGGCGATCGGCCGCGGCACCGCCTACGGCGCCCCCACCGCGGGCGAAGTGGAGATCTCGGCGCTGATCAACGAGATCGTCCCCTCGATGGAGATGGTCCGCCTGGTCAACTCCGGCACGGAGGCCACCATGTCGGCGCTGCGCCTGGCGCGCGCCTTCACCAACCGCGACAAGGTCGTCAAGTTCACGGGCTGCTACCACGGCCACGCCGACTTCCTGCTGGTGAAGGCCGGCTCCGGCGTCGCCACCCTGGGCCTGCCGGACAGCCCGGGCGTCCCGGCGGCGGCCACCGCCAACACGCTCACGGCGGACTTCAACGACCTGCCCAGCCTCGAAGCGCTGTTCCTGGCCTATCCCGATGGCATCGCGGCCGTGATCGTGGAGCCCGTGGTTGGCAACTCCGGCACGATCGAGCCCGCACGTGGCTTCCTGGAGGGCCTGCGCGAGCTGTGCACCAAGTACGGCGCGTTGCTGGTCTTCGACGAGGTCATGAGCGGCTTCCGCGTGGCGCTCGGCGGCGCCCAGGCGCGCTACAACGTGAAGCCCGACCTGACTTGCCTCGGCAAGATCGTCGGCGGCGGCGTCCCTGTTGGCGCGTATGGTGGCCGCAGGGACATCATGGCCATGGTGGCGCCTTCCGGCCCGATGTACCAGGCCGGCACCATGAGCGGCAACCCGCTCGCCACCTCGGCGGGCCTCGCCACCCTGCGCGCGCTGGGCAAGTCCGGCGTCTACGAGGGCCTGGAGGAGATGTCGGCGCGCCTGGCGCGCGGCCTGCGTCAAGCCGCGGCGGATGCCGGTGTGACAATCCAGGTCAACCAGGTGGGCTCGATGTTGACGGTGTTCTTCACGGACACGCCCGTCACGGGCTGGCCCACGGCCGACTTGTGCGACCGCAAGCGCTACGGCGTGTTCTTCCATGGCATGCTGACGCGCGGCATCTACTTCCCGCCCGCGCAGTTCGAGGCGTGCTTCATCTCCACCTCGCACGACGAGGCCGATATTGATGCCACCATCGCGGCCGCCCGCGGCGCGTTCGATGACGTCGCCAAGCTCAAGTAGAACCTCCCACGTCCCAGCCTCGTCGTACTACCACATGCGCACCAAGTTCCTCTTGATCCCCTTGCTCCTGCTGGCCGGCTGCGGCGGCGGGGGCAACCCCTTGATCCCGCAGCTGCGCCCGGTGGCCGGCGGCTACATCAGCTCCGGCTATGGTCAGCGGGAGGACCACCCGGTGCTGGGTTACGTGCCGGGCCGGCACCACGACGGCTACGACTTCGCGGTGGCGGCCGGCTCGCCGGTCCACGCCACCATGGAGGGCGAGGTCGTCTCGGCGGGCTGGATGGGGGGCTACGGCAATGCCGTGGTGCTAAGGCACCCCAACGGCTACGAGACGCTTTATGGCCACGCCCAGGAGCTGCTCGTCAGCAAGGGCCAGCGCGTCAACGCCGGCGACACGATCGCGCGCGTCGGCAGCACGGGCCTTTCCACCGGTCCGCATCTCCATTACGAGCTGCACAAGGACGGCCAGGCCGTCGACCCGGGCGGTTTCTCCGACGCAGCGCCGGAGACGCTGCCCAAGGCCATCCCGGCTGCGTACCACCCGCCGCGCGAACAGGCCGCGCGGCCCATTCCGCCCGTCCACAGGCGCGTCATGGCGCTGCGGACGGACCGCCCGGCGTGTGAGGGTGGCCTGAACTAGACGTCCGCGTGGACGGCGACGTTCTGGCTCAGGTAGCCCTTGAAGGTCTCCGACAGCGGCTTCTGACCCGGCATCACCGCGAGGTTGCGGCGCAGGATCAGCGCGTCGCCCGCGCGGCCCAAGGGGTAGAAGTAGTCCATCGGGTTGGAATCCTTGAACTGGATGCGGTTGGTGCCCTGCAGCCCGCGCACGATTTGCCCGTCCGTGGCCGAGTCTGCAACGCCATTGAGCATCAGCACCTCGGCGAGGCGATCGCGGCCGGAGCCGCCATCGGGCCATTCCAGCGCGACGGCGTGCCAGGCGCGCTGGGCCAGGCGGTCCTGCACCTGCGGACGCAACTCCTGGAAGCGGCCTTCCGCCCAGCGATCGAGCGCGTGGTCGAAGAACGGCAGCAAGTGCTTGAAAGGCGCCGCATCGACGTCGCGGGCGGCCTGTTGGAACTGCGCCATGACCGCGGGGGCGGTGGCGATGGTGACGCCACGCTTCGTCTGCAGGCCCAGCAGGTCCTTGCTGACGATGAAGAGCGACTTGATGGTCTGGATCGGGTGGGCCACGATGTTGGCGAGGTCCGCCAGGGCCAGGGCGCCAAAGCCCGTGCTGTAGTGCACCGGGTCGTTGGCGCCGGGCTGGGCCACCGGCGCGCCGGGCGCGCCCGGGGTGGGCGTGTAGGTGTATCCACCACCCACCGGCGGCGGCGGGGGAGGAGGGGGTGGCGGCGGCGGCGCCACCGGCGGGGGAACGGGGGCGGCCGTGTAGGCTTGGAGCCTGGGCACTTGCGCGTTGTTGAACAAGACGACGCTTCCTCCCTGAAGGGCAACGCGTGTCTTGTAGGGCCGCCGCCACGGGATCTGACGCACCTCGGCCAAGCTTAACGCAGACTTAGCCAGCCCTTACCCCTTCAAGGCCGCCCGGGCGAGGTCCGCCCCGAACGTCCAGGCGCCCACCTCGAGCGCCTGGCGGCGGTTCGCCTCGAAGGGCAAGGCGGGCTGGTACACGGCGCGGGCATCACGGTAGTAGGCCGCCAGCTGCGGCTGCGCGAGCTCGTCGCCCTTATAGAGCGCCGTCACCAACTCCTGTTGGAGGTGGTGGAAGGTCTCGTGGGCCACCGTCTCGAGCCAGGCGGCCAGGTCGCCCGGGCCGGCCGGACGCAACTGGATCAGCCCGCCGGACACGCGGAACAGGTACTGGCCGCGGCCTTCGCGCATACCAGGCAGCCACACCACTTTCGGCGCCGCCAAGCCCTGGACCAGGCCGTCGACGAGCGCCTGGAAGGCCTGCAGCCCGGCCGCGCCCCGCAAGGGCGGCAGCCCGGCAGCCGCGAACCTTCGCGCCGCCGGCGTGCCGGCGAGAACCAGCTCCTTCACCCAGGCCGCTTCGGCCTTGGCGCCGGCCTGGTGGGCCTTGCGGTCGAGGTATTGCCGCCCGGCCAGCCTGTCCGTGGACATGCACACCAGCCAGAACGGCGTGTCGTCTTCGTCCGGCGCCTCCTGGCGGGTGAAGCCATCGCCGGCCTGCGGCTTGGTGCCACCCTCGCCCGCGGTCGCGCGGGCGACGGGGCGATTCCGTGGATTTGGGCGGCTCTCGCCGCCAGGGCGGATCTCCAAGGAGGGGCTCCAAAGCAAGCAGGGGAGGCAATTGCCTCCCCTGCTCGGTGTGGTCTGCGGCCTTTTACCAGCCGGAGATCAAGCGGATCTTGTGGTTGACCTGGCTGACCACCAGGATGTCCTGGCCGCCGGACTTGCCCCAGGCAAGGGTGTTGGGGAAGAACAGGGAGCCGTTGGCGCCCGTGCCGTCCTTGGAGACCTGCTGGCCGTTGCCGGCGATGGTGGTGACGGTGCCGTCGGCGATCACGATCTTGCGGACCGTGTTGCCGTTCTGGTCGGCCACGTACAGGTTGCCCTTGTCGTCCGCGGTCACGTCCGTCGGGCCCTGGAAGGACGCGCCGGTGCCGACCCCGTCGACGCTGCCGGTGCCCGTGCCCGCCAAGGTGGAGGTGGTGCCATCGGCCGCGATGGCGCGGATACGGCGGCTGTAGGTGTCCGCAACATAGAGGGTGCTGCCGACGATGCAGATGCCGGTCGGGGCATTGAAGCGCGCCTCGCTGGCCGAACCGTCCGCGACGATGCCGACGTTGGAAGCCACGCCCGCGAAGACGGAGGTGGTGCCCGACGTCAGGTCGACCTTGAACACGGCGTTCTGCGCCGCGGAGGTGACGTAGGCCGAGGAGCCCTTGACCGCGAGGTCCGTCGCATCCGTTTCACTGAAGCCGGTGATCGTCGTGGTCTTGCCGTTGCCCACGATCGTGTTGCCTACCAGGTAGTAAGGCGTCGCGCCGTCGAAGGCCACGGCCGCCGCGGCGTTGTTCGCGTCTTCTGCGAAGGTCAGCGCGGCCGTCAGGCTGCCGATGGCGCCACCGGCGACGCCGGTCCGCAGGGCGGCGGTGAAGGTGCTGGAGCCCGTAGGCATGTCGACGCGCGGGGTGGTGCTGACCGTACCCAGCGTGAAGATGGTGCCCTTGAGCGCCGAGTTGCCGGCCGGGGCCGAGGACGGCGCCGTCGAAGGTGCGGGGGAGGTACCGCCCGTGGTGGGCGTGCTACCCGTCGCGTTGTTGCCGGTATCGGGCGTCGTGTTCGGGTTGGAAGCCGGGGGCTTGGAGCCCGTGTCCGTTGCAGGGGGCGTAACGGCCACCTGGTCGGGGGCGATGACCGGCGCGGCGCCCGCCGTGTTGTTGTCAGCTGCCGGCGTGGTCGCAACCACGCTGGCGATGCCTTCGGAGGCGACCGCGGTGCCGACCCTGGCAGCCAGAGCCGGGCTCTCCTTGAGCATCGAGTCGAAGATGGAGGAGACGTCGGCTTGCTGGAGGATGCACGCGGCCACCACGGCCTTGGGCGTCATCACGGGCGCCAGCGCCTGGGTGATCTTGTCGATGGACTCCGCGCGGACGCTCGAAGCGCTGACGGCACGGCGCTGGATCATCTCGCCCAGCTTCTTGGCGACGATCGAGGTGGACGGGGAGACCGTGCAGTTGATCAGGCCAGCCTTGCGGGGGGCCGGGGCGGTGGAGACCAGCACCACCTGCTTGCCTTCACGCTGGTAGACGGCCTTCACGAACACGACCGGGCCGGAGGCCTTCAGGCGGTTGAAGTTGTAGTTGCCGTTCTCGTCCGTCACCACCCAGCTGTAGGACACCATCTCGCCGCGCTCGTTGAAGCAGGCGACCTTGGCGTTGGGCACGGCTTCCGTCAGGTCGTCGGTGCCGCTGTCGGCCAGCAGGACGCGCATGCCGCCCGCGTTGTTGGAGATGAGGCCGCCCGCGTTGTTCGAAATCAGGCCGCCGGCGTTGTTCGACACCAGGCCACCCGCGTTGTTCGAGATCAGGCCGCCGGCGTTGTTCGAAATCAGGCCGCCGGCGTTGTTGGAGATGAGGCCGGCCGCGGGGCCGCGCACGACGCCGGTCAGGCCACCGGCGTTGTTCGAAATCAGGCCACCGGCGTTGTTCGAGATCAGGCCACCGGCGTTGTTCGAAATCAGGCCACCGGCGTTGTTCGAAATCAAGCCACCGGCGTTGTTCGAAATCAGGCCACCGGCGTTGTTCGAAATCAGGCCGCCGGCGTTGTTCGAAATCAGGCCGCCGGCGGTGTTCGAAATCAGGCCGCTGGCGTTGTTCGAGATCAGGCTGGAGCCGTTGAGGCTCGCCGGGTTGGCGGCGGGGTTCGTCGCGGGTGCGTTCGAGCAGCCCGTGGCCAACGCCACCAGAAGGACGGTCGAGCCCTTGAGAATCGTGCGGCGTTTGGTCATGCGTTCCCCCTCTACTATTCGTCGTCCGGTGGATCCCCCACCCCGGAGACACGATAAGTCCTGATTTAACCCCACCAGGCTTGTCCGTATCCCGCTTCAGTCCAGGCTTCCCAGGAAGCTTCTGCCATCCACGTTTCCAGTATACCCGGCGAGCAAGCGACGGGGCCGTGTTTCATCAACATTTATGCAATATTTGTCCACGCCGAACAGTGAATTAACAGCCATTTAACAGCAAGGACAGCTCGGCGACACATTGGGTAGGCCAATTGGCGTAGGCGTTGCGACCTGGCCCTGACTGGGTCTGGGCGATTGCTCGGCGCCGTGATCTGGGCCTGATCGGGCCTCTGCGCGATGGGTCGGGATTGACAATTAAGATGCGGTTAAGCTAGAATGAAGGCGCCTTAATAAAGCCTCGTTAACCTCGCCTGCCGGAGGACCTCGTGAATCGCTTCGCCACCTTGCTCGCCGCAACGCTCGTCGCCACCCAGCTCCAGGCCTGTGGCCGCGCCGGCACCGTGCCGACCGCCGACAGCCCGCGCGACCTGGGCCCGCTGAGCGCCGCGTCCTTCAAGAACCACCAGCCGGTGGTCTCGATGAGCTACTCGGACCGCGGCCAGCTCTCCAAGCTGGCGGAGCTGGGCATGGAAATCTGGTACGTGGACAAGGCCGCCCACAAGGTCTTCGGGCAGATCACCCCGGAGCAGCTGGCCGGCGTGAAGGCCCTGGGCCTGGACCCCCGCGAGGTCACCCGCCCGGGTCTGCGCAACAGCTTCGACAATGGCTATCACACCTACGAACAGGTGAAGGCGGAGCTGGAGGCCCTGGCCGCCAAGTACCCCACCCTGGCCAAGGTCGAAGACATCGGCGATAGCTGGGAGAAGACCAAGGGCAAGGCCAACCACGACATCCTGGCGCTGCACATCAGCACCGGCGACGCCTCCACCAAGCCCGCCCTGCTGTACTGCGGCAACCACCACGCCCGCGAAATCGTCACGCCTGAGATGGTGCTGAAGCTGGCCCATGTCCTGCTGGAAGGCCACGGCACGGATCCGGAGCTGACGGGCTACGTCGAGAACCGCGACCTGTACCTGATCCCGATGGTCAACCCGGACGGCCACACGCTGGCCGAGAAGGGCAACGACTGGCGCAAGAACACGAACATCACCACCGGCGGCGGCACCCAGCTCTCCGGTGGCCCGAACGGCCCCGGCGTGGACCTGAACCGCAACTACGGCTTCCACTGGGGCACGGGCGGCGCCAGCACCGAGCCCACCTCCGCCACCTTCCGCGGCCCCGCGCCGTTCTCCGAGCCCGAGGTCCAGGCCATCAAGGGCCTGGTGGAGCGCCGCCCGTTCACGTTCCTCATGACCTACCACAGCTTCAGCAACCTGATCCTGTGGCCCTGGGGCTACCAGAACGCGCCCCCGCCGGACAAGCGCCTGCCGGCCATCGGCATGCAGCTGGGCAAGCTCTCCGGCTACACGCCGGAGCAGAGCATCGACCTCTACCAGACTTCCGGCGACACCACGGACTGGGCCTTCGGCGCCCGCAACGTGCTGGCCTACACCACGGAGATCGGCACCTGGGGCGACGGCTTCGATCCCCCGTTCTCGAAGGTGGAGACCTTCTGGAAGCAGAACGAGCCTGGCGCCCGCCTGCTGCTGAACCTGGCCGCGAACCCGGCCTGGACGTTCGGTACGCCGGTCCAGGCCGCCACCAGCCGCAACGGCGAGATCGAGGTCTCGCTGCCCGCCGGCGCCCGCGCCGCCGAGGCCTTCATCGGCCGCGAAGGCAAGGACGGCACCGGCATCAAGCTGGCGGTGGCCGGCGCCAAGGCCCACCTCACGCTGGGCGCGAAGGGTGGCAAGCAGCTCGTGCTGGTGCACGCGCAAGACGCCAACGGCCAGTGGGGCCCCACCAAGGCGCTCTTCAACTAGAACGCTACGCCAAATCGCGTACGGCATAACATAAAACAAACCCCCCGGAAATCCGGGGGGTTCGTTCTATAAAGGAGAAACTACTTCCAGGTGGTGAACGGTCCGACCCTAGTTCACCATCTGTACGACTTCAGCGCTGGAGTTAACCTGGCTGAAGAGATCCTGCGTGATGATCGCCTCGTGATCGTTCTGGTACACGCGGTTCTGGCACTGGTAGGCACCGGTGTAGAAGATGTTCTCGAGGATCGTCTTCACGGTGTTGGCCTGCCAACGGCCGCCACGCTTGGTGGGGATGGAATCGCGGGTGAGGTCGTTGGCGATCTGGCGCAGGCTGCGGCCGGCGATGCGCTCGCGGAAGATGCGGCGGACGACGTTCGCCTCCAGGGGAACGACCTGGAACTGGTTGGTGGCTTCGTTCAGGTTGAAGCCGTAGGGGCAGGTGCCACCGTTGTGGAGCACTTCGCGGCTGCGCACGTAGACCTTGGGGGTCTCGATGGGCGCGTTGCGCATGAACTTCGCCAGCTGCGGGATGGAGACGAAGACCTTGAGGATCTGCTGGCCTTCCGCGCGGTTGGTGTCGATGTCTTCGGCGACGGAGATGAGCTGCAGGCCCAGGAAGGCGATCTCCGAAAGGACGGTGGCGACGTCGTGGAAGCGACGGCCCAGGGCGGCCAGCGAGGGAACCACGATGGTGGTCGCCTTGCGCTTCATCAGCTCGGCGAGGACCGGGCGGTCCAGAGCCACACCGCTCGTGCCCTGCTCGACGCAGATTTCGGCGAGCGTCAGGGTGTTGGCCTGGCAGTACACGCGGAGCGACTCGGCCTCCGCCTTAACGACGGTGTCATCGCCACTCTGTTCGGGCGTTAGCCAGATGTAACCTACGGCGCTCGACATGATGTTTCTCCTTATTTATGCCTTGAAGGGTCGGTTCCAAAAGTAAGCGGGTGAGAAAGTGTTTATGTCACCCGGGTTGAATCGTTGAATCCTATGACGAGGTTATAGCAGCGTAATCATTGTCGCTTGCGACTGTACGGTTATTTTACGGTGAAACCCTGATTATAATCAGTTTAAACTTAGCTGGTGACTTCCCGAACACCGCACTACCAGGGGCTTTGTAGTACAATAGGCGTATGGACTACACCCCGCGGGCCGAAACCATCCGCCAGCTAGCAGCGGCGGCGTATTTGCCCCTTGTGGCCATCGTGCTGCTGTCGCAGCGCCGCTACCGGGACATCCGCCTGATCCGGTTCCACTGCTACCAGGCGATCGGCGTCGCCATCATCTTGCTGATGACGCTGCTCTTGGCCTCGATCGGCTCCACCCTTTTCGGCTCGTTGCCGGGCGTGGGACTCCTGATCAACCTGATCGTAGGCGTCATGATCATGGGCGCCATGCTGGGCGCCACGATCGTGTCCTTCTATGGCGCCGTCTTGGGCTACCAGGGCAACTACACCGGCGTCCCGATCCTGACGGACTGGGTGTGGCAGCAGGTGAACGGCGGCCAGCCCGCGGAGCCGCCCAAGCGGCGCCGCCGCCGGGTCAGGCCGGAGGACGAGATCGACTGGGACGAGCTTCCGGTGCCGGCAACACCGCAGGAAGAAGAGCGCCCGTAAGCGCGCCCACCGGCGGCAAGCGGTAAAGCAGCTCGTCGGCATACATGAGGCTGCTCTCGCCGCCCTGCAACTGCAGCCGGTAGTTGGGCAGGGACAGCTCCACCCAGCCCGCCGCCTCGTCGAGCGGCACCAACTGCAGGCAGATGTCCTTCATGGTGATCTTGCCGACGAGAAGGTCGTGCCCGACCATCGACAGGTAGGATGGCGCCTCGGGCTCCAGCAGGGGCGGGATCAGGGCTGGCGTGCCATCGTCGTAGCTCATGACCATGTGATCGCCGGAGATCTCGACGTGCGTCAGGCGCCCCGTGGCCTTGGGCGCCGGGAACATGCCCAGCGGGTCGATCAGGATCACGTTGCCGCGGAACGTCATGCCGCGGGCGCCTTCGCCGGGCATCAGCTTGGCGAGCTCCACGCCCAGCAGGCCGATGATGCGGTCGACCGGCAGCACGCCCGCCCGGATTTCGGTGGGGATCAGCTCGATCTTGCCGTCCGGCGTGGGGCTGACGCTCGCCACCATGCGCAGCGGCAGGCTCATGAAGCGGTTGAGGTGGAAGGTGGCGTCCATCATGATATGGCCATCGGGCAGCCGCACGCGGATGTCCGTCAGCGGGCGCTGGCCTTCCGAGGGGAAGGCGTACCGGTTCATCAGCCGGGAGATGCCGGGCCCGTCCATGGCCAGGCGGCCGGACTGGATCTTGAAGACGTAGCCTTCCGGCTGCTCCGGGATCAACGGCGAGAGCTTGTCCAACACCTCGAGCTCCGCCTGCAGCTCGTCGATCAACATGGCGATGCCGTCTTCGATGATCAGGCGCGCATTCTTCCCCCACAGCCGGCTGGTGCCGGGCGGGATGGCGCGGATCGTTTCCTTGACCTGGATCTTGAGCGGCTTCTCGCCCCGCAGGCTCTTGCCGAGCACCTTGCCGAAGGCCCGCACGAAGGCGGACATCACCTGGGCGTGGTCGAAGAGCTTCGGCTTCGGCTTATCGCCCTTGTCGGACATTACGCTCGGTGCGTCGGGCTCAGCGCGTGCCAGTAGGCTTGCTGCGTGGCCTTGACCTCCGCGAGGCGGGCCTTGAACGCAGGGTTGCGGTCATCCTTGAAGGTCTCGCCCAGGAAGTCGTCTTGGCCGGAGGGGGCCTGGAGCACCCGCACGATCGTCTCGACGGCGCGCGCCGTGACCTTGGGGTTGTAGCCGCCTTCGAGCACGAACGCCAGCTTGTCGTTGCACAGCTCCGTCGCCAACTGCTTCATGATCCGCGTCATGGCGGCGAAGCCCGCGTCCGTGACGCGCATCTGGGCCACGAAATCCTGGAGGTGGGCATCCTGACCGGCCGAAACGATGATCAGGTCGGGCTTGAAGGCCTTGGCGACCGGCACCAGGACCTCCTTGAAGACCTGCAGGAAGCCGTCATCACCGGTCTGCGGGGGCAGCGGCACGTTGACGTTGTAGCCCTTGCCGGGGCCCTCGCCGACCTCGTGCACGCGCCCGGTGCGCTTGGGGTAGATGCCTTCCTGGTG
>JAQBPE010000436.1 GCA_028287685.1 Cyanobacteria bacterium RYN_339 | reverse complement strand
GAAGGCCCTGGGCGAGCTGGGCGCCACACTGTTGGCCGATCTCGCCACGCGGGGCGGCACCATCCTGGCGCCCACCGACTTCCCGGCCATCGGCGCCGTGCCCGCCGTCGCCGCGCTCAAGGCGGGCAATGGCCTGACGTTGCGCAACGCCTACGTGCGCGCCTTCGGCAGCCAGGTCACGGCGGCCGGCGCAACCAACGCGGACGCCCTATCGGACGCCTGGAAGGGCATCCTGGGCTACCGCCCGCTGGCGCTGACGCGCGTGCCCGGCCTCGATCCGACCACGCTGCATGCCGACGACGCCGTCATGGATGCGGACGGCAACGTGGTGGTGGCCCCCCACAACACCTTCTTGATCTACCTGCCCGCCAAGGACCGCGGCCCGCTGCCGGGCTCGACCACGGCGCTCACGGGCGGCAAGCTGTACGCGCTGGTGGGCCAGGTCAACGGCGGCACCGGCCCCGGCACGCTGGACGCTTACAACCAGCTCTACGGCCCGATGGAGCAAGCCTCCGTGGCGGACCCGGCCTCCGCCCCGTTGGCAACGGACGGGGCTCCCATCTGGCTGCCCTACCGCCTGATGCTGGAGCAGGTTGCCGCAGCTGCCGCCCCCCACGTCTTCTTCACCAGCCGCCAGGGCCATCGCCTCTACATGATCCCGGGCGCCGACCTGACGCGCTTCGGCCGTACGTTCCAAGCCGGCCGGCTATACACCCTGGCAGGCTTCGGCAAGGTCGAAAACCCGGGCGATTTGGTGATCCCGGACGATCCCAACACCCCCGCGTTGGACGAGTCCACCTACAGCTACCTGCTGGGCGATGACGGCCCGGCCTACCAGGCGCCCCTGGCCTTCCCGCACGGCGTGGCCCAGGACAGCCGCCACAACTTGTACTTGTGCGACGCTGGTGGCTTTGGCGCCGCCCTCGCCACCTCCGACCCGAACGCGACCACGGTGGGACCGTTCGAGGATCCAAACTTCCCGGGGCGCCTGCGCAACGTCTATCACCAGTCGGTGCGCTTGATCCGCGCCGGTGACGGCAAGATCTTCACCTTCCACCTGACCAAGGACGGCGCCGCCTTCCCCCTGTCCGGCGCGTTGGACCTTCGCGTGGCGGAGACGGCCACGGGCAACTGGTGCTACGTCTCGGACTCCTTGCACCACTGTGTGGTCCGGTTCGCGCTGCCCGCCAACCTGGCCGACCTCGACGCGGGAGCGCCTGCGGTGCGGACGGTGGAGGTGGTGCTGGGAACGTACGGGCTGCCCGGCGTGCGGACGGCCACCGCTGCGGTGCCGGGCGTGGCCGCCTTGAACGATGGCGTGCCCAAGGCCCAGGTCCTGCTCGACACCCCGACGGGCCTCGAAATCGACGCCAGCGGCAACCTGGTGGTGGCGGACAACGGCCGCTTGCGCTTGCTGGATCTGGCCGCGGGCCTGGTGTATCCGATCGCCGGCAGCCTGCCTGCCGGCTTCGACGAGGGCGACTCGCGCCTGGTGACGCCCCATGCCCGCTACGTCACGCGCCAGTCGGGCACCGGCAACCTCGTGGTGGTGGATGATCCCACCGGTGCGGTCCTGCGCCTCGGGGGTGCGCGCGGGCTGCGTTGAGAACGACTTTGGGCGAAACGCGCTAACGCCGGAAAGCGGTAGGCAGGCATGCTGGGGGCACCACCGTCGTGTCCACGCAGGAGACCTGAATGCGGCCTACCCCTTGGCTTCTTTTGATCTGGCTGGCCGGCTGCACGCCCGCGCCGACCCCGGCCGTTCACGTCCAGGAAGGGCCCGAGGCCCCGGCCGTGGCCGCGGCACCGGTCGCCGCCACGCCGCCGGAACCCCAGCGGTCGCTGTACTTGCCGCAAGCCCCCGCCGTCGACCGGGCGCCGGAGGCCCCGCCACCGCAGACGGCCTGTCGCTGGGAGCGCGTCAGCAAGCCCGGCCAGGCCCGCGCGAGCTCTGGGCCCGCGATTCAGGCCGACGACGACGATCCCACCACGGAGTGGAACCCGCGCGCGGCATCGCCGGACGGCGGGCCCCAATGGCTGGCCGTGCCGCTGGAGGCCGCCGCGAAGGGCAGCCTGGCGCTGGTCTTCCATGGCCATGCCTTGCACTACGAGAACTACGACTACGGCCGGCCGCGCACCTTCGAGTTGCAAACCTCGGGCGACGGCGAGGCCTGGCACACGCTGCGCACGGTCACGGACAACATGGTGCGCTCGCGCGTCGAGCTCTTCGACGCGCCGGGCGCCACCTGGGTGCGCCTGCGCTTCCTGAGCGCCTGGGGCACCTCCGCCGATCGCGAGCCGTTCCTGCGGGAGGTGGCGGTCTACGAGCAGCGCTCGGCCGGCGCGCCGGACATCTGGCTGATCTTCGGCGACAGCACCACTTCCGTTGGCCTGGACCCCGCGGCCCCGGCGACCTTCGCACCCACTGTCGCGAAACTGCACCCGGGCTACCAGCCCATCTTGCTGTCCGGCGGCACCGGTGGCGACGAGAGCGGCAACGCCGCCGATCGCCTGGCCGTGGGCTTGCCCACCTTGCCGCGCGGCAGCGTGGTCGGGATGTGCTACGGCACGAACGATGCCAAGAAGGCGCTGCCGATCCCCGAATTCAAGCGAAACCTGGACGCGGCGATCGCCCAGATCCGCGCCGCCGGCGATGTGCCGCTGCTCGCCACGCTGCCGTGGAGCCTGAACGGGGCGATCGCGGCGTACGCCGCCGCCTGCCGCGAGGTGGCGGCGTCCAACGGCTTGCCGCCCGGGCCGGACTTCTATTCCTACTTCAAGGGCCACCCGGACGAGTTGGAGGTGGATCGCGTCCATCCCAACGCGGCGGGGCAGGCATCGATGCAGCGGCTCTGGGCAGAAGCGGCGGATTTCCGCTACCCTTAGGGGGTGCGCCCTTGGTTCCCTGCCCTCGTTGCCCTGACCGCCCTGGCCTCCGGGTGCGGCTTGTTTCAGCCCCCCGTGCCGGTGCCGTTCCCGGTCACGGTCGTTTCGCTGCCCGGTGGCCTCAACGCCACGCCCGTCTTCAACAGCGATCGGCCGGAGACCGTCTCCTCGGGTGGTGTGCTGCTGGACAGCGAGGGCCTGGGCTACCGCCTGGACGGCCATTTCGGCCTGTTCTCGCACCACGTGGGCCACATGCCCGTGGGCGACCCCGGCCCGCTGCACCTGGCGCTGCTCGCCACAAACCATGGCACCGAGCCCCTGACGTTGGAGCGGCTCTCCGGGGCCAGCTGGACCACCCGGCCGGACGCGCCCTACCTGGACCTCGACACCTTGCTGGCCGACCCCACCGGCTCGATTTACGCCGGGCCGGGCGATCGCGTGGCCGTGGACTGGCTGCACGGCAAAGCCACGGCTGCCGGCCGCTGGACCATCGCGCCGGGCGCTACGGTGGTGGTCAGCCGCACGGCCATGCCCGTCTCCGTGCGCGGTACGGCGGCGGCCAACGGACGCTCGACGATGGCGGAGTTCGACGCCTCCGGCGAGCTGAGCCTGGCGGAGGTGGCGGCCTTCGGCAACCCCAGCGACGACGCCTTCCGGAACCTGCTGGCCGCGGGAACCCCTGCGGGGCCGACCGACGTTGTGGCCACCCGCATCGACCCCAAGCCCGTCGGCGCCCTACGCTACGGCCGCGTTTGCGGCATCAGCGAGGGCGACGTCTGGACCGGCCAGTTGGAGACCTTGCCTGACGTGGGCCAGTGCATCGGCTACCCCATCGCCTCGCTCTACGCCAACCGGATGGGCACCGGCCAGATCCAGAGCGCGCGCATCCTGGCCCGCACGGAGGGATCGGCCTTCCAGGCCCATGGCAACTACGGCGTGACCTACGAGCTGGGCATGCACCTGCCCGGCCCGGGCACTTACGCCCTGACCTTCGCGAGCCCGCTCAAGGCTGCCGACGAGGCCCCGCCGCGGATCTACTTCCAGAAGGGCCCCCAGGTCACCTTCCGCGGCCCGCTGCGCCTCACGATCGACGGCGTGACCCATCACTACCACCAGGTCTTGCACACCGGGGAACTGCCCCAGCCTTTCGAGACGCTGGACGTGCCCGATGGCGGCACCGACGCCGCCCTGACCCTGGTCTATCCGGGTGACTGCACGCCGCCGCAGCTCTTGATGATCGCGCGGATCTAGAACGTCAGGCCAGCCGAGATTACGGGACCTGGCGCCACATGTCGCCATCCCGCGCCACTTTGCCCTCTCGCACGAGCTTGAACAAGTGGCCCAGCACCTGCTGGGCGGCCACCGGATGCACCCTTGGGTCGACCGCGGCATAGATATCGGCGACCAGGGCCGCCACCGTCGTCAGCCCACGCTCCAGGCCTCCGAGGACTTGCACTTCGCGCGCCAGCCGGTGATCGATGTATTCCCGCAACTTGGCGTCGGGGTGCGTGATCGGTTCCCCGTGGCCGGGCAGGATGACCGTGGCGTGCAGGGTCAGCAGCCGCGCCAGCGAGGCGAGGTATTGCGTCAAGTCGCCATCGGGCGGCGCGATCACGACGGTGCCCAGGCCCACGACCACGTCGCCGGTGAAGAGCGCGCCGTCGGCGGGCCGGAAGAAGCAGAGGTGGTCGCTGGCGTGGCCGGGACAGTGGAGGGCCTGGTAGTGCTCGCCGTCCAGCGTGATGTCGTCGCCGTCGGCCAGGGCGCGGTCCGGGGTGGGGAGCGAAGGAATGGCGTAGGTGGGGTTCGGGGTGGGCCAGGCCATCAGGACGGCGCCGGTGGCCTCGCGCAGGGCGGGGACGGCGGTGGCGTGGTCGGGGTGGGCGTGGGTCAGCCAAATTTGGGTGATGGGGGCGCCGGCCTGGGCCTGGATGGCGTCGAGGTGGGAGGCGATCGCCGGCCCCGGGTCGATCACCGCGATCTCGCGCTCGCCCACCAGGTAGGTGTTGGTGCCGGGGCCCGTCATCATGCCCGGGTTGGGGGCGAGGACCCGGCGGATCCCCTTCACGCGCCGCGTACCTTGCTGGGGTCGAAGGCCACGGGCGCACCGCCGGCCGCGTCGTCGTAGCCTGGGTCCCCGGGCAGCAGCACCACGGGCACCCCGTCGCGTTCGATGATGCGCGGGAGGTTGGCCGCGACCCGGCGGTCCCGGCAAGCCCCCAGCGCATCGGCTGCGGTCTTGAAGGTGGCCAGCTCTTCCAGCGTCCGGATGGTCGGGAAGATCATGGTCATCGTCTTGTCACCCAGGGCGGCGGCCGGACGAATCCAGACCCCGGCTTCCACTTCCTGCTCATCGGCCAGCGGCGTCTGGCCGGCGGGCATGGCCGCCACGAAGAAGCGGGTGGTGAAGCGCTTGGGCGTGCCCTCGGGCGTGATCCAGTGGGAGAAGTAGCCCACCAGATCGCAAGCCAGCTCAAGTTCCTCGGC
>JAQBPE010000423.1 GCA_028287685.1 Cyanobacteria bacterium RYN_339 | reverse complement strand
GGTGCGCGTCCGCCGTGCGCCAGATCGCCTTGGGTTGGCCGGCCTTCTCGAAGAGCTTGTCGGAGTTCTCCGGCGTGGTGTCGTCATCGGCCTGGCCGTGGACCAGGTAGAGCGGGCGCGGGGCGATCTTGCCGACCCACTTGATCGGGTCCGCGTCGGTCAGCACGCCATGCGCGCGGATGCCGGCCGCCGCGATCACGCTGGTCGCCACGAAGTTGGGGAAGGGGTACTTGCGCTTCACGGCGCGGGGGGCGATCGCGTCGTGCAGCGAGTCGAAGGCGCAATCGGCCCAGCAGGCCTTCACGCTGGGGTCCATGGCCGTAGAATCGATAGCCACCGCGCCGCCCATGGACTCGCCCATGACGCCGATCGAGGTGTTGCCCTTGTCGCGCAGGCGCTGAAGAGCGATCACGGCGTCGCGGCGCTCGTAGTAGCCCAGCGTGGTCAGCTTGCCCTCGCTGTCGCCGTGGAAGCGGCTGTTGTAGAAGTACAGGTTGTAGTCGTGGTGCAGCATCAGGCCGTACTTGGCGAAGGCGCGATCCTTGTTGGAGGTATGGCCGTGGTAGACCATGATGCCCTTGTTGGTGGGCACTTCGGCCGGCACGTACCAGGCCGTCAGGTTCAGGCCGTCGTGGCTCTTGAAGGGGTCTTGCGAGTATGGGATGCCGTACTGCATCGGATCCTTGTTCAGGTCCTCCTTGTCGGAGGGGTACAGCAGATCGCGCGAGCCGATCATGCCCGTGTACACCGCGTAGCCCAGCGCGCCGGCGCCGAAGAGGCCCGCCACGATGCCGGTGCCGATCACGCCGAAGTTCGTGCCCGGTGCGTAGCTAATGCCCGCGGCCTGATACTGGCGGCCCATCTCGCCCGAGACGGAGGGGTCGTCGCCCTTGAGGTCGGCCTTCTGGATGTCCGCCGGGGTGTAATCATGGTCGAAGAGGTGCAGGTCCTTGGCGGGCGTCACCTTGGCGGCGCTGGCTTCCGCGGCGACGGCTTCCGCCGTCTGCGTCACGGTCACGCCGGGCAGCTGGGCCGCGGCCTTCACGGAGGGCGCTGCGCCCGTGGGAACGGCATCCAATCGGGCCACGGAACCGGGTGCCTCGCCGCAGCCGGTCAAGGCGAGCGCGAGCCCCAGCGAAAAGATACGACGATTGGACGTGGCCATGGGACAGTTCCTCCTGTCCTACGTATCGCCCGGCCCCCTTGCGAACCAGGTTAAATTCACGCAAAGATGGTATTAATTTGCAGCTAAACAAGCAACCAGAAGGATCCCGTAGATGCCCGATATTGAAATCCCAGAAATCGAAACCAAGGACCCCGAGCGCGATAAGCTGAACATTATGATCGCGGTCAGCGTCGCCGTGCTCTCGACGTTCATCGCCCTCTCCAACATCAAGGACGGCAACATCGTGCAGGCCATGACCGTGGCGCAATCCGGTGCGGTCGACACGTGGAGCCAGTTCCAGGCGAAGCGCATGCGCCAGGCGATGTCGGAGAACGCCGTCCGCGAAGGCGAGATGATCCGCGAGATCGTGCCCGCGGAGCGCAAGGCAACCGTCGACAAGCTGATCGCCACCCACAAGGCCGACATCGCGCGCTACGAGAAGGACAAGAAGGAGCTCTCCGAGAAGGCCAAGGGCCTGGAAGCGGAGTACGAGAAGCTGGGCAACAAGGACGACCAGTTCGACCTGGCCGACGCCGTGCTCACGCTCTCGCTGACGATGATGGCCATGACGGCCCTGATCGGCAAGAAGAGCCTGCTGTACTTCGCCTGGGCGATGATGGCGCTGGGCTTCTTCATCGGCATCGGCGGCTTCGTGGGCTACGCGATCCACCCCGACGCGCTGATCAAGGTGCTGACCTAGATCTCGCGGAACCCTCGCTTCGCCAGCTTCTCCGCGATGTCGCGGCGGAGCTGGTTGTGCGTGAGCGTGTCCTTGATCTTGCCCTCGATCAGGGCCGGCAAGGCGGCGTTGAACTGGCCGATGGCCGTGTTGATCGCGCCGATGTAGGTCTTGAGCAGCGCCATGTCGCCGTCCAGGCTGCGCTCCCAGTCTTTCGTGAGCTTGTAGGTCACGGCGATCGTGCCGGCCTCGCCTTCCATGTGCACCAGGCCGACGAAGGCCGGGGCGGGCATGCTGCGGGCCTGGTAGGTGAGGAAGTAGATGTTGCCCACGACCGGCACCATCAGCGTCAGCAGCTGGTTGCGGTCGTTGTGGAACGTCATGGCGGGGTCGTCCACGCGCGGGCCCTGCCGCACCGTGAAGCGCTCCACCAGCTCGCGCGCCAGCTCTGCCAGCGGCTCCGGCTCGGTGGGGAAGCCGCCTTCCTCGTTGCGGACCTCCAGCGCCTTGTCCAGCTCCAGGGACGTGGACGACAGCAGGTGGATCTCGATCGAGGGGGTCTTGAAGAGCTGCGCGTCCTGGCTCACGGGGGCTAAATGCCGCCCGGGCCGACCTGGACGCCAGGGGCCGCGGGGAGCTTGGGCATCTCCAGCTTCGGGGCGTCCAGCGTGGGCGGGCTGCTCGCGGCAGGCGCCGCCGGGGCCGCCTTCGGTGCGGCCTTGGGCTCTTCGACCTTTTTCTCCGGCTTCTTCTCGTCGGGCGCCGGCGACGGGCTGGGCTTCAGCTCCTCGATCGCGCCGGGCTCGCGGCGGTAGCCCATGTCCGTCAGCTCCTCCTCCGCCGGCGACCAGTCGACGGGCGCGGCCATGGCCTTGTCCGCGCCGGGGTTCGGCGGCGGGCGCTTCAACACCTGCTTCAAGTCCTTCTCGTTGGGCACCACGATCGGCGGATCGGCGGTGAACGCCGAAGCCTGCGGGGACGCGGCTAACATAAGGAGCAATGCCGGAAGAACGGCCAGGCTTGCGGTTTTCATAACGCCTCGAGGGTGCAAAAGAAGCAGACGAGCCTCATGTACCCCTTGGCCAGAAACCCTACCCTCGGATCAGACCACGCAGATCCGCGGCGCCCGGGCGATCCGGCAGGATCCGCGCCAGGTCCCCCTGAGGCACGCCCAGGTGCCCTCCGAGCACCGTGGCGACCACGTCGCGGAAGTCCGTCGTGACCGCCAGGTCGCGCCCCTGGTACTTCGCGGCATCGGCCAGCCCCGGCCAACGGCCGTAGACCTTGCCGCCGCCCACGTTGCCGCCCAGCGCCCACAGCACGTTGCCGTGCCCGTGGTCCGTGCCGCCGTTGCCGTTCTCCGCCACCGTGCGGCCGAACTCGCTCATGACCAGGATCGTGGTGTCGGCGAAGGCCGGTCCCAGTTGCTCCGCCAGCACCGCCAGGCCCTCGCCGAGGGCCTTGAGCCGGCCCGCCAGCTGGCCCCTGGCCGCGCCCTGGTTCACGTGCGTGTCCCAGCCGCCCAGGGCCAGGAAGGCCACACGGATCCGGGCGTCGTGCCGGATCAGCGCCGCCACCTGCGCGGCGTCGTGCACGAAGCCGTTGGGCAACGGCGCGCCCGCGTTGGCGGCCTTCATCTCCTGATCTTCGGCTTGTAAGTCCTCCAGCAACGAGGCGCGCGAGGCCCGCCCGTCGCGCCAGGCGGCGGAGAGGGCGTCGGTGCCGGCATACATCTTGTCGAAGGCGGCGCCCACGCGCGGCTGGTCCGTGGGCAACTCGCCGCCGAGGGCCAGGTTGGCGACCGTCGCCTGGCCGCTCAGGATGCGCGGGATCGTTTCGCCCACGCTGACGGCCTGGTTGGGCGAGTGTGGGCCAGGGAGGCTTGCCACCAGGCGGTTAAGCCAGCCGTCCTGGGTGCGCTTGGCGCCGGGCGTGCCGCTTTCCATGTAGTCCTGGGCGTCGAAGTGGGAGCGCGTCGGGTCCGGGCTGCCGCAGGCGTGCACGAAGGCCAGCTTGCCGGCGCGCCACTGGGGCAGCAACGGGGCCAGGGCGGGGTGCAGCCCGAAGCGGCCGTCCAGGTCGAGCGCGCCGTCGGCCAGGCCCGGCCGGGGGATGGCGATGCGCGGTCGTAAATGCGCGTAGGCCGCCTCCCCGTAAGGCACGACCACGGACAACCCATCCACCGCGCCGCGCAAGAAGATCACGATCAGCCGGCGCTGTGCGCCGCCGCCAGGCGAGGCGAACGCCCAGCCCGATTGCCCCAGGGGCAGGGCGGCCAGGGCGGCGCCGGCGAGGGCGCCCTTCAAGAAGCCACGGCGGGAAAGCATCGTCGACCTCTAACGTCGGTTGAACTCGGGCGAGCCGAGCATCAGGGCGGGGCGCAGGCGCGGCGGGGCGGTGGCGATCGCCTCCCGGCTGGTGGGGCCGAAGGGGTGGCCCAGGGTGCGGGCCAGCAGCCCAGGGTCTACAGGCGTCGCACCGGGCGCGCCCAGGCGGCCGGTGCCGATCGCCACCGCGAAGCCGGCCCGCCGGGTCATGGCCTCCGGGCTCAGCCAGGCGCCCTGGGTGTCCTTGTAGCCGTCCGGCGTGGGGCAGCCGTAAATCGGCTGGCCGAACTGGCGCAGCTGGTTCACCAGGCGGTTGGTGGGCATCCCTTCCGGCCCGACGGCGCGGGCCGCCGACACGGCGAAGCGGTAGGGCGTCTTGAACTTGGCGTTGCGGTAGCGCGCGTCCCAGAACTCCGGGCGGTGGAACAGCGCGTCCAGCGTCTTGCGCACGTCGCCCTGGCTGCTTTGGAACGCCGCCGCCACGCCGTCCACCAGGGCAGGCGGCGGGTCGTCCGCCACGAAGTAGACGGCCAGCTTGCGCGCCAGGTGGCGGGCGGTGGCCGGGTGCGCCGCCAGCAGGTCCAGGGCGCGCTCGCCCTCGTCGTCGCGCCCGGGCTTGAAGGTCTGGCCCAGCAACGTCTTCGTGCCCTGGTCGTGGCGCTTGGGCTCGAAGTGGAAGGTATAGCCGCCCCGGGTGACGGCGGGTCGGTCGTTGAAACCCCAGCCCGTCAGGATGCGCGCCAGCTCGATCACGTCTTGCTGGGCGTAGCCGCCGTCCACCCCCAGGGTGTGCAGCTCCATCAGCTCGCGGGCGTAGTTCTCGTTCAGGCCGCTGTTCTTGCCGCGTTGGCCCGCGCTTTGCCATTGGTCCAGGTAGAAGAGCATGGCCGGGTGGTGGGCCGTGGCGCCCAGCAGGTCACGGAAGCGGCCGAGGGCGAACGGCCGGATCGCCTGGGCCTCGTAGGCGCCCGCCCAGAGCTTGATCGGGCCCTTGCCGCTGAAGACGTTGAAGTGGTTGAACCAGAAGTCCACCATGACCTCGCGCAGCTGGTGCGGCGAGCCCATGGCCCTGAGCAGCCGCGCCTCCTGGGCGCCGGCCAGCACCTGGTTGGCCGCCTGCTTCTGTTGCTGCGTCTCCGGACGGCCGTATCGATCGAAGAGCTGGTCGGGCGTCAGGTTCACGGCCTCGATGGCGGCGAGCTTGGCCGCCAGGGCCGGCGGCTCCGGGCCGTCGCGGAGCTGGGCTTGCAGGTAGTTCTCGAAGCCCTCGCGTTTCACGGCCGCCATCTCTCCCGGGGCCGGCCCGAAGGCCAACCGGTCCAGGGCATGGCGCGCGCGCTCGGCCGGCGGCGCGGCCGCCGCCAACAGCAGGAGCAAGGGGGCGATCAACGTGACGCGCATCGGAAAGCTCCTCCAGACAGGTACGCCCTGCCTTCCTTGCAAGTTTCATGCCCAACAGAACGGGGCAAATGACGTACACAGCACGGAGGAGAGCATATGGATCCCAAGAAGCGTCGCATGGTGGCCTACATCGCAGGCCGGCTAATTCTCAACAAGGAAAGCACCGCGGTTTACGACCACGCGACCAAGAAGTGGTTCAACGCGGCCGGGGCCTGCAAGCGTGACAAGGTCGAGGTCTTCGACTACGAGCGTCAGTGCTACATGGTCGGCGTGATCCAGAACGGCCGCATGTCGATCTTCGACAACGGCAGCCAGAAGTTCGTGGAGCTGAAGCTCAAGGGCGGCAAGAAGTTCGAAGGCTTCGACTACGAGACCGGCAAGCACTTCGGCGGCGAGGCGGACCCCAAGGCCGTGGCGCTGTACGACTTCCAGGACAAGAAGTACTACCACTACGTGGTCTAGCGCTGCGTCGCGGCCGTTGATTTGAGGGAGGCGATGCCGGTGTCCAGCGCCTCCCCATTCTCGATCAGCAGGGCCATCAAGGCGGCGAAGACGCCGCCACCGCCCGCCTTCAGCTTCACGTAGGCGTCGTCCGGCAGCCCCAATTCGGCCAGCACGGGCTGAAGCGCGCGCACCTTTTCGTCGTCGGAGCTGCTCAGGTAGGTCTGCACGATCACGTTGCCCAGGTCCGCCGGCTTCACGATCTCCGCGCCCTGGGTCCAGGCGGCCGTGGCGAAGGCTTGCGGATCCGCCTGCAGGCGCTTGGCCGCCGCCGCGTCCAGGGCCTTGAAGATCTCCGTGAGGGCCGGCAGGGCCAGCGTCGGCGGGCCCTTGTAGCCGGACAGCAGCTGATCCAGTTGCACCTCGTCCAGCTTCACGTACGAGGCCATGGCGTCGCCGAAGGCCTGCACGGCCAGCTCCCGCCCGTCCGGGCTCAGGGCCGGCACGCCGGCCTCCACGCTGGCGGCATGGATGCGGTCCAGCGCCGGTTGCAGCGCGTCGCCGAAGATGGCCTTGGCCGTGGGGCTGAGGTGGACGCCCACGCCGGCGCCGTCCAGCGCGAAGGCTTCGGCCAACCGGCGCGTCAGGCTGATGCGCACGTAGCGCGCCACCAAGGCGGTGTCTTCGGACATCTCGCGCGAGGCGGTGCTGGCGGGCGCGGTCAGCAAATCGTAGCCCAGGCGCGGGTCGTTGCCCGTCGGTGCGAAGGCCACCAACCGCACGTTGCGCGTGACCTCCGGTGGCAGGTGCAGCGTGAACGTGCCGCCGGCGTTGGTGTAAATGGCGTAGACCGGCTCTTGCTTGCCGTTGACGCCGATGGGGACGGGCTTGCCGTCCGCCATGCCCAGAGCGCCCACCAGCATGCCGGCCGCGGGGAGGCGATCGCCCAGCTTCGGCGCCTCCGAGGCCGCCAGCAGCCCCCACTTCACCTTGCCAATCAGCCCGACGCCGTGGTCCGAAATCAGCTTCACCTTGCCGATCAGCCCGCCGCCGTGGTCCGAGACCAGCCCCGCACCATGGTCGGAAATCAGGTTGCCGCCGTTGTTGGCGATCAACCCCTGTTCCGCCAGGGCCACCACGTTGCCGGCGTTGTTGGCGATGATGGAGGCGCCGCCGGCTGCCACCGCGTACCCCGCGTCGATCTCCAGGCGGCCCTCGATCAGGGTGCTCGCGCCCGCGGGCGCCGCCAGGCTCTCCTTGACCTGGTCGTCCGCCTGGACCGTGATCTGGGTGGGCTTGGGCGTAGCCACGCGCTTGAGGGCTGCCGGCCCGCCGGGTTGGCAGGCGGCGATCGCCGTCGCGCAAAGCAGGGTCAGCGGGAGACGCATGCTCCCTTTATGCCACGCTTTCCCGGGCGCCTATCCCCTTACTTGGCGAACTTCAGGGACTTCGCCACGTTGTCGAAGACGACGGTCTCGGTCGCGTAGTCCGCCTGCAGGCAGCGCAGCGTCACGTTGAACAGGCGCTTCTTCGACACCAGCGTGTAGGTGCGCGCATGGTACTGCTTGCCGCCGCTGGCCGCGTTGAGGTCGACGCGGACCGCGGGCAGGCCGTTCAGGGTCACGGTGCTGACCTCCGTGCCCTTGGTGGCCTTGGCGTCCTTGACGAGCGCCGCCAGGTCCTTGGTGGTGGGCGTCGGACGGCTGACGAACATCGCCTCGCCGGGGTGGTCGCCCTCGGCGTAGAACGCCACGGCCGCGTCGCCGCGCGAGACCTTCCAGCCGCCGGGGCGCTTGAGCTCGAAGCCGTTCGCGCTGTCCTTGTAGGGCATCAGCGTGTTGGCCATGACGCTGTTGAGCGCGCGCGCGTGGGCCGGGCCGGCGGCCAGCAGGGTCAGGACGAAGGCGGAACGGAGGATCGGGTTCATCGGTGGGCTCCCGGCAGATCGGTCGGACGATTTGTTGTACCACATGGCAGGGTAGAAGGTCCTTGCCATGCCCCATGACGTGATCCAAAACCGGTACCGGGTGGTGGGCGTGTTGGGAGAAGGCGCCATGGGGCGCGTCCACCTGGTGGACGACCTTTCGACCGGCCGCCGCCAGGCCCTCAAGGCGCTCGCCGATGCCTCGGCGGTGACGCCGACCGCCCTGCTGCAGTTCAAGCAGGAGTTCCATCTGATGACGCAGCTGCGCCACCCGCACTGCTGCGAGGTCTACGAGTACGGCGTGATGGACGACGGCCGGCCGTTCTTCACCATGGAGTGGGTGGAGGGCGACGACCTGACGGCCCTGATCCCGCTGGGCAGCACGCGCGCCCGCGAGGTGATCGGGCAGTTGCTGTTGGCGCTGGACGCCGTGCACCAGCTGGGGTTGGTACACCGCGACCTCAAGCCGGAGAACGTGCGGGTGCGCGCGGACGGCGCGGTGAAGCTGATGGACTTCGGGCTGATGGAGCACGCCGGCCGGTCCGACGCGCCCATCAAGGGCACGCTGGCTTACCTCGCGCCGGAGGCGATCAAACGCGGCCCGATCGACCTGCGCGCGGACCTCTACGCCGTGGGCTGCCTGGCCTACGAGCTGGTGGTCGGGCAGCCGCCCTTCCCCGGAGACCGGCCGATCGACATCCTGCGCGACCACGTCTCGCGCGAGCCCGCGCCGCCCAGCTGGCACGGCGTGGCCGTGGACCCGGACTTCGAGCGCGTGATCATGAAGCTGCTCGCCAAGGACCCGCTGGACCGCTACCAGGGCGCCTTCCAGGTGCTCGACGACCTCGGCTTCCAGGCCCCCGCGCGGCTGGGCGGCACGCTGCTGACCTCGCCCTTGATGGGCCGCGACGCGGAGCTGGCCCTGCTGCAAGGCGCGCTGCAGCGCCTGGCCGAGGGCGGCCCGGGTCGCGCGACCTTCCTTTACGGCGGGTCCGGCGTGGGCAAGAGCCGCCTGCTGGAAGAGTTCCGCTTCCGTGCCATGTTGGAGAACCTGCCCATCGTGGTGGGACGCCCGTACGAGCAGGGCAACGCACCGTTCGGGCTGCTCGCCCAGGTGCTGCGTGCGCTGATCCCCACCGCGCCCGCGGAGGCGCTGGCCCAGGCCGCTCCGGTGCTCTCGCGGCTGTTGCCGGAGCTGGGCGTGCCCGGCGGGCCGGACCTGGACCCGGCCAGCGAGCGGCTGCGCTTGCAGGCGGCCGTGGCCGAGCTGCTGCGGGCGATCGCCGCCCAGCGGCCGCTGGTGCTGGTGCTGGACGACTGGCAGTGGGCCGACGCGCAGTCCCTGGAGCTGTGGCAGGTGGTGATGACCCAGCTGGCCGGTGCGCCGATCGGCTTCGTGCTGGCCTCGCGCTACGCGCCGGAAGGCGCCCCGGCCTGGATGGCCAAGCTCACGGCCCACCAGCTGCGCCAATTGGACGCGGACGGCGTCGCACGCATGGTCACCTCGATGCTGGGCAGCCAGCATGTGGAGCCGGCCTTCATCCACCGCGTGGCGGACCTGTCCGACGGCAACCCCTTCTTCGTGGAGCGCCTGCTGGAGCACTTGGTCCAGACGGGTGCGATCCGCATCGAGCGCGGCGTCTGGCATACGGACGTGACGCTGGGCGCCCGCACCGTGCCGCCCACGCTGCAGGCCATCCTGGTGGACAAGCTGGCGCTGCTGGACGGCGCGGCGCAACGCGTGGCACGGGTGGCGGCGGTGCGCGGCCGCGAGCTGGACCTGGTCTTCTTGCAACACGTTGGCGGCCTGTCCGATGACGAGCTGTTCCAGGCCCTGGACGACCTGATCGCCCGCCGCGTCTTCCAGGCCTTGGAGGGCGGCGTCTACCGCTTCGCCCAGGACCACTTCCACGAGTTCCTCTACGCCCACCTGACGGGCCCGGAGCGCCAGGCCCTCCACCAGGACGTCGCGCGCGCCCTGGCCGCTATGCTGGCGGACCAACCGCTGGCCGACGCCCCCTTCGAGGTGCTCACGGACGCCGCCCACCACGCCATCGCCGCGGACGACGGCCCGCGCGCGATCGCCTATGCGCTGGAGGCCGCCCGCCGGCACGCCCGGCTCTATGCCCTGGCCCCGGCGGAGCGCCTGTTGAAGTCCGGTTTGGGCTTCCTCAAGCAGGGCGAGCCCGACCCCACCGTGTTGACCGCCTACCTGGTGGCGCTGGGCGACGTGCGCCGCATGCTGGGCAACTACCCCGGCGCCAAACAGGCCTACGTGCAGGCGCTGCCGCACCTCCAGGGCGACCTGGCCACCGGCCGCGCGCTGGCCGCCCTGGGCAACGTCCACCGCATGCTGGGCAGTTGGAGCGAGGCCTTCGGTGCCTGCGAGCGCGCGTTGCCCCTGTTGTTGGCCGCCGGCGCGGAAGCCGAAGCCGCGGAGGCGCTGATGACCACCAGCCGCGCCTACCACCTCCAAGGCGATGTGCCGCAGGCCCTGGTGGAAGCCGAGCGCGCGCTGAAGCTGGCCCGCTCGGCCGGCGAGCGGCGCTGCATCGCCCAGGCGCTGGCCCACCTGGGCCACCTGGTTATTACTTACGACCCGGCGCGCTACCAGGAGGGCATGGCCCACCTGAACGAGACGCTCGCGATCCTGCCCGGGTTGGGCGACAAGAGCGGGCTGCGCGACGCCTACCTGGTCCTCGGCAACGCCCAATACACGCTGGGGGACTACGCCGCCGCCCGCATCGGCTTCGCCAAGAGCCTCGCGCTGAGCGAGGAGATCAACACGCCGTCCGGCGCCGTGGCCGCGCTGGTAAATTTGGGACTCGTGGCGCTCGAGCAAGGCGAGTTCGGCATGGCGATCGCCCACGCCAAAGACGCCTACGACCGCGCGCTGCGGGTGCAGCACACCTACCTGATCGGCGCCTCGATGGTGGTCGAGGCCGTTGCCGGCGCCTACCGCGGCCAGATGGCGGCCGCCCAGCCGCTGCTGCGCCGCGTGCTCGAGCTGGCCCGCGACATCAAGAACGCCTTCCTGGAAACGCTGGCGCTGCAATGGCTGCTGGAGGTCCAGGCCCACTGCGGCGACCTCGACGCGGCCGTCGAGACCGGCGCCGTGCTGGCCGCCCTGGTGGCGCGCACGGGCGAGACGGAGCCCGCCTGCCGGCTGCACGCCCAGCTCGCGGAGATCCACGCGCGCCGGGGCGAGATCGATGCGGCGGTGGCGGCCTCCGATGCGGCGTTGGCCGCGGCGGCGCGCTGCCATGCGGATGGCGGGCAAGTGCGCGCGCTCAAGGCGCGGGCCCGCGTGGCGATCGCCGCCGAGCACTGGGCGGCCGCCCAACGCGCCGCCGAGAAGGCCCTCGGCATCGCCCAACGCATCGGCGCGGAGCAGCAAGCCGCGGAGCTGCACGGCATCCTGGGCGAAGTGGCGCTGGCCACCGGCATGGCGGCCGAGGTCCACTTCCAGTGGATGGAGCGCCTGGCCGAGAGCATTGGCCTCGAGCCGCTGCTGGCGGAGGCGCTCTTCGGCCTGGCCGCCGCCCGCCCATACCACGAAGCCGCCGCGTCCCTGGTGGTCCGTGCCCGCGAGCTGTTGGAGCGGCAGGCCGGGGACCTCGACCCGGCAGCCCGAGAGCGCTTCTTCGCCCTCGCGGAGCGCGAACGGGTGCTGGCCGGCAACGCAATCGAATACAGCCTGCCGCGCGCCGTGCAGCGGCATACGGGATCCTTGCTGGAACGCCTGCAAGGCTTGTAGCATGAGCTAACGATGCCACCTGCCAAGAAGCCCACCCCCAAGAAGCCCACCAAGACCCAGCGCCCGTCCTGGATGATCCCCGCCGCGATCGTCGGCGTCGTGCTGTTCCTCGGGCTCGTGGTGGTCAACAAAATCCACCAGGGCGCGGCCCGCGCTCACGCCGCCGCCCTCGCAGCCGGCGTGTCGCCCGATCGGGCCGCCGAAATGACGAGCGATGCCTCGATCTTGAGCCACATCGCGGGCTCGGCCGATCGCAAGCAGCGCGCCGCGGAGATACAGGCCAAGGCGGCCGCGGCCTTTGCCCAGGAAATGGCCGACGTCCATCCCGAGAAGCCCCGGGCGACGGCGGATCCGGCCGCCCCCATCGACGGCCTGCTGGCGAAGGGCGACCTGGCCGGTGCCCAGCGCTTGCTGCCGA
>JAQBPE010000410.1 GCA_028287685.1 Cyanobacteria bacterium RYN_339 | reverse complement strand
GGTCCACACGGATCGGCTGCCTCCCGTCACGCTGCTGATCGCGGCGTTCAACGAGGAGGACGTGATCGCGGCCAAGATCGAGAACAGCTTCGCGTTGGACTACCCCAGGGCACTGCTCGAGATCCTGGTGGTGGCGGACGGCAGCTCCGACGGCACCTGTGACGTGGTGCGGCGCTATGCCGATCGCGGCGTGCGCCTGGAGTACCGCCCGGAGCGCCGCGGCAAGATCCATGCGGTCAACCGCACGGCGCCGGTGGCCACCGGCGAGGTGTTGGTCTTCTCCGACGCGAACTCCATGTTCGCGGTGGACAGCCTGCGCAAGCTGGTGCGCAACTTCGGCGATCCGCGCGTCGCGCTGGTGGCCGGCGAGAAGCGCGTGGCCGCGGACGACGGCACCGTCAGCAAGGGCGAGGGCCTGTACTGGCGCTACGAGTCGCTGCTGAAGCGGCTGGACTCGCGCGTGAGCTCCGCGATGGGCGCTGCAGGTGAGATCTTCGCCATCCGCAAGGAGATCTTCGTGGCCCATGCGCCGGCGCCCGACTCGATCATCGAGGACTTCATCCTGTCGATGGGCCTCGTGCGCGATGGCCACCGCGTCGTCTACGAGCCCGAGGCCATCTCGCTGGAAGAGGCCTCGCCGAACGCGGCCGAGGAGTTCAAGCGCAAGGTCCGCATCGTCGCGGGCGGCTGGCAGGCCGTGGTGCGCCTCTGGCCCTTGCTGTCACCCACCTACGGCGTGATCGCCTTCCAGTACATCTCGCACCGTGTCCTGCGCTGGGTGGTGGTGCCGTTCCTGTTGCCGGCCATCTTGCTGGCGAACCTGGCCCTGCTGGGGCGGCCGCTCTACCAGGCCCTGATGGCGGCGCAGGTGGGCTTCTATGCGCTGGCCTTCCTGGGCTGGCAGTTGGAGCGGTCTGGCAAGAAGTGGGGGCCCGCCTACCTGCCGTTCTTCTTCTCGTTCCTCAACTATGCGGCGCTCTGTGGGGCCTGGCGGTACTTCAAGGGCAGCCAGTCGGTGACGTGGGACAAGGTGAAACGACCCGTCAGGGTGGGTTAGCGAGGGGCGCCGAGCAGCCGGCGCCCCTTTTCTTATGGGTTGCGAGAATGGGTTTAACGGCAACTTAACGATGTGGGTTTCGTTTGCAACCGTGGTGCAACCAGGGTGGGATATAACCTTCTTGTGAGCGGCGGTTTCGCTCCCAACTCCCAAAACTCCCAACTCCCAACTCCCAACTCCCAACTCCCAACTCCAAAACTCCCAACTCCAAAACTCCCAACTCCCAACTCCAAAACACTCGAAAGCCGGCCCACGTAGCCGGCTTTCGAGTGTTTAGATAGAGAAACCAGTTAAGGCTGAAGCACGCCAATCTCTGGAGCGGCGCCCGGTTCCTGGAACACAACGAGCTTCTTCGGCTCCGGCCGCGGCGCGCGGAACGCTTGCCACGCCGCCGTCAGCCCATGCTTGGTGGCCGCCAGGCGGATGAACGTGGGCACGGCAACGTTCTTGTTGAAGCTCTCCACGCTCGTTTCGATCGACTGGACCGTGCGGTTGGCGGTCGCCACGATCTGGTTGGCGCCTTCGACGGTCGTGTCCACGTCCTGCGCAAGCTCGTCGATGTGGTTCAGGCTCTTCTGGACCTCCGTCAACGTCAACTCCACTTGAGGCAGCAGGATCAACCGCACGTGCTTCAGCAGATAGACCACCTGGTACGCGGCCCAAAAGATGCCCGCGCCCATGAGCAAGAGCGCGACCCCCGCCGCGCCGTAAAAGAAAGCTAGCATTGGAACTCCTCCCTCTGACTCCCCATCGGTTCCAGTTCCAATTATAGCCACGGGGGGTAAGCTATAGCTGTGAGCATTTGCCCCGAAATTAGCCCGATTGCTTGTGCAGAAGCTCGCTTGGCGGCCTGGAAATGATGGAAGCCTTGACCCCCGGGCGGCGGCCCGCTTGGTTGGTCAACCTGTTCGCCTTGCTGCTGGTGCTGGCCAGTTCCGGTCTTTTGATTTACTTCTGCCGGAGTGGTCCGCCCACCCGGACCAGTCTCGGCATCATCATCGCGATTTTGCTGTTGACGCCGGCGCTCATCAACTGGCGGTTCGGCTGGCCGATCTTCTATATTTACTTCCCGTTCGCGACGCTGATCCGGCGCGTGTACCTGTTGTACCAACCGCTCACGGGATCCGGCAATGACCCGTTGATCATTTTGCCCGACGCGCTGTTGGGCGCCATGGTGTTGGGCTACTTCATGACGATGCGCTTGCGGAGGCCTCGCCCCGAGCTGCTGTTCGAGAAGCCGCTGCGGATCGCCATCGTGTTGATGATCGGCCTCAACGTGCTCGAGATCTTCAATCCCATGATGGGGAGCGTCCAGGCAGGCATCAACGGCGTCCGGCAGTTCACCCTCTGGATCATGATGTACTTCCTGGTCCAGGAGATCGTGACGCGTCGGGAGCAGGTCAACAGTTGGCTGTACGTCCTGCTTTTGGTTGGGTCGGTTACGGGGCTCTACGGGGCCTTCCAGTACATCTACGACTTCCCGAGCTATGATCGCACCTGGGCGGAGCAGAACTACGTAACGTCGCAAACTATCGGCGCCCAAATGCGCGCCTTCTCGACCTTCACGTTCACCAGCACGTTCTCCCAGTATATGGTCATCAGCTGCGCCGCGGCCACGGGGATGCTGCGCATGAAGGGCGCCGCCACCTTCGCGCGAATGTTGTCGCCCTTCTTCCTGGCCTGTATGTTGCTGGGCCTGGCGGTCACCTTTGTCCGCAGCTCCTACCTGGGCCTGCTGGTGGCCTGGGTGATCGGCGTGATCGTGTCCGGCGAGGCGTCGGCCCGTTGGAAGCGCATGCTGGGCGTCATGGCCGTTGCGGCCGTGCTGGTGTCGGTGATGCCGAAGAGCAATGGCGACGCCTCGACCTACGAGGAAGCCTCTACCGGCAAGTTGGTCGCCGACCGCATGCTCACCCTCACGGCGCCCGGCCAGGTAGGCTCGCTGAGCCAACGCACGGTGATCTGGCAGCGCGTCGTCGAGTGGTCCTTCATCTACCCCGCCGGCGTGGGACTGGGCGCGGGCGCGTCCTCCCGCTTCAGCGGTAACTACATCGTTTCGGCCACGGCCTACACGGAGAGCCAGGTGTTCAGCATGTTGGCGGAGTTGGGCTGGCCCGGCTTGATCCTTTACCTGTTCATCGTGTTCTGGGGAATGGCTTACGCCTTGAAGGTCTACGATCGGTTGGACGACCCCCACCTAAGGGAGCTGGTGCGCGTGATGCTCATGATTGAAGTGGGCGTCACGGTGGCCGGCGTCAGCGGCGGCCCGGTGTTGTACACCTTGCCCGGCAGCGCGTTCTACTGGGCTGCCCTGGGCATGGTCGCGGCGATCGCTCGCATGGCGGGCCTGGAAGAAACCAAGCTCGCGTCGCGGCCCGGCGAGGCCGTCTAGCCATGTGCGGCATCGCGGGGTTCTTTGGGGAAGGCGACCGCACGCTCCTGGATGCCCTGGCCGGGGCCATGGTGCACCGCGGGCCGGACGGCGGCGGGGCGTTCCACGAGGTGCCGGCCGGGCTCACGATGCGGCGGCTGGCCATCATCGACCTGGAAGGGGGCTGGCAGCCCATCGGGTCGGACGACGGCCGGCTGCAGCTGGTCTTCAACGGCGAGCTGTACAACTACCGCGAATTGAAGCAAACGCGCCTGCCCGGCGTGGCCTTCAAGACGGCCTCCGACACGGAGGTGGTGCTGCGCATGTACGAGGCCCATGGCGAGGCGGCCTTCCGCGAGCTGAACGGGATGTTCGCCTTCGCGCTCTGGGACGGCCGCAAAGGCCGGCTGTACTTGGTAAGGGACCGGGTCGGCGTGAAGCCCTTGTACTACCACGCCGGTCCGCGACGCCTGACCTTCGCTTCGGAGCTCAAGAGCCTGTTGGCGGACGACAGCGTCCCGCGGCGGCTCGATCATGACGCCCTGGCGGCCTACCTGACATGGCAATACGTGCCCGGCCCGGCCACCATCCTGGCCGGGGTCTACAAGCTGCCGCCGGCCAGCTTCATGCGCTTGGAAGCGGGCCAGGATCCCGTCATTCAAGCCTATTGGTCGCCCACGGAGCCCGTGCCGGCCTCGCGCAGCGAAGACTTCCCCCGCGTGCTGGGCGACGCCGTGCGCCGGCAAATGGTGGCCGACGTGCCCGTGGGCGCCTTCCTCAGCGGGGGCTTGGACTCCAGCCTGGTGGTGGCGCTGATGCGCGAGCACGCGGGCCCGGGCCTCAAGACCTTCACGGCGGGGTTCGCCGACGCACGCCTGGACGAATCGCCCTGGGCGGCAACGGTCGCCAAGCACCTGGGCGTGCAGCACGAGGTGGTCCGGCTGGATGACACGGCCCTGGACGAGCTGCCGGCGCTGGCCTGGAGCCTGGACGAGCCCGTCGCCGACCGCGCCGCCCTGCCCACGCTGTTGTTGGCGCGCGCGGCGGCGCGCGAGGTGAAGGTGGTGTTGACGGGCGAGGGCAGCGACGAGCTGTTCGGCGGCTATCCCCGTTACCGGCTGGAGCGCTGGGCGCAGCGGTTCCATGCGCTGCCCGGCCGCGGGCTGCTGCGGGCGATCGCCCCCGCCTTGCCCCGCAAGGTGGCCAAGATCCTGCTCTCCCCCGCGGATCCGGCCCGCCGGCGCGAACAATGGGTGGCCAACTTCACGCCGGAGGCCCGCGCCCGCCTGCTGGCCGCCCCGGCGCTTGCCGCGGATCCGCCCGTCCCCGCGGACGGCACGCTCGCCGCCCAGCTGCTGTTGGACCTGCGCGGCTGGCTGGTGGACGACGTGCTGATGAAGGTCGACAAGACGACCATGGCGGCGTCGCTGGAGGCGCGCGTCCCCTTCCTCGACCATGACGTGGTGGACTGGGCGCTGGGCCTACCGGACCGGGACAAGCTGCGCGGCGAGACCACCAAATACGTCGTCAAGCGCGCCGCGGAGCGGATCCTGCCCGCGGCGGTGATCCACCGCCCCAAGCAGGGCTTCCACACGCCGACGGCCACCTGGTTCCGTGCGCCACGCGGCCAGGACCTCCTGAAGGACGTGCTGCTGGGCGTCACCGCCCGCGACCGCGGACTCTTCGCCCCCACCGAGGTCGAAGCCCTGATCCGGCGCCACGCCCAGGGCGAGGACCTCGATCAGGGCCTGTGGAACTTGATGATTCTGGAGCTCTGGCTGCGCGCCTACCGCGTGAACTGACGCATGAAGTCCGCCACGGCCTGGTTGAAGGCCTCGGGGGCTTCCAAGTTCGACATGTGGCCGGCGCCGGGGAGGCTCACCAGCTTGCCGTTAGGCAGGTGGTCCACCATCTCCTGGGCCGCGGTGGGTGGCGTCAGCTCGTCGCCCTCGCCCACGATCACGAGCGTCGGCACATGGATGCCGGGCAGCACGTCCATCGCATCCGGCCGGTTGGCCATGGCCTCCAGCGCGCCGGTCACGGCCATCACGTTGCTCGCGGCGATGTGGCCACCCAACTCCTTCAGGAGGGCCGGGCGCTTCACCGCCGTGGCGGGCGTCAGGACCTTGTGTGGCATGCTCTCGGAGAGCCCGAGCAGGCCGAACTGATTGATCTCCTGGATTTGCTCCAGGCGGCGCTTGCGCGCTTCCGGCGTGTCAGCGTTGGCGCGCGTGTCCGCCAGGATCAGCCCCTGCAGGTGGGCGGGGTACTTGCGGGCATATGCCAGCGCGATGTAGCCGCCCATCGACAGGCCGCCCAGCACCACGCGCTCGTGGCCCAGGTGGCGCACGAAGTCATGGACGATCTCCGCCATGGTATCCAGCGAGAAGTCGCCGTCCGTGGTCTGCGACGCACCGAAGCCGGGCAGGTCCAGCGTGATGACGTGCGCCACGTCCGACAGGCCTTCGAGCTGGGGCTCCCACATGTCCTGGTTGAAGGGGAAGGCGTGCAGCAGCACGAGCGTGGGCCCGTGGCCCTTTGCGCGGTAAGCCAGATCCAGGCGGCGCGCGGTGGTGTGCATGATATCCAGCGTCGAAGACATGCGGATCCCTCCCTTTACGGTACGTGCCGGTACTTGAACGCCAGGTAGGCCTGGCGGCCGAGGTAGACGACGGCCAACAGCCCGATCGGGCCGAAGACGATCAGTTCATCGGTAGGGACATGCATGCCGCGATCTTAGCAGGTATTGCTTGGGCAGAACCGACGAGGCCGCTTAGCGGTATTCGCGCTTGCCAGCCGGCCCGTGCGGGAACGAGCGGGTCGGGAAGGCGCCGGCCAGCAGCTTGCCCCACTCCTGGGCCTGGCGCCGGGCCAGGTCCCGCGTATCGGCCAGCCAACCGGTCGAGATGTGCAGGGGCGGGGCGAAGAACTTCCCGCCGCCCGCCAACACGGCGGCTGCCAGGCCCCAGAAGATCGGCTCGCCCAGCGGCCCGACGTCCGTGAGCAGGGCCAGGGTGCGGCCGCGCAGCTCCGTGGCGGCGAAGGCGAACAGGCGCGGGTCCAAGACGCCGGCCGCCGGGGTGGAGAGCACCACCAGGTCGTAGCCGTGGAGGTCGGGCCGCTGGTCGAACGGGATGCAGCGCGCCCCCAGCTCCGTGGCCACGGTGGTGGCCAGGTCGCGCGTCAGCTCCCAGGGCAGGTGGTACAGGACGACCGCGTGCATACGTTACCTCGTCAAGCCTTCCGCCAGCTCGGGCGCGGCATCGCGCACCATCGCCAGGAAGCCTTCTTCATCCAACACGGCCACGCCCAGCTTGGTGGCCTTCTCGAGCTTGGAGCCGGCTTCCGCGCCGGCCACCAGGTAGGTGGTCTTCTTGCTGACGGCCGCGCCGGCCTTGCCGCCCAGCTGCACCACCAGCGCCTCGGCCTTGGGCCGCGCCAGGTGCTCCATGCGCCCGGTGAACACGAAGTCCTTGCCCAGGAACGGCCCGTCCGTCACCGGCACCGGGCCATCGCCCTCGGCCAGGTTCAGCCCGGCCTCCCGCAGCTTGCCGATCACCTTGCGGTTGTGGGGCTCCTGGAAGGCGTCGTAAACGCTCTGGCTGACGATCGCCCCCAGGCCCTTGATCTCGTTCAGCTCCTCCAGCGTGGCTTCCTGCAAGCGCTCCATGGTGCCGAAACGCTGGGCCAGGAGCTTGGCGGTCTGCTCGCCCACGTCCCGGAAGCCGAGCGCG
>JAQBPE010000397.1 GCA_028287685.1 Cyanobacteria bacterium RYN_339 | reverse complement strand
CGGCGCCTGGAGCGCCCGGTACCGGCGGCTGGTTCTGCATGAGCGTGGCCAGCTCCGCCTGCAGCTGCATGAGCTGCTGCGTTAGCTGCGACAGCTGGGCGGAAACCGTCCTATCAAGGGCCGCCTGGGGTGCCGCGGACGGCACGAAGACGTCGGCGCCGAACGGCGCGGGCTGGGCGACAGGATTTTGGGCAGGCAGCACCTGGCCGGCGGGCGTCCCGAAGGACGCACCCCAACTCAAGAGCCGCGGCCCCACCAGGCCGATCGACATCTTACAAACTCCCTCGAAAAACTACCTTCCAACTTCCACTAGCCCTATCGGCGATCGCCCCTGCGATCCGGTAAAAACTGATTGAAACTTGGATTAAATGCGCGCTCCGGGCGCGCCTTTCGGAAATCGCCCCCGCGGGATATACTGAAGAGGACACAATCCGCTTCAATGCTACGTGCGGGGAACTCGCAACCTATGGAAAAGACCGTCCAGCTCGGAATCGACGCCGATCGGCAGTACATGGACCGCGCCATCGAGCTGGCCTGGCAGGGGCGCGGTTGGACCAGCCCCAACCCGATGGTGGGCGCCGTGGTCGTCAAGGACGGCCAGGTGGTGGGCGAAGGCTTCCATCCGCAGGCCGGCAAGTCCCACGCCGAGATCTTCGCGCTCGACGCCGCCGGCGCCGAGTCGGAAGGCGCCACGCTCTACGTCACGTTGGAGCCCTGCGCGCACCATGGCCGCACGCCGCCCTGTGTCGAGCGCGTGCTTTCGTCGGGCATCACCCGCGTGGTGGTGGCGGTGATGGACCCCAACCCGCTGGTGGCGGGCAAGGGCATCCAGCGCCTGCGCGATGCCGGCATCGACGTCGAGGTGGGCACCTCCGCCCACGAGGCCACCCGCCTGAACGAGCGCTTCTTCAAGTACATCAAGACCAAGCGCCCGTTCGTCGCCATCAAGACCGGCATGAGCCTGGACGGCAAGATCGCCACGGCCTCCGGCGAAAGCCAGTGGATCACCAACGAAGACTCGCGGATGCACGTCCAGACGCTGCGTGCCACCTACGACGCGATCATGGTCGGCGTCAACACCGTTGTACAAGACAACCCGCGCCTCACATGCCGCATCCCCGGCGGCCGCCAGCCCATCAAGATCATCATCGACTCGATGGCCCGCACGCCGCTCAACGCGAACCTCTTCAGCAAGCAGGCCACGGCGCACCTGCGCTCCAACACGATCATCTGCGTGTGCTCTCGCGCGCCGGACGACCGGGTGCGGGCGCTGCGCGAGGTGGGCGCGGAGATCCTGGTCTGCCTGGACAGCGGCTTCAACGTAGACACCCACATCGACCTCGCCAAGCTGATGCCGATGCTGGGCAAGCGCGAGATCACCAGCGTGTTGCTGGAGGGCGGCGGCACCTTGAACTCCGCCGCGCTGGACGCCGGCATCGTCGACAAGATCTACGCCTACGTGGCGCCCAAGATCATCGGCGGCGTGGGCGCCCCCACGATGGTGGAGGGCTCCGGCGTGGTCCTGCTGGAAGAGGCCGTGCAGCTCTACCGGATGTCGTGCAGCCAGATGAACGGCGACATCCTGTTGGAAGCCTACACGCAGCCCGAGGACTAGGATGTTTACGGGGATTGTCGAAGAGCTCGGAACCATCACGGCGCACCCGCACGGCCAGCTCGCGATCCGCGCCCCGAAAGTCGCTTCCGGTGTGGCTTTGGGTGATTCCGTGGCAACGAACGGCGTCTGCCTGACCGTCACACGGCTGGACGGCGAAATCTTCTGGGTGGACTACTCGTCCTCGACGCGGGCCGCGACCACGATCGAGGCCTGGCGGGTGGGCGACAAGCTCAACCTTGAACGAGCGCTGACGCTCAATGCGCGGCTGGGCGGGCACCTGGTCGCCGGCCACGTCGATGGCGTGGGCCGCATCGTCTCCATTCGGGAGCGTGAAGGCGTGCATGTCGCCGTCGCGTTGCCGGAGCCGCTCATGCGCTATTTGATACCCAAAGGCTCGATTACCATCGACGGAGTCAGCCTGACGGTGGTCGGCGTGCATGCCGGCCACTTCGACCTCACGATCATCCCCCACTCCCTCAAGGAGACCACGCTGCAACACCGCCGCGAGGGGGATCGGGTGAACGTGGAGGTCGACCTCATCGGCAAGTACGTCGAACGCCTCATGGGAGGCACCAAGTCCCCGGGTTTGACGCTCGAGGAGCTAGCAAGGCAAGGGTTTTAGGTCATGGACCACGCGGAGTTCGAGTTCGCCCCCATCCCCAAGGTGCTGGAAGCTTTGAGAGCTGGCCAGATGATCATCGTCGTCGACGACGAAGACCGCGAGAACGAAGGCGACCTGATCATGGCCGCGTCGGAGACGACGCCCGAAGCCATCAACTTCATGGCCACCCACGCCCGGGGCCTGATTTGCCTCGCCATCACGCCGGACCAGGCCCAGCGCCTGCGCCTCGACCCGATGGCCAGCATCAACACCGACCCCCAGAGCACGGCCTTCACCGTGTCCGTCGACGCCAACGTCTCCGCGGGCGTGTCGACCGGCATCAGCGCCGCGGACCGCGCCAAGACCGTGCACGTGGCGATCGACCCGACCGCCCACCCCTCCGACCTGCGCCGCCCGGGCCATATCTTCCCGGTGGTGGCCAAGTCCGGCGGCGTGTTGGAGCGCGCGGGCCACACGGAGGCGGCGGTCGACCTTTCGCGCCTGGCGGGCCTGGTGCCGGCGGGCGTCATCTGCGAGGTGCTCAACCCGGACGGCACCATGGCGCGCCTCCCGGACCTCGCGGCCTTTGCCAAGGAGCAAGGCCTGCTGCTCACCTCGATCGCCCGGCTGATCGAGTACCGCATGCGGATGGAGCGCTTCATGGTCCGCAAGGCCAAGGCAAAGCTGCCCAGCGAGTGGGGCGACTACACGATCTACGGCTACGAGAACACGCTGGACGGCACCCAGCACGTCGCCATGGTGCTGGGCGACCCCACGCTGCCTGGCACGCTGGTGCGCATGCACTCGGAGTGCCTGACGGGCGATGCCCTGGGCTCGCTGCGCTGTGACTGCGGCCCTCAGCGCGACCGGGCCCTCGAGATCATCGGCGAGGCAGGGCGCGGCGTCTTCGTGTACCTCAAGCAAGAGGGGCGTGGCATTGGGCTGTTGAACAAGCTGCAAGCCTACGCGCTGCAAGACACCGGCCTCGACACCGTGGAGGCCAACAAGCAGCTCGGCTTCGCGCCCGACCTGCGCACCTACGGCATGGGCGCGCAAGTGCTGGTGGACCTGGGCATCACCTCCATGAAGCTGCTCACCAACAACCCGCGCAAGGTCGTGGGCCTGGAGGGCTATGGGCTGGACGTGGTGGAGCGCGTAGCCATCAAGATCGACCCCAACGCGCACAACCGCGGCTACCTGAGCACCAAGGCCGCCAAGCTGGGCCACTTCCTGTGATCGCGCTGCGGGGGCACCACTTCCTCTGCACGCTGCACTACCGCGGGGCGGGCTACAGCACGGATTTCACCGACAACTTCACGGCGCTCTGCGACGGCGTGCGCGCCGCCGGAGCCGTGGACGTCGAGGTGGCGGCCATGGCCGACCCCATCTGTACGGCGTGCCCGTCGTTGCAGCCGGACGGCCAAAGTTGCCAGTACCAGGAGTCGATCATGCGCCGCGACCACGCGCTGCTCGACGCCATGGGGTGGGAGCCGGGGCGGGTGATGTCGCTCGATGACGCCCACTGGGCGGTGCTGGCACGCCGCGAGGAATTGATGGGGCAAGTCTGCGTCGGCTGCGAATGGCTGCCGCGCTGCCAGGAAAAGGGTCCCTACGGGCTGATGAGCCCGCTTACCAGGAGCCAAGCCGATGGAAGATAACGTCAAGCGCATCAACGAGCTCGCCACCAAGGCCAAGGGCGAGGGCCTGTCGGACGAGGAGAAGGCCGAACAGGCCCAGCTGCGCCGCGCCTACATCGACGCGGTGAAGAGCAGCCTGACGCCCCACCTGGAGCGGATCCGGTTCGTGGACGACAAAGGCAACGTTACGAAGCCTGGCGAGTAAAGCCCTTGCGCCGGAAGCGGCTCAGTTTGACGGTGACGCCGGCGGGCGACAGGCGCTTGGGCCAGTTGTAGCCCAGCGCAGTTAGCAGACCCAGGTAGACCCCGCCGAAGAGCGGCACCGCCAGCGCCAACAGCGCAAGGGGCGGCAGGGCCTGCCCGGCCCAGCGCAGCGCCACCAGGGCCGCGGCGCCCGCCAGCGCGGCCAGCGCCTGCGGCCGGATCGCGGCGAGGTACGTCCGGGCATCCAGGCCCAGCAGGCGGTTGGCCAGCAGCTGCTGCCAGGACCCGCCCACCAGGGTCACCAGCGCGATCGCGTAGGCCACGCCTTCCGTGCCGAAGCGCACGCCCAGGGGCACGTAGATGGCCAGCATCACGGTGCCCAGCATGTTGCTGCGGAACTCCAGGTCGGGCCGCCCCTTGGTCAGGAACACCGTGCCGATCGAGCAGATGGTGGCCTTGAGCGCCCCGGCCAGGCAGAGCGCCCGCACCGGCTCCACGGCCCCGGCCCAACGTGGCCCGAACACCAACGGCAGGGCTTCCGGCGCCATCACCGCGAGCCCCGCCAGCAAGGGGTAAGTCACCAGCGCGAGCGTGCCCACCAGCGTCCCATAGTGGCGCCGCAGCGCCTCGTCATCGTCCTGGATCCGCGCGAAGGCCGGGAACATGACGCGCAGCACGACGTGCGAGATCTTGAGCATCGGCCAGGTGACCAGCTTGTAGGCCAGCGAGTACACGCCGAGGGCCGCGGGGCCCAGCATGCGGCCGATCACGATGTAGTCGATGTTGGCGTTCACGTATCCCACCACCCGCGTACCCAGGACGTTGAGGCCAAAGGCGAACAGCTCGTTCAGCTCGGTCCGGGCGAAGCGCAAGCCGGGCTTCCAACCGGCCAACGGCCAGACAGCCACCAGCTGGATCGCATAGCCCACCAGGGTGCCTGCTACCAGGCTCCACGCGCCCCAGCCGGTGGCGGCCATGGTCACGGCCACGGAGGCGTTGGCGATCGCCGCGCCCGCATCCACCAGGCCCAGCTCCTTGAAGCGCAGCGCCTTCTCCATGAGCGTCTTGGGTACCACCGCCAGCGCGATCATCGGGAAGCCCAGCGCCAGCGCCACCAGCAGGGGCGCCGTGGCCGGGCTGTGGAAGAACCCCGCCACCCAGCCCGCGCTGCCGCCGACCACCAACGCCAACGCCAGCCCTGCCGCCACGTTGCTCCAGAAGCACGCGTTCAGGTGGCCCGCCGTCAGCTCCGACCGTTGGATCAGCGCCGCGCCCAGCCCCAGCTCGTTCAGCATCGCCACGAAGTTGACGACCAGCGTGGCGCAAGCCACCACGCCGAAGTCCTCGGGCGAGAGCAGCCGGGCCAGCAGCACGAAGCTGCCATACTGGGCGATCTGCGCGACCAGTTGCGTCAGCGCGGACCACTTGATCCCGGAGATGGAGGCTTTGGCTAAGGTCGACATGGATCCAGCCTAGCAAGCTCCCTCCCGGCTTGGCTTGTGCAGCTAGAACACGATTTGCCGCCGTTCAGTTGATCATCCGCCCCCAGAGGGTGGTGGGCAGGCTGACGTGGAAGGTGGTGCCGACTTGCAACCGGCTCGAGAAGCCGAACAGGCCGCCACCCTGGGTGACCAATAGGCGGACATTCGCCAGGCCCAGGCCGGCGCCTTCGACCTGGCCGTTGCCGCCGCGGTAGCCGACCTCGCCGAGGTGCGCCTGCATCGAGGTCGGGATGCCGGGTCCGTCGTCGCTCACGTAGATCGTCACCCAGCCGTCGGAGAAGTCCGCGCGCAGGCGCACCTCGCCGCCGGGCTGCGTGTACTTGATGGCGTTGTCGAGCAGGTTGCCCAGGATCTGTTCGAGCTGGACGGACGAGAGCGCCACCTGGATGTGCTCCGGCGGCGAGACCATCAGGCGCTGCTGCCTGGCACGGGCCGCCGGGGCGAAGCGGGCCTGCAGGTCCGCGAAGACGTCCGCCAGGGTGGAGACGCGGTCGGGGCCGCTGGTGCCGCCGTGCTGGATCCAGCGCAGCTTCTCCTTCAGGAAGTTCGAGATGAACGAAATTTGGCTGTTCAAGGTCGAGAGCCCGGCCTGGGCGTTGGCCTCGTCGCCGATCGAGATTTCGAGGTCCTCCACCACCAGGCTCATCGCCTGGGTGGCGTTCCTCAAATCATGGACGATTTGCCGCAGCAGCACCTCGCGCTCCTGGGCCGCGGCCTGGGAGCGGATGATCTGGATGCGCGTCTTGGCCTCCTGGTCGATCAGGTGCTGGTTCATGATGGCGAGCGCGACGAGCTCCGCCACGGCAATGGCTACCTCGACCGCCTCGGGCCGCAGGCGGTGCTCGCCGACCGGCGTGCTGACGATCAGCAGTCCCTGGGGTCCTAGCTTGTGGGCCAGCGGAAAGGCGCGCCAGTCGCCTTCTGGGTGGCCCAAGGCCTCTTGTAGCTCCGCAGGCAGCAGGATGGTCTGGTGACCCTCTTCGCCGGCCATGACGGCGTGCGCCTCGGGCCAATTCTCCAGCGACCAGGGTGCGTTGCAGATGCGCAACTCCACGCCGGGCTCCGCGGTGCTGCCCACCAGGCGCAGGGCGGTGGGGTGCGGATCGCCGGGCAGGATCTCGAACAGGCCGACCCAAGGCGTGCGGATGGCCTGCTTGAGCAACAGCGCGATTTCACGCACGGCCTGGTCGAAGTTCAGCTCCGTGTGGATGGCCTTGGAGACCTGGAACATCAGCTCCGCCTTCTGGCGCTGCCACCGCTCCTCCGCCAGCAGCGTGGCGTTCGCGATGGCGCGGCCGGCCTGGGGGGCCACGGCCTCCAGCGTCGCCAACTCGTGTTCGGTGAAGGGCGGCGCGCCCTCCCCGCGCAGCACGTAGAGCACGCCGATCAGGCCGCGGGCGGCCGCGATCGGGGCGACCAGCATGCTGGCGGCCTCCATCTCCTTCCAAACGGGGTCGACGGTGCCTGGGAAGCGCGCCAACACGGGGGCGAAGGTCGAACGACCGGCGCGGGCCGCCAGCACCGGGTCGGAGTTGTTCAAGGGGCGTCCGAACGTCCGGAAGCGCCGATCGAAGACCGCCATGCGCGCGGGGTCGGAGCCGTACCAGCCGCGCGGGTAGAGCCCGCCATCCGACGCGTCATGCCAGAAGAACACGGCCTCCGCGGCCATGCGCTCGGCGGCCTGCTTGGCCACCAGGCCCACGATCTCGTCGATCTGCAGGCGGGAGTTGTACAGCTGGCCGATGTCGGCCAGCAAGGCCGCATCCGGCGTGGGAGAGGCCAGCAGCGGTGAGGGTGACGTCTCGCTCATGGCTACCAGCATACACCGGCGGCGATTCCGATGTACCATCATGGGCATGGCCCGCAGACCCATGAGCGCCGACGAGCGCGACTACCTGGCCGACTTCAAGGCCTCGCTGGACGAAGCCTGGCGTGGCTTCTGGCTGACGGCAGGCCTTTGGGGCCTGCCGGCCGGCTTCCTGATGAGCAGCGTATCGCCGGCCCATGGCGGGGATCGCCTGGCGATCGCCATGGCGGCAGCCATCATCGTGGCCTTCATCGGCGCGATCATCTCCTACAGCCCGCAGGGCGGCAAGACGCGCCGGCTCGCGCTAAGCGACCTCAAGCAGCCCGGCCGCCTGGAAGAGGACCTGCTGGCGCGCGAGGTGGAAGAGGCCTACGTGACGATCACGGGGCGCAAGATGCAGGGCGCCAAGAAGCGCGACGAGCGGGCGCCGCGCCGCTTCTTCGTGCAGGCCGCCGGCCGCACCTTCGAGGTGACGCCGCTGCGCTATATGAGTCTGGTCGAGGGCAAGGAAGTAGAGTTCACCTACGCCCCCGCCTCGAACATGCTGCTGGCCGTGGATGGCCTGCGCGAGCGCCTGCCCATGCTCACGACCCGCCGGAACGAAGCCCGGCGGGAGCGCGAGGAGAGCGAAGGCGGCTCATTCCAGCCCTGACGGCATCTGGCCCTGCGGGAATTCGACCTTGTAGCCCCAGTGGAGCTGCTTCTTCTCGCCCGGGTTGAGCGTGAACTCCCAGCGGGCCTGGCCGGGCACGGTGTTGGCCATCAGGGGCGCGTCGCCGTGGTCCAGCGCCACCCTGATCAGCTGCTCCGTGGTCTGCGGCACGGGCTCCCACACCTGCACGGTCTGGGGGGCCTTCTTGTAGTTGGACAGCAGCACCTCGTACTTGTACTCCGCGAAGCCGTCCTTGCGCAGCAGGCCGGCCTCGCCGACGTTCTTTTCCAGGCGCTGGCGCCGCACCTGGATGCCGCGGTCCACGCCCATCGCCAGCGTGAAGCGCTGGCCAGGCACGATGTCGTTGGTCAGCGTCGTGGTGCCTACGTAGTCCTGGCCCACGAAAGCCTTGACCGGGCCGGGCAGGATCGGCCAGGGGCCGGCATGGCTCGTTTCCACCGTCAGGAAGGCGTCCGTGCTGACACGCGGCACCACGCGGTAGCTCAGCTTGGGCGTGAAGGAGGCCTTGCCCACCGGCGTCTGATGGGCCTCGCCATCGGAAGGGATGTTGACCGCGCGCGGCACGTCCAGCGTGACGGAGCTGCCCTGGTCCGTGACCACGGCGACGGGCTCCTGGGCGGGACGGTCTTCATCCTCCATCGGCTTGCGGGCGTCCGCGGCCGCGCCGAAGGCGTTGCGCTGCATCTGGATGTTCTGCGCCGCTCGCGCCGGGGCGGGCGCCATGGCGGGGCGGGGCTGGTAAAGCGACAGGAACCAGTTGTTCAGCGGCGGCGGCTGGGTGCCGGAGGACGGCCGCGCCGTCGACAGCTGGAGGTGTACGCCGGGCCAGTCCTCGCCCGTTTGCTGCGCCACGACGCCGTAGTAGCGCCAGTCCAGGCGCTCGCCGTTGCTGTCCAGGCGCGCATCGTAGGCGGGCGTCCAGCTGGCGCCGGGCACGACGTACTCCAGCGTCAGGTCCAGGCCGCCGCCCTTGGTCACCTCGACCGTCACGGGGATCTGGCGGGCCGCCGTCTGGCGGAAGCCGCGCAGCTTGTTCAGCTCCACGTCGAGCTTGGCGCGCTGCTTCGCCAAGTTGCGGCGCTGCACGTCGAGGTTGCGGATGGCGGTGGCTTCCTTGGCCTCCTGGGTCTGCAAGAAGGTCAGCAGCGCCTGCCACTCCACGATCTTGGCGTGGCCGGCGGCAAGCTGGTTCGCCAGGCTGTCGCCCGTGCGCTTGGCGGTCTGGACCAGGATGCCCAGCTGGCGCTCGTGGTTGGTGCGTTGGTCGACCAAGTTGCGATCCGCGTCCTCGATGCTCTGGACCTTGGTCTCCAAGGCGGCCACGGCCTTGTCCGGCGACTGGCCGAGGTAGGTGGTCTTGAGGTCGAAGCCATGCAGCAGGGCGGTGGCGCTGCCGCTGCCGCCCACGCGAACGGAATCGGCCATCAGGCTCATGGGCAGGTGGTTGAACTTCACGCTGTAGCTGCCGGGGCCGACGTCGAGGTGGGCCTTGCGGGTGACCTGCGCGCGATCCGGGTAGACCGTGACGGCAACGATCGCGCTGGAGACGTCGACGGACTGGTCGAAGGTGCTGGCGGCCTGGGCGGGGGCCGCGGGGGCAAGCACCAGGAGGGTGGCTAGGAGTCGGCGCATGGGCTTCCTTTCGAAGGTGGGTCCAAGCGACTCTGTACCCAAGAAAACGGCGCGGTGACCAACCAGGTCACCGCGCCGCAGGAAGTAGGTGCTTAGACGGCCGCGAGCTGCGGCAGGGCTGCCTTGACCGCGTCGTGCGTGATCTTGCCGCCGCGCACGTTCAGGCCCAGCGCCAGGGCCGCGTTGTCGGCCATCGCCCTGTCCGCGCCCTTGTTCGCCAGCATCAGCATGTAGGGCAACGTGGCGTTGCTCAGCGCGAAGGTGCTGGTGCGGGGCACGGCGCCCGGGATGTTCGCGACGCCGTAGTGCGTCACGCCGTGCTTCTCGTACACGGGGTCCGTGTGGGTGGTGGCGTGGATGGTCTCGACGCAACCGCCCTGGTCGATCGCGATGTCCACGATCACGGAGCCGCGCTTCATGGTCTTGACCATGTCTTCGGTGACGAGGTGCGGGGCCTTGGCGCCCGGCACCAGCACGGCGCCGATGACGAGGTCCGCCGCCGCGCAGGCGCGGGCGATGTTCATGGGGCTGGACATCTGGGTGATCACGCGGCCGTGGAGCACGTCCTCCAGGTAACGCAGGCGGTCCAGGTTGATGTCGAGGATCTGGACCTGGGCGCCCAGGCCGAGCGCCATCTTGGCCGCGTGGGTGCCGGAGACGCCGCCGCCGATCACGACCACGTCCGCCGGGGGCACGCCGGGCACGCCGCCCAACAGGACGCCACGGCCGCCGTGGGCCTTCTCGAGGTAGTAGGCGCCGGCCTGCACGGACATGCGGCCCGCGATCTCGCTCATGGGCGTCAGCAGGGGCAGCGAGCGATCGGGCAGCTGGATCGTCTCGTAGGCGATCGCGGTGATGCCGCTGGTGATCAGGGCTTGCGTCAGCTCCGCGCCGGCCGCCAGGTGCAGGTAGGTGAAGAGGACCAGGTCCTTGCGCAGGAAGCCGTACTCCTTGGCGATCGGCTCCTTGACCTTGACCACCATCTCCGAGCGGCTCCACACGTGGGCCACGTCGTCGACCAGCTCGGCGCCGGCGGCGCGGTACTCGTCGTCGGTCATGCCGCTACCGTTACCGGCGCCGCTCTGCACCAAGACGGTGTGGCCGGCCTGCACGAGCGCGAGTGCACCCGCCGGCGTCAGCGCCACGCGGTTCTCGCTATCCTTTACCTCGGTAGGAACGCCGATGATCACGGAATCTTCTCCTTGCTACGCTTCGTCGCGTCAGGGGGGCTCGTCTGGCTGATTATACCCCCCTAACCACTAGTCGCGCTTCTTCGGAGCCTGCTTCCTGCCGGCCTGGACCGCGAAGATCCGGGCTTGCTTGGCGCCGAGCGCGACGCGGACGTGGTGGTTGGCCACCGTCACGGTGCCGCCGTTGAGCATGTCGGTCAGCACCGTGCCGTCCGGCAGCTTGCTCTCCGCGCGCAGGGGCACGTCGCGCGTCTGCGCCTGGTCGTCGTTGTTGAGCAGCACGATCGCCTCGTTGCTGCCGTCGAGGCGGCTGTAGCCGTACACCTGGTCGTCTTGCCACATCTCCAGCTGCTTGCCGCGGCGCAAGGGAGCGAGGTCCTGGCGGAGGTGCATCAGCTTCGAGACGTAGGTGGTGAGGGCGGGATTGGCGCCGAACGCCATGTCGCGGCGGTTGTCGGCTTCGCTCTGGCCGTCCTGGCCGATTTCCGTGCCCTGGTACATCGTGGGGATGCCGCGCATGGACATGAGGAAAGCCAGGGCCAGGCGCAGGCGCCGCTCGTCCTTGTTGGCCACGCTCATGAAGCGCGGCATGTCGTGGTTGTCGAGGAAGGGCGAGAGCATGGTGGCGTCCTGGTACGCGCCGTCCTGTTGGAGGCGATCGCCCAGCTTGCGCATGGACTGGCCGCGCGCGAAGACGTCGTTGATCGTGAAGTACATCGGGAAGTCGAAGAGGCTGTCGAAGTCGCCTTCCTTCGTATAGGGCCCCAACGCGCCGGGGTCGCCGTGCAGCATCTCGCCCAGCATCAGGAAGTCCTTGGGCGCGCGCCCGTGGATGTTGCGGTTGAACTGGCTCCAGAACTTGATGGGCACGTGCTTGACGGTGTCCATGCGGAAGGCGTCGACGTGGGTGCGGTTGATCCAACCGGCCCACATGTCCTCCATGTACTTGATGACCTCGGGGCTCTCCGTGTTCATGTCGGGGAGGCCGGAGATGTCGCAGTTCTGGACCTGCCACATGTCGTCCCAGTTCTTGACGTCGCCGTTGCGGTGGAACCAGTCCTTGTGGGCGTCGTCCTTGGCCCAGGCGGCGTCATAGCCCATGTGGTTCACGACCATATCGAGCATGACCTTCATGCCCAGCGCGTGCGCGGCCGTGACCAGCTCCTTGAACTTGGCCTCGGAGCCCAGGTGCTCATCGACACCCTCCCAGTTCTTGGTCCAGTAGCCGTGGTAGCCCCAGTACTTGCCGATCAGGGCGTCGTCCTTGTTGTCGTTGATGGGCGTGATCCAGATGGTGGTGGCGCCCAGGCCCTTGATGTAAGGCAGCTTGTTGATGATGCCCTGGAAGTCCCCGCCGTGGTAGGCGTTGGGGTCCTTGGTGTTGACGTTGAAGTCGTTGGCGCGGTCGCCGTTGCTGAAGCGATCCGTCAGGATGAAGTAGATGATCTCGTCGCGCCAGCCGTCCAGGCCGCGCGCGGTGGCCTTCGCGGCTTCAACGGCGCCGATGGGCGCTTCCGTGCCTGCCGCCACCGGATGGCCGCAGCCGGTCAGCGCTAGCGCCACGGTGATCGCGGCCTGTATCATTCTTCCGCCGAAACGCGTCACATTCCACCTCGTCAATGAACCGTTCAGGGGTTATCGTCGACTTCGCCGGAATCCTACCTAAAGTTTACACTAAATTAATTTGGCGTTGCCTCGCGTTCTTAGGTCACAGCACGCTTGCCAGCCATCTAGTATGATCTTCGGAGTTCGTCCCTATGGAGACCCGCCCCTTGTCACAGGATCGTCTCGCTAAGCTGCTCCGCGCCAGCGCCACGCTCGCGATCGCCACCGCGGTGGCGTCCGGCTCGTTGCTGCCCGCCGCGCCGGCCCTGGCGGCCTACCAAGTGGCCACCCGCACCACGGGCGAGCTGATGAGCCTGATGGGCCAGACCAAGGCCAAGGTGACGGCCAAGCTGGGCCAGCCCGAGCAGACCACGGATTTCCAGACGATTTACAACCTGCCGGGCCAGGAGAAGCTCCAGTGGCTGTTCTACCAGCGCGAGGACGTGTTGGTGGGCATCAACAAGGCCGGTGTCGTGAAGGCGATCCTGTTCCTGCCCACGTTCCCGCAGGCGCTGGAAGGTGGCATCAAGCTGAACATGAACCGCAAGACCGTGGCCGGCAAGCTGGGCGCTCCTGACCACGTGGTGCCCGACGAGGGCGGCACGGAGCGCCGGATCTACATCAAGCAGGGGTTGGACCTGACGTTCGACGTGAAGAGCGACCACCTGGTCCAGGTGCTGTTCTACCCCGCCTTGCGGAGCCTCAAGACCAACAAGCCCGCCTCGCCGGCGCCCTCGGCGGAGCCGACCGCCGCCGCGACCGCGGCGCCGTTGCCCACCCCGCTGCCGACCGCCAAGCCTACGCCTGCGCCCACGGCCAAGCCTACTGCCAAACCGACGCCCGCGCCGACGGCGAAGCCCACCCCCAAGCCCACCGCGGTCCCGACGCCGAAGCCTACGGCGGTCCCGACGCCGAAGCCTACGGCAGTTCCGACGCCGAAGCCGACGGCCGTCCCCACGCCGGTGCCGACGCCCGTGCCAACGGCGACGCCTACCCCTACGCCGAAGCCGACGGCCAAGCCCACCGCGAAGCCGACGCCGAAGCCGACGGCCAAGCCTACCCCGAAGCCTACTGCGAAGCCCACGCCCAAGCCAACCGCGAAGCCGACGGCCAAGCCGTCGCTGAAGCCGGCCATCATGGCCACGCCGAAGCCGACCGCCACGCCGGTGCCAACGCCGAAGCCCACTCCCAAGCCGACGCCGAAGCCCACCCCCAAGCCGACGCCGCACGGGACGCCGACGCCGATGGCGACGCCGCATGGCAAGCCGACGCCGAAGCCCACGCCCAAACACCCGGCGCCGACGCCCAAGCCGGCCTACATCCCCCCTTCGGGCAAGGTAGGCACCGCCTCGATCGTGGGCCTGGTGTCGTTCTTCCGGTCGGAAACCGGCGAGATCCTGTACCTGCACGGCGTGCAGTTCTACTTGTCGCGGGATCCGCTGGTCTCCGAGTCCGGCTCCGTGCGCCAGGTGAACAAGGCCCAGGCCACCAGCCTCAAGGCCGACCACCGCGGCAAGATCTGGACCATGATCAAGGCCGGCAAGATCGCGAGCGGCACGGAATCCGACAAGTTCGGCCGCTTCAAGATGGAGTCGCTGCCTGACGGCGAGTACTACCTGATCGGTCTCGCCGAGGAGTTCGGTCGCTACATGGTCTGGCAACGCCGGATCCAGCTAAGCCACGGCAAACAGGTCCGCCTGTACCTGAACCGCAACAACCTCGAGATCCTGTCGAACTAAGGCGTGGCGTTGCCGCCTGCGCCTGACAGCGAGCCCTTGATCAGCTGCAGGTGCTTGTCCAGGTCGGCGTGTGCGGCGCGCAGCTCGTCCACCTGGCCTGCCAGGCGGACGCGATCGAGGGCAGGGGCGAGCCCAGGGGCCAGGTACCTGGTAACCAGCGAACGGAGCTTGGCCTCGTCTTCCAGCGTCAGGCGATCGAGGGCGGCCTGCCGATCGCCCGTCGATGGCAAGAGGCGGTCAACCAGGTAGACGGTGCACAGCGTGCTTACAAGATCGATGTCGGCCCCTCCGATGTAGGGGAGCGATGGATCATCTCCGCCCAGGGCGCGTTTCGACGGCGCGAACGCCGCCAGGTGACCTGACGTGCCAAGATCGGCGTCCAGCAGCACGGCGCGGTCATCCCAGGTCTGGATGAACCCATACCGGCCATCGGCACTGGTTCGGATCTGCATCTGGTGCCCGTCCCGGTCCGTTCGCAGCGTGCCATCCACGGTGGTCGCGCGCACGACGACGCCACCCACCTCACGCTGGCCGGCATATCGAGGCGGGTCCTCCTCGTTGCCAAGGTCGCCTTCGCCTTCGCTGCCCCCCATGGATCCCGCGACCACGCCGGGCACGCCTACCGAGAAAGCGCCCTGGGAGACGTTGGCCGGCCCCGGGGTGGGGCTCCCGCTTGCCAGCGGGAGGAGGGCCGCCGGCGCGATCACTTGCCCGCCCAGAATGGTGGCCCGTGTGCCCTCCGACCCGAAGGTGCCGATGCCGCCACCGTTGTTGGATACGATGCCGCCGCCGTTGTCGGAGATGATCGGGGCCCCGGCCAGAATGACCACGGGGGCGACGGCGCTGGTCGCGTTGCCGGCTGCGGCTGTGCTTTCGGCTCCCCCGGCGGCCTTCGCGGGCGATTTTACGGCCTTGGGGGCGGCGGCCGGCAACGAGCCGGCGCACGCATGGGCCGCGAGCCCCAAGACCAGGATGGCGCCGTAAACGCGGTGTTTCATCGGCACTAGAAGTAGTAGCCGGCGGTGGCGCGCAGTCCCTGGAAGGGGAACTCCACGCGCGGCACGGCCTTGGACGTAGCGACGGTGGGTGGGCCGGCGTCCTGGTACACGTCCGCCTGCACGACGAAGCGCAGCCCGATGCGGTAGCGCGCGCCGGCGCCGAACGACCAGATGCCGTCGAACGGGGTGATCTTGGACGAGTCCATGCGCAGCTTGGCCATCGCGCCCACCTGGAAGTCCGGCAGCGGCGAGAACTCGAGGCCCGTGTCCACGGCGACCGTGGGCTGGTTATTGAAGAGGTAGTAGCCGCCGCCGGCCACGTGCAAGGTCCAGGGGCCCGCTTCGAAGATGGCGGGCACGCGGATGTGGCCTTCCGGCAGATGGCTGGCCAAGTTGAAGCCGCCGCCCAGCTGGATCAGTGCCTGCAGGTACTCGTCCGGCCAGGGCGCTTCCGCGCGCAGGAAGAAGCGCCGGTAGGCGCCGCCGATCACCGGGCCGATGAACGCCACGGCCTCGTTGCCCTCGGAGAGCCCGTAGATGCCCCGGATCTCGGGCCAGGCCGGGAACTGTTGCCAGCGGTCCAGCACGACCTGGTCTGCAGCCGTGACGGAGCTGTCCGGTGCGGAGAAGCTCGGGACCCAGGCCCCGCCCTCGATCGTCCAGTGGCCGTTGCCCACCGTGCGCGCGGACTCGTAGTCGCCGCCCAAGGGGCGGATGCCGAGCGTTTCCGCGGCGGCAGGTCCGGCGGGGAGCGCCAGCGCCAGGCCCGCCAGGAGCCAGGCCGCCTTCAAAGTGCCAGCACCGTGAGCACGTGCGCCGTCAGCAGCGCCGCGAACTTGCTGTCCGGCGAGATCACCATGTCGTCCAGGCCGTTGGCGGCGGCGCCCGGGTATAGCTTCACGACGTTGCCGTTCAGGTCGAGCGCGACCACGTCCCCACCCACGGCCACGTAAGGCTTGTTGCCCGGGCCCCAGGCGTAGGCGCCCGCGGTGCGGTGCAAGGTGCGGCCGCCGCTGGCGGTGCCACGCAGCGCCACACCCACGTCGTAGCCGTCCGCCAGGCGGGTGAGCAAGTAACGGCCGTCGGGCGAGAGCTTGGGGCCGGGGCCCGGCGGCAAGGCGTTCAAGCCGCTGCTGCCGACGCGCAGCAACACGTGGGCGCCGTTGGGGGCGATCGCCTTCGCCATGACCTCGCGGGCGTCCATCCAGCCCACCAGGCCCTCCAGCGCGTAGTTGACCGGCAGGCGTGTGACGGCCAGCGGCTCGCCGCTCCGCATGAGAGCCAGGGCCGGCGCGCCGTCGACGTCGACCGTCAGGAAGGCCAGGCGTTGCCCGTCCTGCGACCAACACAGGGTGTCTGGCGCGACGGAGCCGCCCTCGAAGACCGGCTTCTTGCTGCCGTTGGCGAAGTTGTAGACCACGATGCGGTCGGGGCCAGGTTGGCAGCCGGCCGGCGGCGGCGCGAGGCCGTCCCCGCGCTCCACGTAGGCCAAGCGACCGTCCAGGGCGGCCGTCAGGCTGTGGCGCACGCCGGCGCCGTCGGTGGCGCGGCCCATCTGGCGCAACTTAGGGTCCCACAGGTAGATGTCGACCGCGCCGCCCTGGCTTTGGTTGCCCAGGAAGGCCAACTTGCCCTGCGTTCCCACCCAGGCGGGCGCGTTGGCGCGCAGCGGCGCCGGCATCTTGAAGATCGTGGAGCGCAGGGGCCCTGCCGGAGGGTGCGGCTTGGGCGCCGCGAGCGCCGGGCCGGCCGCGACCAGCAGCGCGAGGGCCAGCAGGGCCGCCCTCAACCCTCCACCCCGTGGAACTTCTTGGCCGTCCAGTTGATGTTGGAAAGGCTGTAGCCGTAGAACAGCGGCCCATAGACCAGCACGGCCAGCCATTGCTCCGACGCCGAGGCGCCCTTGCCGATCACCAGGCAGATCGTCGCGAACAGCGCCACGTTGATCAGCAGGCCTTGCACCAGCAGGAAGCGCATTCGCCACTCGCGGCCCAGCGTGGCCGCCATGTCACGCCGAGCGCGCATCGCGGCCATCACTGCGATGAAGCCGAGCAGGATGGCAACGAGCGCGTTGGGCCATGGCATACGGTTACGGGTACAGGCCCCGGACGCGGGTGGCCTCGGCCACGGCGCCCACGCCCACGGAGTAAGCGGCCATGCGGAAGGAGAGCTGCTCGCGTTCCACCTTCTGGGCGACCTGGGCGAACGAACGGGTCAGGATCCGGCGCAGGCGGTCATTGACCTCCTCCTCCGACCAGAACAGTTGGCTCATCCCCTGGACCCACTCGAAGTAGCTCACGACCACGCCGCCGGCGTTGGCGAGGATGTCCGGCACCACGGTGATGCCGCGCTTCTCCAAGATGGCCTCGCCCGCCGGGGTGGTGGGGGCGTTGGCCGCCTCGATGATGATCTCGGCCTTGATGCGGTCGGCGTTCTCGGGGGTGATCACGCTCTCCAGGGCGGCGGGGATCAGCACGTCGCACGGCATGATCAGGAGATCGGCGTTCGAGACCTGCTCGGCGTGTTGGTAGTTGCCGAGGGTCGCATGCTCCTTGTAGTGAAGCATCACGTCCGCGATGTTCAGGCCTTCCGGGTTGGCGATGCCGCCGCGCCAGTCGCTGACGGCCACCACCTTGGCGCCCATTTGGTACAGCAAGTTGGCGGTCACGCCGCCGACGTTGCCGAAGCCCTGGATCGCGACCTTGGTGCCGGAGATCTTCTTGCCGAAGTGGCGCAGCGTCTCCTCCAGGATGATCGTGACGCCGCGGCCCGTCGCTTCCGAGCGGCCCAGCGAGCCGCCGACGCAGATCGGCTTGCCGGTGACGATGCCCGGCACGGCGTAGCCCTTGTTCACGGAGAAGGTGTCCATGATCCAGGCCATCTCGCGCGGGCCGGTGTTCACGTCCGGCGCGGGGATGTCCTTCTTGGGATCGATGATGGGGATCAGGTCCGACGTGAAGCGGCGCGTAAGGCGCTCAAGCTCGCCGACGGACAACTCGCGGGGATCGACCGTGATGCCGCCTTTGGCGCCGCCGAAGGGCAGACCGACCAGGGCGCACTTCCACGTCATCAGCATCGCCAGCGCGGTGAACTCGTCCATCTCCGCGTGGTGGTGGAAGCGCAGGCCGCCCTTGTAGGGGCCGAGGGCGTTGTTGTGCTGCACGCGGTAGCCGGCGAAGACGCGGATGCTGCCGTCATCCATGCGCACGGGCGAATGGACGGTTACAATCCGGTCCGGGTGGGCCAGGCGGTTGTACATGCTCTGACCCAGGCCCATAATGTCGATGACCTTGGCGAGCTGCTGCCGCGAGCCTTGCAGCGGGGATTCAAACTTGGGTTCGGTCAAAAGCATGGGTTGCCCTCTATCAGTCGTCGATCCGGGAAGACCTCATCGTCGTTTCCCGGGGGCGATCCTACCATGCGGCCGGGGGACCGAGCAATGACGCAAAAACAGCCGCCAGCCGCGCTGTGACACGAGTTACCGCCCCGTTGACGAAGTCCGCGGTACCCTGGCACGGTCCCTAACGCCCGAGGTCCCCGTCCGATGCTCCCCACCGCGATCGAAGAGGTCACCGCCAGCACTGCTCGTTGCAAGCTGGTTAACGGCGTGCTGCAGATCAAGATGCCGCGGCATTGGCCCGTGGGTTACAAGGAACAAACGATCTCGAAGTTCCAGCGCTGGGCCACCAAGCAGGCCGCGCTGACGGCCACGCTACCCGCCCCGGGTGAAGGCGATGGCCGGACCTGGACGATTGCGGACTTCGACGCATACGTGCGGCGGCTGAACGACGAGACCCTCCGGGCGCCGCTGCAGGCCGTGCGGATCGGCGCGGCCCGCCGCAGCCGGTTGGCCCAGGCCAACGTCCAGACGGGCGTCTTGACCTTCTCGCATTACGCGATCGATGGGATGCCCCTGCGCGCCCTCCGCTACCTGATCTTGCATGAGCTGGCGCACCTGTACGAGGCCAACCATTCCGCGCGGTTCTGGGCCCTGGTCGAGCGGCATGAGCCGGATTACAAGCGCCAGCGCGCGATCGCCCAAGCCCACCATGCGCGCGCGGCGGACGTGCCGCAGCCTCGGGCGCTTGCCGCGGCGGAGCCCGCCGCCGCCCATGTGGGGCTCGCCCCCGCGCCGGCCGCGGCGCCCATGCGCGAGGTTCCGATCGACCCGGAAGCGCATCCCTTCGGCCCTTTGTTCGCCTTCTTGCCCGCTAACTGAACTCCTGCTGGCCAGGTTGCCCCACGGAATTCGTCAACGCGCCCAAACAAGCGCGTCCCGCCCTTCGCTAGACTGGGATCTATGCGGGTTAAGAAGGGAGATGCGGCCGGATGACCGTCTTGGAAACAATCTTGTGGGGCGCGATTGCCCTCGTCGTGTATGCGTATTTCGGCTATGGGGCGGCGATCGCCCTGATCGGCCTGTTCCGGCGCCAACCAACGGTCCACACGGATCGGCTGCCTCCC
>JAQBPE010000394.1 GCA_028287685.1 Cyanobacteria bacterium RYN_339 | reverse complement strand
CCGCCACGCCCACGGCGCAGCGCAGCCCCGTCGTCGCCAGCACGTCCGCCTGCACGGCAAGCGCCACCTCGTCCGGCGCGGTTCCGAGCCCCGTCGGCAAGAACAGCTTCGCCTCGTTCGGCCGCGGTGCATCGTAGCGCGCAGCATGGCGCTCCCAGACTGCCCGCAGCTGGCCGTGCACCTCGCGCCAGCGATCGGGCTCTGGCGCGATCACCAGCGCGGCCGGGCAACGCGCCAGGGCCTTGCCCAGCGCCATGCCGTCCCGCACGCCGGCGGCATACGCCTCGCGGCTGCAACCTCCCACCGCGCCCCGACCTGCCACCAGGACGGGCCGCCCGCGCAGGTGCGCATGGTCGCGCTGGGCCAAGGTCGCAAAGAAGGCCTCCAAGCGCACGTGGAGCACCATCCGCGGCCATGCCGCGGCCCCCGGTGTTATGTTATGATGGAGCATGATGTGGGCCTCCTGGTCCCCGTCGGATTTGCCCCTCCCCCGTGGCCGCCAAGCTTGTGGGAGGGGCAAATTATTGGCCGTCGAACATACTTTCTAGTGCTTGTTGCCGAGTATAGTCCAAGACCCCCTGTGCTGTCGAGCAGCTACGGGGGGTCTTGATCGGGAGCGCTAGGGTTGTTTCTTGTCGCCGATCAGGCGGTTCAGCATCTCGCGGCGGCGGGCCAGGGACGCCTCGCTGCCCAGCGGCGGGTTGGCCTTGGGCTCCGGCTTGGGCGGTTCGGCGCGCTCGCGCGGCGCGTCCACCGGATCGCGGCGGACGGGCTCCGCGTGCCGCTCCGGCTGGCGCTCTCTCGGGCGATCGGGCTCCCAGCGCGGCTCGCGCTCCTGCTGGCGCGGGGACTGCGTCGGAGCGCCGCGCATGCGGCTCATCTCCGTCATCAGCTCGCGCATCTGCGCCTTGAGGTTGTCCATCTCGTCGGCCTCGTCGCGGCGCGACTCCAGCCGATCGCGGTAGAGGTTGCGATCGCGGCGCAGGTCGTCCAGCTGGCGGCGCAGCTCCACCAGCTCCGCAGCGGCTTCCTCCAGGTCCAGGTTCGCCTTGACCTTGGCCTCGCGCAGGCTGCTGATTTGCAGGCCCGCCTCGCGCAGTTCTTCGGCTTGGCGCTTGATCTGGAATTCCAGCTCCGTCTTCTCGCGGGCGTTCATGCCGGGCGGCTCCGCCATCAACTCCTTGAGACGCTCCTGCACGGCCAGGCCCTCTTGCTGGGCGTGCTCGAGGCGCGTGCGCGCGTCAACCAGCTTGCCTTCCAGCTCTTCGATCACCTGGCCTTGCGGCCCACCGGACGCCAGCTGCTCCTGGAGGTTCTCCAGATCCGCCTGCTGGCGCGTGGAGAGGTTGCGCAGCTCGTCCTTGTCCATCTGCAGCTGCTGCAGCAGCTCCTTGGTCGACACCAGCTCGTTCACGGCGTTGTCGAGGGCGCCGGAGCGCTCGCTGTCGGAGCCCTTGAGCTTGTCGCGCTCCGTCGAAGCGGCCGCCAGCTGGTCGCGCAGGCCATCCAGCTCGTCGATCAACGGCTCCATGCGGGCCATCACGCCATCGCGCTCGGCCTCGGCCTGGCGCTTGGCCTGCAGGGCGGCCTCGCCCTGGCCCTTCACTTCGGCCAGGTCCTGTTGGGCCTGGATCAGGGCCTGCTGCTGCTTGACCAGCTCGGGTTGGATTGCCTCCGCCTCGATCAGGCGCTTGGACAGGTCTTGGACTTTCTCCTGGAGCTGCTGGTTGTCGAACTCCAGCTTGTCCAGCTTGGTGAGCGCCCGGGCGTGGTCCTCGGGGCTGGCGGCGCCGGCATGGCCTTCGCGCAGCTCGCTCATCTCGTGGCGCAGGCTGGAAACCAGCGCCTCCTGCACGGAGAGCTTGCTCTGGAGCTGCAGCTTCTCGGCGCGCAGGCTGGAGACCAGTTCCTGGCTCTCCGCCACCTGATGGCGGGCGAGGTCGAGATCGGCTTCCAACTGGGTCAGCAAGCCGGCGTCGGAAGGCGTTACGGGCCCGCCGCCGCCCTTGAGCTCCGCGACGGCCTTTTCCAGCTCCGCGACGGTGTGCTTCTGCTCCTCGATCTTGCTCTTGTAGAGCTTGTTCTCGTTCTTGAGGTTGTTATATTTCCCCTCAATAGACTTCAACACCACCTTGAGCTGGTCGGCGGTGATGGTCTGTTGCGGGTCGTCTTCCCGCTTGCCGAGAAGTTTGCCCAGTTGTGACTGGAGCGAATCAAACACGCCGCAAGTCCTCTATCATCCGCTGCTGCTCCTCGATCTTCTCGCGCAAGCGGCGGTTCTCGTCTTGGAGGAGGTTGTACTTGTCCTCGATGGATCTTAAGACGATGTGGAGCTGATCGGCTGTGATGGTTGCCAGGGGATCCTCGTCCGGCTTGCCCAGGACCCGCCCCAGGAAGTCCTCGACGGCCTTCAGGACGCCCTTGTTGCTAATGGCCATCCCGAAGCGGCGAGGCGATCGCGTACTCGAAGAAGCCCTTCACGTTGAAGTAGCGGGGATCTTGGGCCAGCTGCAGATCCCGGAAGTACGGGTACTTCGTGAGAAGTGGATATAGGATCCGGCCGAAGCCGCCCACCAACAGCATGCGATGGATCCGCAGATCCCGCCAGCTTTGCTTGACCGTCAGGGCGATCTGTTGGGCCATGATCTCCTTGAGGTTCTCGATCAACGGCTCGGGAATCGTGATGGACTCGCCTTGGTTGTCCTTGTAGACGCCGCTGATCAGGCTCTCCTGCACGGCCATCGGGTTGATGCGGGGCACCATCTGTTCGCTCAGGTAGCTGGAGACCGCTTCGTACAGACGGTAGCCCGCCACGGCCGTCGTGTGGCCAGAATACTGCGTCAGCTCGTTCGGCAGGCGCACCACGACCCAGTCGGTCGTCAGGTGGCCCGGGTCGATCACGCCGATGCTCTCGTCCGGGTTGTAGTCCACCTGGCCGGCCAGGATGGCGGCGTAGACCGCGCCCACCGGCTGGGGGATCGTGTCGATTTGCACGATGTCGAAGGCCATCGGCTCGCCGCAGAAGGTGAACTCGTGGCGGCCCAGCCACTCGCGCAGGGCGCCATCGATGTAGTCCGGACGGCGGCTCAGGTAGACCGGCAAGCCCAGGCAGACCTTGTAGCGCGGGATGCCCGCCTGGCCGCTGCGACGCGTGAGCAGGCCCAAGGCCGTCAGCACCAGCGCCTTGTTGAGCTCGCCCTGGAAGATGTTCTCCTCGTTCACCGGGAACAGGAAGGGCTGCTCCATGGCGTAGCGTCCGAGCGAGTACTCGTGGCCGTCGAGCTTGATGTGGAGGTTCTGCTCGAGGTTCTCGTCCAGCAGTTGCGCGCTGCCGCGGCGGATCGTGGCGACCGGGCCACCCACCATGGTGGGGAAGGTGTAGAGGTTCTCGCCGTCATAGACGCGGGTCTCCGACCGGCCCAGGTCGAGGCCCACGTTGGTGACGTCCGTGCGGACGGAGGCCCGGGGGGCGCTGGCGCGGGGAGCAGGCGCCGCAGCCTGCGGCGGCGGGGGAGGCGCAGGACGCTCTTCGGCCACGGGGGCGGGGCGCGGGGCCGGCGGGGCCGCGGGCACCGGCGCCTCGGCCATCACCTGGGCTTCGATCACCGCCGCGGAGGCCGGACGCCGCACCGTGAACACGCGGCCGCGCATCTTGGCGGGCAACACGTAGGTCAGGCGGACCATCTGGGGGGCGTTCTCGGTCGTCATCGGCGGCCTCATTTGCTGCTGGTTAAATGACCGCGGAAGCCGCGATCTTCAGCCCAACACTATATTAGGAGTGCCGGTACGGTGTCAAACCCGAGGCACCTGGCCTCAAATCGCGTTTGTAAGCGCGTCGACCACGATGGAAGCCCGTCCGCGCCGCCCCAGGCCGCTAATGACGTAGAGGTCGCGCCCGGTAGGATTCACGCTATAGAAGAAGGCCCCGTAGTCCGTCAGCAGGAAGGCGTTTGCCGGCCCCAACGTCAGCGGGGCGGTCCCGGGGCTGATGACCACGGAGTTCCTCAAGGCCTTTAGCGTGGCCCCCGGGTTCGCCGCCACGATGAGCGCAGCAGGCGTGAGGGCGCTAGGGAGGTTGTTATTCTGGTAGGACGGGCTGAACGGCGTGGTCGGTAGGTGGTTGGCCGACAAGTAGCGGCGCTGCGCGTTGATCGAGGTGTCGCACAAGAAGTTGGAATTCGCGCCGTAGATGTCCAAAGGCAGCTGGCTCCAGTCGGTGCGGTACTGCTCGAGCGCGACCGAGACCTGCTTGAGGTTGGCGTAGATCGCGTTGTTGTTGCTGGAGTCCCGCATGCCGTTGAAGTTGGCCACGGAGATCGACCCCATCACCCCGATGATGATGACGACCACGAGGATCTCGATCAACGTGAAGCCGCTGCGGGCCCGCGTCTTGAACTTCACCATGATGCTTCCACCTTCTTGCAGTTAGGGCAGCGACTCCAGGAACCGGAGATCCCCGGTGGGCACGCCCGCGGGGCCGCCCAAGTAGCCCATCGTCAGCGGGGTGTGTGGCTGGCTGGTGCGGATCACCACGTCGGTGGAAGAGGGGAACACGGGCGGGGCCACGGTCAGCAAGCGGCGGTCGAACAGGAACCGCTTGTCATACGAGGTATCGCCCTTGCCCAGGATGCCGCGCTTCTTGACGGTCACGGAGCCGAAGACGATCGCGCGTCCGCGGGTCGAGCTGCCGTTGGGGTTGGCCAGGAAGTTGTTCCAGACCGGCAGCCCCCAGTCACGGTAGACCGGGTTGCCGGGGTAGCCCAGGCTGACGGGCCCGCCGCTCGGCGCGGTGGTGTAGGCGGCCGTGTAGGACGCCGGGACGGTGCCATAGTAGTAAGGCACGGCGCCGTTCAGGCCGTCGCAGACGATGTAGTCCTCGGGGACGTTGTAGTACTGCAACAACCCTTCCGTGGCGAAGCTGCCGCGGTAGGCCTTGTTGCCTTCCAACTGGTTGGGGTCAGCCTGCCCGGTAGAGTAATCGAAGGCCGGGTCGCCCAGGGCCGCGATGCAGGCCTGGATCGCCACGCCCTTGGCGGGCCGGACCGTGTTGGAGGGAGCGGCCAAGCCGAGCACCACCTGCTTGTCCGACACGATGCCCAGCACGTCGTTCGAGATGCCCAGGCCGACGATCTTGGCTTCCGCCACGTTGACGCCCGGGAAGGCCACCGGGAAGGCGCCCGTGTTGGTGCCGACGGTCCCGAACAAACTGGCCATGCCGATGTCGTTCTGGATGAAGATGTTGCCCCGGGCCAGGATGTCGACGCCCGATGCCTGCGAGGCGGGCGCGCCGCGGTAGGAGGCCACGCACTCGTACGGGCGCGTGTCGAGGGTGCGCTTTGCCGCCATGTTGCCGCCGGTGCCACCGGCCGTGGACGGGGTGCCGGGGTCGCCCAGGGCGAAGATATTGCCGGTAACCGGCGCGACGAGCGGGTTCAGGCGAGAAGGATCCTTGGTCGACACGTCCACGAAGACAACGCCGTTGAAGGGATAGAACGTGGTCGCCACCGGCGGCGGGAAGTAGGCCCGCATGTCGGCGCCCAGGCCGCCCGTCATCTTGAAGTTGTTCGGCGTGGTGTTGTTGCCGTAGATGCACCCGCCGGGTCCGGAGAACGTGCCGTAGGTCGACAAGGTGAAGTTGCCGCCGTTGCGCGGGCCGATGCCCGGCACGTTGTTGGAGTTCGCGCCGGCGGCCCAGGCGATCAGGTACGCTTCGCGTGTCGTCCGGTTCATGACGGCGCAATAGGTCCGGCGCGTGGTGTCGTTGCCGGGGTTGCCACCGTTGCCGAAGCCCAGCACGAAGAGGTAGTACGAGAGCTGGTTAGCGCCGATCACCGCGGTGCCCATGCGCATGCATTCCACGTTGCCACGCACGTAGATGCCGCCGCGTACGCGGGCATTGCCCGTCCCGTCGTAGGCGGTGGCCGAGCTGGGACCGAAGTCCCAGAAGTTGTCCGTCGGGATGTACACGCCATCGGCGAGGTTGTTCCACGCGCTGGCATCCGGGAAGTTGCCAGAAGGTAAGTTCACGTTCTTCGAGCCGCCCAACACCGCGCCGAGGCGATCGCGCACCGAGACCGGCAACTTGATGGGCTTCTTCATGATCGTCGGTGCCGCCGTCAGGCCGGGGCCCCACAGGACGTCCGGGCGGTGGTTCTCGGCGGAAACGAAGACGTTGCCTACGGTACCCGCGATGCTCGACGAACTGTTGAAGGCCTGGCCGTCGACCTGCACCGCGGTGCCGACGTTGTTGCCGGCCGAAACGCCCAGGACCGTGAACGGGTCGGGGTTGCCGTAGGTCGCATCGCCGGCGGGAATCGCCGTGACGGAGACCTCGTCGTTGAACTTCGGCGCCGTGAGGGCACCGCCGTTCTCCGCGTCGGTGACGGCGCCGAAGGGGCTGCCGGTGCTGGTGCGCAGGTTCATGACGCTGCGCACGTTGATGGCGGGCTTGGCGCCGATGCCGGTGGAGAACGACCAGTTGGTGATATCTACGCCGCCGGCGTCCTTCACGGCGACGTCGCGGAAGGCGTGTCCGTGGGTGTCCTTCTCGAATTGGCTGTCGACGTAGCCGCGGTTCACGTGCACCGGGCCGTTGACGACCTCGCCCGGCACCCAGTTGCGCACCAGGTCGATGTCGATCAGCGCGGCGTAACGCGACGTGGGCACCTTGCCGATGTTCACCACGATCACGCTCTCGGCCACCATCGTGGCCCGCTCGTCGACGGTGGGATCACCCTGGCGCTGGGTGGCACCGTTGCCGGCCATCCGCACGCGGCCGATCACGCCCAACCGGTACTGGCGCGGCGAGTCGTCGGAGAACGAGTACTGTTGAATACGGGCCTTGAAGGTGGTGATGTAGTTGCCCTGTCGCGAGAGGATGTACTCGCCGACGCCTTGCAGGTTCGCGTTGGTCCGCTTCAAGACCTGGCCCATGCCTGTCACGTCGTTCGGGTTCGTGCTGTGCAACGCGTTTACGTTGCCGGGATCGGTGGCGGTCGGCGCGTACAGCGCCACCGGATCGAGGATGTCGCCATCTCGCATAGCCGACCAATCGCGCGGCAGGCGCGACTCCTGGTCGATGTTCGACTGGGCGAAGCCCATCACCCATTCCACGCCGGACCGGGCCGCTTGCTCGGCCGTGTCAGCGAAGCGCTGCGTGGTGGCAGCCTTCCGCGAGTTGTCGATGTACGCCAACGACGTCACGACCATCGTCAGGAAGACGGCGGTCATGGAAATCGACGTGAACAAGATCGAGCCGTCGCGGCGGGTCATGGGGTACCTCCTCAGTTCCGGGTCCACCGGAGCTTGGTCGCTTCGCTATACGAACGGGACGTATCGAGGCTCACTTCTTCGGTCTTCGTCGAGAACTGGAACGGGATCTCCCGGGTCGTACGGAAGCGCGTGGTGACGCTGACGACCGCTCGCGACGGGACGTTGGCGCCCGCATCGAACTTCTGGAAGCCACCTTCGTAGGTGTCGACCAGCCGGTTGTTGCCGTCCAACTCCGGCGGCACCGGGAGCACGGCCGGGGAGACGGTGTTCGGGTTCACAAACTTGACGAAGGTGCCGCCCGGGTTGTCCGGGTCGATATAGCGAATCAACACCCGATCGCTGCAGTTGGCCGCGCTGGCAGTGAGCAGGACCTGTTCGGTTGGCGGATCGTTCCCCGGGCTGCCGAAGTTCGAGTGGGGACCTTGGCCAAGCACGCGCGAATGATCGCAGGTCGCGATGCCCGCCAGGTTGAAGTACGGAGCGACGTTGGCCCAAGGCTGGTACAAGCCCGTTAGCAGGCCGCCGGCCCCGGTGTTGTTCGGGATGGCGATGGGATCGTAAACCGCGGCGGCGGGCGCCATGTCCCAGGGCACGGGCAAGATCGCGCCGTTTTGGTCGACTTGCCGCAACGCGGTCGATGCCAGGACCGTGCCCTTGGGGTTCGCGGCATTCACCGGCCCGCGGATCGTCAGCAGCCGCAACTCGTACGGGACGATCGAGCGAGGCCAGGAGCCCGCGCCCACGCCGGGCACGCCGCCACGGTCGCGGATGGCGGCTTGCGTGGTGAGGCCCGGGGCGGGGACCAGCGGATCGGAATCCGCGGTTGCAATGGGGGTTCCGACCGGCGCCAGGTCCATCGGCGCCAGGTAAATCACGTAGAAGTACCAGCCGACCGGCACGAGGGCACCGGTGTCCACGCCAGCGGCCGTGATGGCCTGGCCCATGACCGCCTCGGCGCAGTAAAGCAGCGGGGCGGAATAATAGTTGGTGCCGCCCGGCACCATGTGGGTGCCGAACAGGCGGCTCTGGGCGCCGCCGGTGGCGATATCGCGGAAGCCGCCCGCTCCGCCGACGTTCTGGATGCGGTACGAGTTCCGCGTCACGTTGCCGGCAATGCTGGAGAACTTGGCCGTTTGCCCTGCCGTGAGGCCGGCCGGGTTGGCGGGGTCGTAATGGATGCTGGGGCCGGCGGTGCCGCCGGGCAAGGTTAGCAGCGACGCCGGCGTGACGCCCAGGCGTGCGGGGAAGAGGTCGGCCTGAACCTCGCCCTTGAAGGGGTCGGCCGTGTAGTAGACGATCGAGGCGCGCCGCAGGATGCTCACGACCTCCTTGAGGCCCTGGGCAGCCTCCGTGGCGCCGAGCGACATCGAACGCGAGAGATCCGCGGATTTCTTGGCCTGGGTGAAGCCCATCATGGCCATCGCCATCACGATGCCCACCAGGGACGTCGCGACGAGGATCTCAACGAGGGTGAAGCCGGCGGTCGAAGCAGCTGGCCTGCGGGGTTTCAGCATGGTCTCCTCGCCTCAGTCAAAGCGCCTGAGCCCGTAGTAACCCACCATGGTGACCAGGGGCTTGTCCCGGAAGTAGCCGGGGCCGGTGGTGGCGGTAACCCGCTCGTTCCCCGCGCCGGGATCCGTCGCGATGATGTTGGACTGCTGAGCGTCGCGGGCGAAGACGCGCACCGTGACCGCGACCACGTAGGGCGGCAGGTTGGTCTGGGTGGCCGGCGGGGAGAAGCCCAAGCCACCATAGCCGTTCAGGTTGCCGGGGTTGGAGAGGTTGGTGCTCGCGATCGTGCCGTCGCTCGGGAAGAAGCCCGTGAGACCGGCCTTGGCAAACGGAGGCAAGCTGGTCTGGACCCAGACCTCTCGCACGAACTGGACCTCCTTGGGCAACGGCATGCCGGCGGCCGTCGCGCGGAACTTGTCGTTGGCGCGTGGCATGTAGCTGAAATAAAACGTGGACGGACCGTTGACCGTTGCGAAGCCGTTATAGATATAGGACGCGTTCCCCGGCGTGGGTTCCAACGCCTTGTCCGGGTTGGGCACGATGCCCTTCACGATCTTGACGGCGCCGGCAACCGTCACGGTGTTCGGGGTGGGGGGAATCTCGTTGGCCGCGAAGACCCGCGCGGCAAGGGTCATTACCGCCGTACGGCGCGCATCGGCCGCCTTCCGGCCCGGATCAACGCCCGCGACGTCGTTGCCATAGCGGTGCTCGTTGAAACCGTACAAGTACTCGCGAACAAACAGGGCGGGGGCCGTGTTGAACACGACGTTGCAGTTGATGCCGGTCGTGCTGTCGTTGAAGTTGTTGGTGTCCGGCAGCTCCGGCGGGAGGTACCAGGTGCCACCCGCGGCGCGGTACGGGTTCGATTGGCCCCGGAAGTAGTCCAGCCGTTCCTGGCCGTACTTGATCGCGTCTTGCACCTTTTCCGGCGCGTCGGAGCGCTTCACGGCGTTCATCGCCAGGCTCAGGATGCCCGTCAGGCCGATCACCATGATGCCGGCGGCAATCAAAACCTCGACCAGCGTGAAGCCACGGCGGCGCCCGGACGCCATAGCGGCCGTAGGACATTCCTGCTCATGGGAAACCGGTTGGATCATCGCACCTGCACCATATCCGCCGAAAGAGCCATCACTACCAATTACCCGGCAAAATCTCTTCATAAACCCTTGCCGGTCAGGTTGAGGGCCCTTGCAAGCTTACTGGCCGGCAGAGGAATCGTAGCTCTGATCGAGCGAGAGCGGTTGGCCGCGGGAGTTGAGCAACACCTTGCCCTTGTCGTCCGCCGCCAACACCATGAACGTGGCGCCCGATGCGGCATACAAGATGGTGTTCGGAGGCGAGCCCTTCTGGCCCATCCCCATGGCGATCTTGAGCTTCTCCGCCCCCTTCACGTCCATCCGCCGAAGCGTCCCCACGATCTGATCCGGCTTCGAGGGCAGCTTGCCGTGATCCTTGTAGTACTGGATGACGCCGCGGTGGACCTTGACCATCTCCTCCTGGCGCAGCTTGAGCTGGCCTTCGGGGGAGCTGGCGTTGAGCATCGTGCCGCTCAAGAAGACGATCACGCCCACGGCGCCCACCAAGGCGGCGGCGATGATCGGGAAACGCTTCGGCGCGGGCGCCTTGGCCGCCATCTTGGCTTCCATGGCGATCATGCCGCGGGTGGGGGCCTTCTTCTTCTTTTTCTCGCCGTTCTCGGGCTCGGCCGGCGCGTTCTTGGACGACTTCGTCCCGCCGCCCTTGAGGGCAGCGGTCTCATCTCTCCGTCTGCCTTCGCCATCCTTCCGGCCAGAGGCGGATTCCTTCATCGGGCTGGTGCCGGCTGCCCGCTTCTTGACGTTCTTGACCGTCGAGGGCGGTGCGGCCTTGGTTGGTCGCGATTTGTTCTTGGCGGTGCAACTCTGGCACACGTCCGTGAAGCCGAGGCACTTGCGGCAATATTCCTTGCGGCACGACTTGCAATGGCCGACGGCGATCAAATCGTCGTGGAGGCAGCACCTGGCCAGCGTCGAGCAAGTAGGGCAATAGCCCTGCCCGTCCAGCGGCGTCTCTTCGTCGGCCTGGGCGCGGCAATAGTTGCACCGAGCGACTTGCTCCTCCACCGTGTATTCGCGCTGGAGGGCGCTGTGCTGGCGACGCATATCACGCTCTTCCGAGCATGTGCTGCAAACGCCCTCGGACCCCTGGTCCATGCACGTTTGACACACGCCGAAGTCGCAGCTCGGGCAGATCGCCACTGCCTCTGCGTCGTGGTAGATACAAGCCGACATGGGCTTATCTCACCCTCAATACCATATCCCACTGGAGTCTTACCCGGAAGGCTGGGAAGCTAACATCAAGGCGCCGCCGCCATAGCGCCTATTGTGACCGGCCCTCGCGAGGGCTATAATCGTTATCACAACGGAGTCGACCCGGCTTGCGTGCCGGCAGGAGGAGGTCCCACCATGGATACACCCAACCCGCCCGGCCCGCCGAACCCTCCTCCCCCGCCAAACCAGGGGAACCCCAACCTCTTCAAGGTCGCCAGCACCTCGAACCCGGCCAGTGTGGCCGGGGCGATCGCCGGCACGATCCGCGAGAAGGGGCGCTGTGAGATGCAGGCCATCGGCGCCGGCGCCATCAACCAGGCCGTCAAGGCGATCGCGATCGCCCGGGGCTACGTCGCCCCAAGCGGGCTGGACCTGGTCTTCGTCCCCGCCTTCCTCGATATCCAGGTGGGGGGCGAAGAACGCACGGCGTTGAAGTTCGTCATCGAGCCGCGCCGGTAATTTGACGCCCTTTGCGGCGGCATGATACCTTCATCCATTCGTCACCTATTCTGAACACCGCTCGGGTCGGGTTCCCCCCAAGGACCGAGAAATCGGCCACCTGCCACCGGCGTGTCTCTCGGGTGTCTCAGCCCCCCAGTTAGAGGAGTTCAATCCCAGCATGTACGCCATCATTGCGACGGGCGGCAAGCAGTACAAGGTCGAAGAAGGTCGCTTCATCGACGTCGAACTGCTGCCCGAGGAAAAGGACCAGACCGTGACCTTCGACAAGGTCCTGATCGTGGTCAACGGGGACAACATCTCCGTCGGCACCCCGACCGTGGCCAGCGCCACCGTGACCGGCAAGGTCATCGTCTCCGGTAGGAAGTGGATCACCCGCCTGCGCTACAAGCTCACCCCCGAAGAGCTTGATCAGAAGGGCCGTCCCGGCCTGCAGCCGAAGGTGATCATCTACAAGATGCGCCCCAAGAAGCACTACCGCCGTAAGCGTGGCCATCGCCAGCCGTTCACCCGCGTGCTGATCGAGTCGATCAAGCCTTAACCCGAAAGGACTAGCAAAATGGCACATAAAAAGGGCGTAGGCTCCACCCGGAACGGCCGCGACTCCAACCCCAAGATGCTCGGCGTCAAGAAGTACGGCGGCGAGGTCGTGGGTCCGGGCAACATCATCGTTCGCCAGCGCGGCACCCGGATCCACCCGGGCGACAACGTCGGCATGGGCAAGGACCACACGCTGTTCGCGCTCGTCGAGGGCACCGTGGAGTTCTCCCACAGGGGCGCCAAGGGCAAGAAGGTCAACGTGGTGCCCGTGGCGGTACCTGCGACCGTCGCGGTCTAAAGAGCAACTCAACCTCGGAGGGGTCGCAAGCGCGACCCCTCCTTTTGTTTTAGAATTGACACCATGTTCATCGACAGGGCAAAGATCTTCGTCAAGAGCGGCGACGGCGGCAACGGCGTCGTCATGTGGCGGCGCGAGAAGTTCGTGGCGGCGGGCGGCCCCGCGGGCGGCGACGGCGGCGGCGGCGGCTCCGTCGTCATCGTGGCGACCAACGACCTCAACACGCTGCTGGACTTCCGCTTCAACCGGCGCTTCATCGCGCAGCCAGGCGACCACGGCGGCCCAAAGAACATGCACGGCAAGACCTCGCCCGACCTGGAAATCCGCGTGCCGGTTGGCACGGTGATCAAAGACACCGCCAGCGGCACGGTGCTGGCCGACCTGCACGAGGACGGCCAGCGCTTCGTGGCCGCCAAGGGCGGTCGTGGCGGCCGCGGCAACTCCCACTTCGCCACCCCCACCCGCAAGGCGCCCGACTTCGCGGAGCCCGGCAAGCCCGGCGAGGAGCACGAGGTCGACCTCGAGCTCAAGCTGTTGGCCGACGTCGGCCTGGTGGGCCTGCCCAACGCCGGTAAGTCCACGCTGATTTCCACCGTGGCCGCGGCACGCCCCAAGATCGCCGACTACCCGTTCACCACGCTGGAGCCCAACCTGGGCGTGATCCAATTCGGCCCCGGCGAGACCCTGGTCATGGCCGACATCCCCGGCCTGGTGGAAGGCGCGGCGGAGGGCATTGGCCTCGGCCACGACTTCCTGCGCCACGTCGAGCGCTGCCGCGTGCTGGTGCACCTGCTGGACCTGTCCGGCGGCCTGGAAGGCCGGGACCCGCTCGAGGACTTCCGCGTGATCAACCAGGAGCTGGCGCGCTACAGCCCGGAGCTGGCGGCGCGCCCGATGCTGGTGGTGCTCAACAAGATCGACCTGCCCGATGCCCAGGCCAACCGCGAGCGCGTGGAAGCCGCCCTGGCCCCCAAGGACTACGAGGTCTTCGCCATCTCCGCGGCCACCCGCGAGGGCATCGACCCGTTCCTCTCGATCTTGCGCCAACGCGTCTCGGAGCAGCCGCCGCCGCAGATCTTCACGCCCCAGCCGCGGCCCCAGCCGGAAGTGCCCAAGGATCCGCTCACGATCGCCAAGGAGAACGGCGTCTGGCAGGTGCGGCATGCCGGGCTGCAAACCCAGCTCGAGCGCCTGAACCTCGACACGCCGGATGCGGTCGTGCGGCTGCACAAGTTGCTGGATGACCTCGGCGTGATCGTGCGCCTGCGTGAGATGGGGGTCGCGGACGGGGACGGTGTCGCCATCGGTGATTTCGAGTTTGACTTCGTCGACTAACGGCAAGCTGATCGTCATCAAGGTCGGCACGACGACCTTGATGGGCCCCGATGGCCCCGACCTCGCGCTGATCGGGCGGCTGGGCGACGTGCTGGCCCAGCTGGCCGCTGCGCGGCATCGCTGCGTGCTCGTGACCTCCGGCGCCGTTGGCACCGGCCGTTGGCGCCTGAAGCTGAGCGGCCGGCCCAAGAGCATCCCGGAGAAGCAGGCCGCGGCCGCGGTGGGCCAGGGCATCCTGATGCACCTCTACGAGCGCGTGCTGGCGGAGCGTGGCCTCACCAGCGCCCAGCTCTTGCTGACGCGCGCGGATTTGGGCGATCGCCAGCGGTACGTGAACGCCAGCAACACACTGCAGGTCTTGTTGGCCGCCAACCCGCCAGTGGTGCCGATCATCAACGAGAACGACAGCGTGGCGATCGAGGAGCTGAAGTTCGGCGACAACGACACGCTCTCCGCCTTGGTGGCGAGCCTGGTGGACGCCGACGCGCTCTACATCCTGTCCGACGTGGACGGCCTGTACGAGGCCGACCCGCGCGTGGTGCCGACGGCCCGTCGGCTGGAGCGCGTGGAGGCCATCACCCCCGAAATCGAGGCCCTGGCGGGCGGCTCGGGCAGCGACTTGGGCACGGGCGGCATGGCCACCAAGGTGGCCGCCGCGCGCATCGCCACCTCTTGCGGCATCCCGCTGGTGCTCATGAGCGGCCGTCGCCCGGAGGACGTGCTGGCAAGCCTGGCCGGCGAGCCGGTGGGCACGACCTTCGCGGCCGGCCCCAACCGCTTGGAGGGCCGCAAGCGCTGGCTGGCCTTCTCGGGCCAGGTGGGCGGCAAGTTGAGCCTCGACGCGGGCGCGGTCCGGGCCGTGCGCGAGCAGGGCAAGAGCTTGTTGCCGGCTGGCATCCGCAAGGTGGCGGGTGAGTTCGAGCCCGGCGCCTTGGTCGCGCTGCTGGACCCAGAGGGCCACGAGGTGGCCCGCGGGCTGGTGAACTACAGCTCCGAGGAGCTGGTGCGCATCCGTGGCCACCAGAGCGCGGAAATCGAGGGCGTCCTGGGCTACAAGCACTACGACGAGGCGATCCACCGCAACAACCTGGTCACGACGTGAGCACCCGCGGGTACAAGGACCGAGCGGAGGTCCTCATGGCCCGAGGCCTGCTCCCTATCGTGCTGGCGGTTTCGCTCGCCCTGGCCGGCTGCCCGGGCGGATCGCCCCTCCGCGCCGGTACCGCCAAGCCCGCCGCCAAGCCCGTGGCCGTCGCCGGTGTCCACCCCGTTCCCCTGGCCGAGGCGCAGCGTGTGGTGGACCAAAAGGGCACCGCTGCCGAAATCGTGGGCAAGGCCAAGCTCATCAGCGATCATGGCGCGGGCATCATCAGCAACAACAGCGGCGCGATCATCAGCGAGCACGGCGGCGCGCTGATCTCCAACAATGGCAGCAGCCTGACGGGCAAGACCAAGTACATTCTCCTGGATTCCCGCGACGAGAACCTCCTGGCCGACGCGCAGATCGAGGTGTTGGACGGCGAGGGCCACGTGTTGGTGGATGCCCAACGCCAACCCTTGACGGCCCACACGGATGCCGAAGGCGCCTACCGCTTCAAGGCCGTGTTGCCGGCGGAGAGCCTGATCTTCCGCATCCGGCTGTACAACGGCGGCCAACTGCTAGCCATCGTGGCGCGGGACGAGCGCGGCAAGGCCGGCGACCTCGCCATCGACACGGCCTCCAGCTTGGGCGCGAGCTACGTGCTGGAACGCTACGTCAAGAACCGCCAGGCCATCTTCGATCGGCTGCCTGCGGCGGAGGCCCAGGCCTTGCACCGAGACGCCGAGGTCGCCCGGGGGCAGCTGGACGGCACGCCCACCTACCTCCCCGCGGATCTCACGGCAGCCACGGACGCGCTCCGGGCCAAGGCCAAGTCGTTGGACGAGACGCTGGTGCGGATCGCGTCGATCCTGCTGGCCGGCCAGCAGGACCTGGGCAACGGCAAGGCTGCCACGGACGTGGCGCTGGCCGGGCCCTACGGCATGGCCTCCGACGCCGCCGGCAACCTCTACGTCGCGGAGATCGGCGCCTTCCGCATCCGCCGCATCGACGCGGCGGGCAAGATCGACGTCTTCGCCGGGCTGGGGGCCCGCACCAACGGCTCCAACCAGGCCCAGACGTTGGACGCGGTGGGGGCCCTTGCCTTCGGCCCGGACGGCGCCCTATACGTCACCCAAATCATCTCCGGCAAGATCCGCCGGATCAAGCCGGACGGCACCGTGGAAACCTTCTACGGCGAAACGGGCGGCCCGGTGATGGACCACCCCACGCCCCTCTCGTTCGGCCCGGACGGCACGCTCTACGTGGCGGAAGTGAAGGGGCCTACGCGCAAGGCCGGGCGGCTTTGGTCGCTCGGCAAGGACGGCAAGGCCAAGGAGCTGCCGATCCCGGCCGGCTCCGAGCATGGCGGCAACTTCAACGGCCTCGCGATCCGGCCGGACGGCACCTTGCTGCTGGCGGATGCCGGCAACGACACGATCTACAGCCAAGCGCCCGGCGGGGCCTGGCAGCCCTTCGCCACGCTCAAGGGCATGACCAAGAGCTGCCGCATCGCCCTGGGCCCGGCCGGGGAGCTCTACGTCCCATTGGCGGACGACCACAAGGTCATCCGCGTTGGCCCGGACGGCGTCATCACGCCCTTCGCGGGCAGCGGGGAGGGCGGCTATGCCGGCGACGGCGGCGCCGCCACGGCGGCCAAGCTCAACCAGCCCGTGGCGCCCTTCTGCTTGCCGGACGGCACGGTCTACATCTCCGACCTGGATGGGGTCGTTCGCAAGGTCGCGGGCGGCGCCATTGCCACCTTCGCGGGCACGCGCAACGTGATCGTCGGCGAGGCCACCACGATCCCCCTCAACGGCCCCGGCGGTATGGCCGTGGACCCGCAAGGCCGGCTGGTGTTCTCGGAGGCCGGCAGCCACACCATCAAGCGCCTGGTGGATGGCCGGTTGGAGGTCTTGGCGGGCACCGCGGCGGGCTTCGGTGGTGACGGGGGCCCGGCGCTGGCGGCGGCGTTCACCAACCCGGCAGGCATCGCCTTCATCGGGCCGGACCTCTACATCCTGGACGTGGGCAACAACCGCGTGCGCAAGGTCGACGCGGCCGGCCAGATCAACACCGTGGTCCACGGCGACGCGCACGTCGCGGAGCGCGACAAGGGGCCGGTCTACGCTGCCTCCTCCGCGCCGTTCGACTACCCGCTGGCGGCCGCCTCGGCGCCGGACGGCACGCTCTACTGGACGGACGTCAAGGGTCAGCAGGTGCTGCACCTGCGCGCGGACGGCAAGGTCGAGGTGATCGCCGGGACCTTCGAGAAGGCCGGCAACACGGGCGACGGCGGGCCGGCTTCGGCCGCCTTGATGGACTCGCCCACCGGGCTCGCCTTCGACCGGGCGGGGGACCTCTACTTCTGCGACTCCCACAACCTCTGCGTGCGCAAAATCGCGCTGTCCGAGCCGGGCCGGTCGATCACGCTGGCCGTTGGCCGCACCGCGGCGGCCCTCTTCTCGGCCCTCAACGACGGGGCGACGGACGGCAAGATCCAACGCGGCGACGAGGAGGGCAAGGACGCCCACGAGGTGTCGCTCTTCGGCCCTGCCGCCATCTGCTTCGACAGCGCCGATCGCATGTACATCTCGGAGCTGGGCACCTCAAAGCTGGCTTCCTTCGGGGGCGCCAGCGGCCTGCCCGCGGAAATCCTGGACGCCTTGCCCCAGATCGGCACGCGCGTCCGCCGCATCGTTGGCGGCAAGGTCTACACGGTGGCCGGCGACGGCACCCACGTATTGAACGACCCCGCCAGCGATGACTCGATGCTCTACCCCATCCAGATGCTGGTGGACGCCCAGGGCCGGTTGATCCTGGCGGACACCGCGCTCAACCAGATCAAGATGCTGAAGCCGGACGCCCTGAAATGACCACCCCTCCCTGGACCATCGCCCTGATGGGCGGCACCTTCGACCCCATCCTTGCGGGCCACCTCG
>JAQBPE010000391.1 GCA_028287685.1 Cyanobacteria bacterium RYN_339 | reverse complement strand
CGTCCACCGACGCCGAGAACGACGGGCCCACCGTCTCGCCCAGGCCCGCGATCACGATGGCCATCGCCACCTGCAGGCCGTGCATCGTGTCTCCCAGGTGCGCGACCGTCGCGCGCGCCAGCCCCAGATCCGTCAGCGCGGCGTCCAGCTCGTGCTGGCGGCCGCGGTCGACGCTGCCGAAGAAGGCCTGCGTCACCAGGCTGGGCACGTCGGAGACCTTCTTGAAGTCCACCGCCGGCCGGCCCTTCGTCTGCTGGATGCGGTTGCCGACGATCGCCCAGGGGCGCGAGCGCAGCGCCTCCCGATCCGCCACGCTCATGGCCGCCACGCGGGTGGCCATCTCGTCGACGACGGCCTGGGCCGTCTCCAACGTGCCGGTGGCAACGGCGTTGGTCGCCTGGGCGTCCCCCGTCAGCCCAAACGTGGCCAGGATCTGATCCGCGATGCGGGCCACGACGCGATCGCGCGTCGTCTGGGGCAACTTGTCGAAGCCCTGGGTCGCTGCGCGCTGGCGCAGGTCCTTGATCACGGCCTTGGCATCGGGCGGGGCGGCTTGCTCGAAAGCCGCGGCGGACACCGGGTCGCCGCCGCCCAGCAACTCCTGCACGCGGTCCTCGAGCGTGCGCCGCAGGAAGGCCGACACCAGCGCGTGGCCCTCGTCCAAGGCGAGGTTCGTGGCGGGTTGCGGCGCGACGACGTGGCTGTAGGTCAGGCGCGCGTCGGCGGCATGGGGCACGCTGGCGACGATGCGCACGTTCTCCGCCACCTCCTGGGGCAGGTAGATCGTGAAGGCGCCCTTGGCATCGGTGGCGACCACGTACACGGGCTTGCCGGCGGGGTCCACGCCCAGCGGCAGGGCGGTCCCGTCCTTCAACGAAAGGGCGCGCAGCCACATGCCGGCCGCGGGCAGCTGGGCCAGGCCGGCGGCCGGCGCCGCGAGCAACCGCAGGCGGGGGTGGCTGCCGTCGCCCGCCAACACGGCGGCGGCGTCCTGGACGATCAGGTTGCCGGCGCCGCTTGCCAGGACGGAGGCGCCGTCGTTCGTGATCAGACTGGCGCCGTCGTTGCCGACGATGGCGCCGCGCGCCACCGCCACCACGTTGCCGCCGCCCTGCGCCACGATGTTCCCACCACCCTGCGCCACGATGTTCCCACCGCCTTGCGCCACGATGGAGCCCCCGTCGTTGGTGATGAGCGAGCCGCCGTCGTTCGTGATGAGCGAGCCGCCGTCGTTGGTGATCAAGTAACCGGCGTCCAGCGACACCACGCCGCTCAGCGCCTTGGACGGCGTGCTGGGCTTGGCCAGCAGCTGGACCGCCGGCACCGGCACGCGGGGCCGGGCACTCGCCGCCGAAGTCGGCAGGGCGCTGGCGCGGGCGCCGGGGGGCGTCACGGCAGGCCGGACCTGGCAGGCCGCGAGGGCCAGGGTCAACACCACCGAAGATACAAGCTTGCGGCGCATCATGGCCCTCCGACGGGCCTTATACCCGGGCTTTAGACCGGATCCGCGTCGGCCAGCAACTCCGGCGCGCCGGCAGCGACCTGGGCGATCAGGTCGTCCAGCGTCTGGCTGATGCTCTTGCCGCTGCGAGCCGCCAGCCCTTGCAGCACCAACCAGCTCGTGTTCGAGATCGTCGTCGACAACCGACGCCGCTTGGACGTCGGGTCCTGGGACTTCCGTCCGGCACCGGGTCTGGCTCCACCCCGTCTCGGCAATCGACTACCTCGCCTTGATTCTGCGTGAATTTATCAAGACGATTGTACAAGATGGGCCCGGTTCCGATGCAGGCAACCGTGCGCAGGGGCATTAATATTTATTAAGGCGCGTTCTGGCCCACCACCGGCACCGGCACGATGGCCATCGCCAGCAACAGCCCGCGGTCCGTGCCCTGGCCGAACGGCATGAGCCGGACCTCGAAGCAGCGGTCGCCGTAGCTGCCCAGGCCGCAGCAGATCATGCGCTGGGCCGGCCCGCCGGCCAGCACGCTCTCCATGACCGGCTCGATGCCCTCGATGCAGCTGGCAAGCGCATCGTGGCAGCTCCGCCCGACGGCCTCGTTGCCCATCAGCAGCCGGAACTCGTCGTTCGCCAGCCGCAACGCCATGCGCGCGTCCACGAAGGCCACGGCCCCCGGCATCTGGTCGATCAGGCCGCGGACGTACGCATCCGGCTCCGCTGGCGACGAAACGGGCCCATGGGCGCCCTCGAAGCCTGGCTGCGACTGGACGAACGTCACCATGTCGTCCAACACCTCGCCCTGCGACTTGCCGGTGCGTTCGGCGTAGGCCTTCAAGATGCGCGCGCTGTCCTCGGAGATGCGCGTCGACAGCGTCACGCGGCTCTTCCCAGGTTGCTTGGGCTTACGCCCTGCTCCGGGGCGTGGTCCTCCCCAATCAGGCATGTCCGTCCTTCTCCCCCTGCCAGTTTGATTCTAGCACACCTTTTTCAATAGGAAACGGGAGAGCGTGGGAATCATTTCCATCCCGCCAGACGGCCAGGGGTCTTGCCTTCGACCGCAAAAGTCCGCATACTTGAATGTGGCATGCGAAATCGAGGGGAAATGTCCGAGTCCAAGCTCCACGTGTTGTTGGTTGGCGGCGAGCCGTACATGAAGGACGTCGCCGAGGTCATGATGTCGAGCCTCGGCCACACGATCGCGGCGGAACCGCACGTGACGCAGGCCGTCGAGCGCGCCACCAGGGGCGAGGAGGCCTTCGACCTCTACATGGTGGACGTGGAAGGGCCGGAAGGCCTGGCAACGATCACGCGGATGCGCGAGCACCCACGCACCGCCGGCGCGCCGATCCTGTGCCTGGCCAACGAGCGCAACGCCCGCCAGATCGAGCTGGCCCTGCGCGCCGGCGCCAGCCACGCCCTGCGGCTGCCCTTCAAGCGGCAGGACCTGGCGGCGGCGATCGCCACCGCCATCCCTTAAAGCGGCAGCCGGAACCAGAAGACCGCGCCGCCGGCCTGGCCGCCGCGCACGCCGATCGAGCCGCCGTGGGCCTCGACCAGCGCCTTGCCGATCCACAGCCCCAACCCCACGCCCTGCTTCTTGATCGGGCCGCTCTCCAGCTGGGAGAAGGGCCGGAAGAGCTTGGGCAGGTCGGCCGGGTCGATGCCGGGGCCGGTGTCTTCCACCTCCACCAGCACGTCGCCCCCGTCCACGCCCAGCGCCAGCTGCACCCGTCCCCCGGAAGGCGAGAACTTCACGGCGTTGGACAACAAGTTCAGCACCACGCGCGTGATGCGGGGCGCGTCCAGGCTCACCATCAGCCCTTCCGCGGGCGCGACCAGGCCGATGGCCACCCCGGCGGTGGTGGCCTGGGGGCCCATGCTCTCGACGCTGTCGCGCACCAGGCGGGTCAGGTCCGTCGAGACCAGGTGCGGCGCCAGCGTGCCGCCTTCGAGGCGCGCGTAGTCCAGCAGATCCTCCACCAGCAGCTCCAGCCGGTCGGCCGCGCGGCCGATCTGGTCCAGGAAGCCCAGCTGCTCCGTGGTCACGGGCCCTCCGATGCCCTCCTCCATCAGCTCTTTGAAGCCCACGATCGAGGCGAGCGGCGTGCGCAGGTCGTGGTATACGCCGTTGATCAAGTTCTGTTGGCGGCCGTGCAGCTCGCGCAGCGCCGCGTTGGCCTCCGCCAGCCGCCGGGTGAGGCGCGCGCGGATCCACAGCGCGAGGCCGAACAGCAGCTGCTCCGTGATCACGCCGGCCACCAACAAGGCCGCCATGTCCGTCGGCTGCTGCGCTGCCAGCGCCACCACCACGGCGCCGCCCAGCACCGCGGCGGAGTAGCCGGCCAGCAGCTCCAGGCGGGTGAAGGAGGCATCCAGCGTGCCCAGCGTGATGAACAGCCCGGCCAGGAAGAAGGCGGAGCTGTGGTTGAGCCACACCAGGTAGAAGTAGTGCACCGTCAGGACCGTGCAAGCAACCGCCAACAGCGCCTCCGCGCGCCGGGCGGCGGGCGGCCGGACCCAGCCCACCACGGCCAGCACGGCGAACAGGCCGGCCACGGCCAGGCGGCCCGGCCAGTCGTTGAGCGAGCCCGGCTCGATCAGGCCGCAGATCAGGCCCCAGACGGGATACACGATGGCGCCCGCCATGCAGAACAGGCGGAACAGCTGGAGCTCGGTGATGCCCGTGCCTTGGAGGGGATCGGGCGGCTTTGGCGAGGCCACCACGGCGGGTCCTCCTGAGATCGACCGCCCCAATTGTACCTCGCCCAGATTACGCCGGGATGATCAACCCACGGATCGCCTCGGCGAGCTGCTGCACGGCGAAGGGTTTGCGCACGACGCCGTCCACGCCCAGGTTTTCAAGGGCGCGCACGCCGTTGGGGCCGGCGGCCGTCACGGCCAGGATCGGCACCTCGGGGTGCATCTTGCGCAGGGCCCGCACCAGCGCCAGGCCGCCCACCCCGGGCATGTGGAGGTCGGTGAGCACCAGGTCTACCGGGCCTGCCTGCATGTGGCCCCAGGCCTCGCCCCCGTCGCGCGCGCCCACGGGCGCGTGGCCGCAGAGCTGACAGACCAACATCGCGATCTGCAGCGCGGCGGGGTTGTCGTCGACCACCAGCACGCGGCCGGGTTGGGCCAGGCGGCGCAGCGTGCGCACGGGCTTGGGGGGCGCTGCCTCGATGGCACGGCCAGGCGCCGTGGCGCCGGAACCGCCGGGCATGCGCTGCTTGAGGCGGGCGATCGCGTCCGCGCGGTCGCGACCCTCTACCTTCACGTCCGGCTCGTTGACCCACACGGCGACGAAGTGGTTGCCCTCTTGCGTCACTTCCGCGGTGGCCATGGTCCCGTTATGCTCGAAGAACTCGAAGTCGATCACCCGTCTAATGTGACATACTGCGGCCGATCGTGGGTGGATGCTCGGCTGAAGATTGCCTGCAGGCGACCGGATTATTCGTGCCGCAAGGCGATGATCGGGTCCAACCGCGCGGCCTGGCGGGCCGGCCAGAAGCCGAAGAAGATGCCCACGGCCGCCGACACGCCGAACGAGACGATGATCGACGCGGGTGTGATGACGGTGGTCCAGCCCGCCGCCAGCGTGATCAGGCGCCCCAGCACCACGCCCAGGATGATGCCCAGCACGCCGCCGATGGCCGCGATCAGCACGCTCTCGATCAGGAACTGGCGCAAGATGTCCTTCTGGCGGGCCCCCAGGGCGATGCGCAGGCCGATCTCGCGCGTGCGCTCCGTGACGGTGGCGAGCATGATGTTCATGATGCCGATGCCGCCCACCAGCAGCGAGAGCCCGGCGATCGAGGCCATGACCAGGTTGAACATCCGCTGGGTCTGTTGGCTCTGGGCCAGCAGCTCGTCCGGCACGATCAGCTCCGTGTCTTCCATGCCGTGGTGCCGGCGCGCCAGGACCTTCGTGATCACGGCGCGGGCCTCGTCCATGTGGTCGGCGTCGGCGAGGCGCAAGATCACCTCGTCGACCACGTTGTAGTCCGGCGCGTTGGCCTCCGAGACCTCCTTCTCCACCAGCGTGAACTTGCCGGCGGTCGCGAGCGGGATGTAGACGTCGTCGTTCACGTTGCGGCTCTTGATCTTGACCTTCTCCTTGGTCTTGGCCTTGTCCGCCATCACGCCCACGACCGTGAAGCGCTGGCCACCGACGGCGACGTTGGCGCCGAGCGCGGGCTCCTTGAAGAACAGGGCCTTGGCCACGCCCGCGCCGATCACGCACACGCGCCGCTCCAGGGCGTCGTCATCGGCGGTCAGGAAGCGCCCGCGGTCCACCTGCGCGCTTGCCACCTCGAGGTAGCTCGGCGTGGTGCCCACGATCGTGGCGCGCGGCTTGATGCCGCCGTGTTCGACCTCCTTGTCCAGGAGGTTCTGGGGCGCCTGGGCCTCCACGTACGGCAGGATGCTGGCGAGGTACAGGCCGTCGTCGGCGGACAGCCCCACGGAGTGCTCGCGCTTGGCCTTCTCCAGCGTCTCCTGGTCCAGCTTGTGGGCCCGCAGGATCACGTTGTGCAAGCCGAAGGCGCGGATCTGCTCCACGGCCTCCTGCTCCGCGCCCTTGCCGATCGCGAGCATGGCGATCACGGCCGCCACGCCGAAGATCACGCCCAACATGGTGAGGAACGAGCGCAGCTTGTGGGCCCACAGCGCCTCCAGCGCCAGGCGCGCCACCTCCATGTAAAGCCCCCAGGGGCTCTGCGTCTCCTCCGTCACGGGGCCTCCAGCATGATGCGCTCGCCGGCGGCCAGCCCCTGCGTGATGACGGTGCGCTCTTCCGTGTGGGCGCCCGCCGTCACCACCCGCTGCTCGGGCGCGCGGCCCGGCCGGTAGACGCCTACGGTGGTCTCGCCGTTGCGCGTCGCCAGCGCCTTGTTGGGCACGGTGATCACGTCCGCCAGCGTCTCGACCAGCAGCTCCACCGTCACGCTCATGCCGGGCCGGAAGGCGGGGGAGCGCTCGTTGGTGGTGATCAGGCCCTCGAAGACCTTGGGCGCGCCCTCGCGGTTGATCACGTCGGGCTTCTCGTAGGCCAGCACGCCCAGCTTCTCGAGCTTGCCGTCGAAGGTCTTGTTCAGGCTCTCCACGTGGATCTTGGCGGGCATGCCCGCCTTCACGCGGCCGATGTCGACCTCCTTGATCACGGTCTTGATGAAGATCCGGCTGACGTCGGCCACCTCCATGAAGGCGGCGTTCTCGCGCGCCTCGTCGCCCACTTGCAGCTTCTTGCGGCCGCCGTTGCCCCAGACCGCGTTCATGACCACCACGCCGTTGGTGGGCGCCTTGAGCGCCGCCGTGGCGATGCGGTGCTGCAGCAGTTGCACGCGCGAGCGGCTGAAGTCGCGATCGGCGGCCAGCGTCGCGGCGTCCATGAGGCTGGTGCGCGCGATGCTGCCCAGCTTGCCCTCCACCAGCGCGAGGCCGTTACGCGCCTGCTGGACCGCCAGCCGGGCGGCTGTTACTTGGGCATCCGGGTAACCGTTCTTGGCGATCGCCAGCGCGCTGGCCGCCACCTCGCGGGCGCGCCGGGCCTCGGCGAGCAACACCTTGGTCTTGTCCAGGTCGATCGGCCGGATCACGCCCTTGGCGAGCAGGACGTCTTGCAGCTTGAACTCTTCCTCCGCGGTGGTGAACGCCCGGGCCGTGGCGGCCGCCTTCAGCTCCAGCTCCGCGACGTCGGCCTTGCGCGTGCCGGCCTCCAGCTGCTTCAGCTCCAAGCGGCGCAGCGCCAGCAGGTCCACGGCGCCGCGGCGATCGGTCAAGAGCTTCTTGCGGTCGCGCTCCGCCGTCAGCGCGTGCAGCTGGGCGTCCTTGCCGAGGGAGGCGAGGTGCAGCTCTTCTTCCTGCTTCTGCTCCTCCAGGTCCTGGGTGTTGAGCTGGGCCACCACGTCGCCGGCCTTGACCTCCTTGCCCTCGTCCACCAGCTTGTCGAGCTTGCTGGAGAAGGGCGCGGCCACCATGTGGCGCTGGGCCGGGATCAGGTCGCCGGAGCCCTTGAGCGCCACCACGAACTGGCCACGCACGACCGCTTCCGTGGAGGTCGCGTCGACGGGGGGATGGGTCCAGGTCTGCAAGGTGGCCGTGACGCAGAGGGCCACGAAGGCGATCGCCAGCATGGGCCGGCCGGGCAGCGGCGGCAGGGCGATCATCATGACGTGGCCCCGGGCAGGTGCAGCAGCACCTCTTCGCCGGCCTTGACGCCCGTCAACACCACCGTCTCGCGCTCGTTGGAGCGCCCCAGCGTGACGACCCGGCGCGCGCCGTAGCCCCGCTCCAGCACGTAGACCCAGGCGCTCTTGGCGTCATGGCCGATCGCCTGGGTGGGCACCAGCAAGCAGTTCGGCTCGGCTTCCAGCACGAACTCGAGGTTGGCGCTCATGCCCGGCCGCAGCCGCGCGTCCGGGTGGGCCAGCGCCACGCGCACCTCCACGGCTTGCAGCTTGTTCAGGTCGCCGTCGAGGCGGTTGTTGGCGACGGGGGCGATCGCCTTGACCGTGCCGGCCACCACCAGCCCGGTGTAGGCGTCGAACAGGCAGCGCACGGCCAGGCCTTCGTGCAGGCGCGCGGCGGCGGCGTCGTTGACCTGGGCGCGCACGATCTGGCGCGTGGGGTCGGCGATCGTGACCAGCGCGGTGCCCTCGTCGACGGCGTCGCCGGGCTTGACCTTGGCCATCGTGCTGCCGGTCCAGATGTCGTCGTAGATCACCACGCCCGCCACCGGGGCCTTGATCGTGGCGGCGTCGCGCAGCTTGTGCCAGTAGACCTCCGCGTCCGTGGCGCGCTGCTCGGCCTGGACGTCGCGCTTGTTGTCCAGCTCCGCGCCCACGCGGCCGGCGCGCAGCCGGCCCTCCGCGCCCGCCAGGCTGGAGGCCGCGCGCTCCACCTTGAGCCGCTCCAGCGAGAGCTCCTCGCCACGCGGCCCGGCTTCCAGCGCCACGAGGTGGGCCTTGGTGGCGACGGCCAGCGCATCCACCTCCGCCAGGCGCTTGCGCATGGTCGCGAGCTCGTTGTCGGAGAGGTAGCCCTTGGCGTGCAGCGCCGTGGCCTCCGGCAGCGTGGTCGTCAGCGTCTCGCGTTCCGCCGCGAGCGTGCCGAGCGTCTGGGCGGCCTCCACGATGGCGGTGCCGGCGCGGCCGGTGTCGAGCAACTGGTACTTGAGCTTGGCCACTTGGAGATCCAGGGCGGCGTTCTCGCGCTCCAGCCCGAGGCGCCACACCTCCAGCCGGCCCCGCTCGCGCGTGAGCGGCACTTGCAGCACGGTCATGCGTTGCTTGAGGCGCTGGCGCTCCCAGCGGTCGCGCGTCTCCTCGTCGCCCAGCTTGACCACCTGCTCGCCGGGCTTGACCACGCTGCCCTCGGGCAGGATCGTGTCGACCTTGGACTGGAAGGGCGTGGAGAGCTTCACCTCTTGCTCCGAGCCGATCTCGCCGCGCTCGACGAGGGAGGCGCGGAAGGGCGCGGGCTGGAGCTTCAAGGTAGGGCCGGGGTCGGGGGCGTGGCAGCCGGCGAGCAGGAGCAGGACCCACGCGCGCTTCACGGCTTCACCTCCGGCGCCAGCGGCTGGGTGGGGTCCACCAGGTAGACCTGGGCGCCCGGCGGCAGCGTCTGCTCCAGCGCCACCCAGTCCGAGCCCCAGAGCTTGGGCGTGACGGCTTGCTTCTGCGGCCCCTTGGGGCTCGCCAGCCAGATCCAGCGTCCCGTCCCCTCGCCGAACAGCGCCTCCGCGGGCACGGCGCTGGCCGACGGCAGCTCCTGGCCCACCACCCGCAGGCTCACGCGCATGTTCGGCTTCAATTCCGGCGTGTTGACGTCCGGCCGCACCTCGATGTCGAAGCGCTTCACGCCGCTGGTGCGCTCGCCGCGGCGGCTGTCCTCTTCCTTCGCGAGCTTGCTGACCTGGGTGACCTTGCCCAGGAAGATCCGCCCGGGGTAGGCGGCCGTGGTGATTTCGGCCTTCGCGCCCACGGCCACGCGACCGATCTCCGCCTCGGAGACGGCGCCCTTGAGCTTGACCGCGTCCAGGCGCGCCACGGAGAGGAAGGTCAGGCCGTTCCAGACCTGCATGCCCACGTGGACCTTCTTCCAGTTCCAGATCATGGGGTAAAGCAACATGCCGTCCGCCGGGGCGTAGAGCGTGGCGGAGTCGACCTTCTTCTTCAGCCGCTTGACCTCCTTGGCGAGCCCCCGGATGCGCACGCGGCTCTTCTCCTGCTCGACCTTGATCAGGTCGCGCTTGGCCGGCCCCTCCAGCGAGGCGCTCTCGAAGGCGGCCTTGGCCATGCTGGCGTCGAGCCGGGCCTTCTCGACCTCCTCGTGCAGCGCGCCGGGCGCCAGGCGGGCCAGCGCCAGCAAGGCGCGGCGCTTGTCCAGCTCCGCAATGTCGTGGTCGCGCTTCACGCGCTCCAGCTCCTGGCGGGCCACCACGCCCTTCTCGAAGAGCCGCTGCTCCGCGGCCAGCGGGTCGTTGGCGATGGCCAGGTCCACCAGCTTCACGTCCTTCTTGGCCGCCGCCACCTGGTCGGGGGCGCCGCCGCGCAGCGCGGTCTTGCTCAGGAGGTCCTTCTCGCGCCAGCCCTGCTTGCGCTCGTTGATCTCCTGCTTGACCTCCCACTGCTTGACCGGCGCGTCGGCCTTGGCGCGCTCCAGCCCGCGCTCGTCGCGGGCCAGCTCGTCCTGCTTGTCGAGCAACTGCTCGACGATGCGGCGGTTGCTGACGCGCGCGATGAAGTCGCCCTGCTTGACCTGGCGGCCTTCCGGTACCAACGCGTCCACGTTGCCGCCCCACACGCCGGGCGGCAGCGCCACCGGGTGCGAGTCCAACGGCTCCACCGTCCCGTTGGTGCGCAGGTCCACGGCGAACGGGCCCTGGCGGACGGCGATGGGCGTGGGCAGGCGCTGCGCGGGGGCACAGCCAACGAGGAGCGCGGCCACCAAAAGCGGCCGGAACGATCTCACTTGGCGGGCTCCGGGTAGGTCATGGCGGCCGGCGCCGCGTCCACCACCACCAGGCCGCGGTTCTCCAGCAGCGTGCCCTGCACTTGCTCCAAGCGCGTCTCCGCCTGCAGGAACTCGATCGTGGCCTGCACCTCTTCCAGGCTGGCCTGCTCGAAGTCCTCCTGGAACTTCAGCACCTCGAAGTTGGTGGAGAGGCCGGCCTTGAGCTTGGCCTGCTCCGCGTCCAGCTTGGCGTCGGCCAGCTCGCGCGCGAGCTTGGTTGCGGCCACGCGCATGGTGTCGATCTCGACGTCGCGCACGGCGTCGCGCACCTCCACGTAGGCGCGCTGGCGGGTGGAGCGCTCGTTCAGGCCGGACTGCTCCGCGCGCAGCTGGCTCTTGTGGTACTCGTCCTGCTCGGACGAGTGGCCCAGCGGCCAGTTCAGCGCCACGCCGGCGCGCAGGTCGTAGTTCTTCAGCGTGGGCAGGTCGCTCACCGCCCCCGTCAACGAGTTGCCGAGGTTGGTCACGCCCGCGCCGCCTTGCAAGTCCAGCCGCGGCCAGAGGTGGTTGCCGGCCTGGTCCAGCATGGTCTGGGTGCGCGTGCGCTCGAGCACGCTGGTGGCGAGGTCGCCCCGGCGCTCCTGGGCGGTCTGCCAGGAGGCGGCGAACGAGACGGGGCGCGGCCGGAAGGTGGGCGCGTCGGAGGGCGTGATGCCGTCGTCCCAGGCGGGGCTGGCGAGCGCCGGGTCGATCATGGCGCGCAGCTTGTCCTCCGCCTTGGCGAGCGTGCGGCGCGAAGCCAGCAGCGTGCTCTCGCGCACGGCCAGGCTGGCCTCGGCCTGCAAGACGTCCAGCCGCGCCAGCAGGCCCGCCTTGGCCTTCTCCTTGTCGATCCGCACGAGGTCCTTGACCAGCACGAGCGATCGCTCGCGCACCTCGATCTCCTTGCGCGCCGCCACCAGCTGCCAGTAGGCCGTCTCCGCGTCCGCCACCGACTTGATCAGCTTGTCGCGGCCGCGCAGGTCGGCCTGTTGGGCGCCCACGCGGGCGATCTCGATCGCCTGCGAGCCGGACAGGAAGTCGCGCAGCAGGGGCTGGCTGAAGTTCAGGCTGGCGGTGGGCGTGAAGGCCGGGTTGATGTCCACGCTCTTCGAGTTGGTGTCGACCACGCCGTTCTGGAAGCTCAGGCTCAGGTTGCCGCCGGTGGTGAGGTCTTGCCGCAGCGCCAGCTTGTAGGTCTGGTCCAGCTCTTGCAGTTGGCTGACGCCGCCGGAAAGGAAGCTGGAGCCGGTGGGGCGGATCGAGCGCGTGAGGTCCGGGCCGGCCGTCAGGAACAGGCCGTACTTGTGGCGTGCCGACTCGAAGTCGAGCCGGCCCATCGCCACGTCTAGCCGGTCCGCGGCCACGTCGGGGTTCTGGGCCACCACCAGCCGCAAGCAATCCGCGAGGCCCAGCGCGCGGCCTTCCGGGGCGACGGCGACGGGGGCCGCCGCGATCAGGACGGCCAGGATCGGACTTGCGGAGGGAAACAAGCGAGAACGTCCTCGTGCGGAGGGAAACCAGCGGACAAGCAAGAATAACACGGCGATCCGCGCCCCACAACGCCCGGTCGGCGTCGTTTCGGCTTGCTAGCCTGCGGGTAGGATGACCTTGGAAAACCTCGGGGGAAGCCATGTTGCACCGCTCCAAAATCCCCGCCTTGGTGCTCGCCGCCTGCGTTTCGACGCTGGTAGGCTGCCCGGCCACGCCCAATACCGTGAAGCCGACGACGCACAAGAGCGCGGACCCCGTCACCCCCCCGGGGACGGACCCGACGACGACGACGACCACCACCACCACCGTGCGGTCCACGGACAACCCGGTCGACGCCATCAAGCATGCCTACTTCGGCAAGGTGCTGGGCGCGGACGGCAAGGGCGTGGTCGGCGTCTCGATCAAGGCCTACATCGTCGCCAACAACGCGGGCTCGCTGGTCACGGACAACGGCTCCGGGCTGGTGACGGACAACGGCTCCGGCATGATCGCCAACAACGCCGGCAACATCCTCGCGAGCGGCGGCGGCAGCATCATCTCCACCGACGGCGCCAGCACCAAGGCCCGGCGCCTGCTGGCCGCGGACCCGACCACGACCGACGCAAACGGCGAGTTCAAGCTGGAAATCCCGGAAGGCCAGACGTTCAACGTCGAGGCCGTGCAATCCGACAGCTCGAAGGCCTTCGCCCAGACCGTCACCAGCAAGACCGCCAGCCTGGACCTCACGCTGGCGCCCACGGGCTCGATCCACGGCAAGGTGGCCTACCCGGACGACCCCAAGGTCACGGACTTCACGGGCGTCGACGTCTTCATCCCGGGCAGCTCGTACCTGGCCAAGACCGCCGCGGACGGCTCGTTCACCATCTCCAACGTGCCCGTCGGCAGCTTCTCGCTCTTCGCCACCAAGCGCGGCCTGGGCGGCGGCCACGTGGACGCCGTCAAGGTCGAGGCCAAGGGCGTGGGCGAGGTGCCCCAGCTGCCGCTCAAGCTGCTGCCGCTCAAGCTCAAGACGCTGTCCGCCACCAGCGGCGCGCCCGGCATGGTGCTCACGATGGACGGCGACTACTTCGGCGCGGAGCAAGGCCTGCCCTTCCAGGTGCGCATGGGCGGCGCGGTGCTCGAAGGCGCGAAGCGCGATGCCAAGGGCCAGATCACCGTGACCCTGGCAGACTCCGCGCGTTCCGGCGACGTGGTGGTGGAGGTGGACGGCCACGCCAGCAATCCCCTTCACTTCGACGTGATCACGGGCTTCTCGATCATGGTGCCCTCCGTGCTCGAGCCCGGCACCAGCACGACGATCGCCGCCACAGGGACCGACCCGGACAAGAAGAGCGTGACTAACCTCGCGCTGACCTGGAAGATCGCCGCGGGCACGGCCGCCACGGTGGATGCCAAGGGCACGATCACGGCCGGCGCCACGCCTGGCACCGTCACCGTGCAGGCCAACGCCGGCGCCCTAACGGCCTCCTTCAAGCTGGTGGTGGGCAAGGCCGGCGCGGTCGGCGTGGGCGGCCGCGTCGACGCCAAGCTCTTCGGCCTCAAGGACCTGGCCTTCGCGCCGGACGGCAGAACGCTCTACCTGGCCTGCCAGAACGCCATCCTGGCCTACGACCTGGCAGCGGACATCACCAGCGTGTTCGCCGGTTCCACCGCGGGCGGCAAGCCGGAAGATCGCGAAGGCGCGGGCGAGGAAGCGCGCTTCAGCGGCATCCTGGGGCTGGCCGCGGACCCGCAGGGCAACTTGGTGGCGCTGGAGAGCACCTGCCTGGTGGCCATCGACAAGGATCGCCACGTCACGATCGCGGCCGGCAAGGGCAAGGACCCCAGCGTCAAGTCCACCGAGGACTTCTTCACGGCCAAGGACGGCACGGGCGACCAGGTCGTGTTCGAGGGTCCCCTCGCCTGCGCCTTCGGCAAAGACGGCAAGCTGATCTTCACGGACGGCCAAAGCCTGCGCACGTTGGTGGGCAACACCGTCGCCCACGTCGACGGCAGCAAGGACGCCGTGTCCGTGGCGGACTCGCTCTGCGTCGACAAGGCCGGCGTGCCCTGGGTGCTCGACTTCGACGGCCTCACGCCTTTCGGCCCCGGTGCCACCAAAATCCCCTTCCCGGAAGCGGACCTGGAAACGGGGGGAAATGTCGAGATTTGGGACGGCCTGGTGCGCGACGCGAACGGCACCTTCTACGCCAGCGGCGACGGCCGGATCTACCGCTTCAAGGCGGACGGCTCGCGCACCGTGCTGGCCGGCGGCGACGTGGCCGCCCTGCTGGACGG
>JAQBPE010000371.1 GCA_028287685.1 Cyanobacteria bacterium RYN_339 | reverse complement strand
GGCGAGCCAGGCCCGGCCGGCCGCGGCCGCGTCCAGGCGCCAGGCATCCAGCGTGCGGGTCTTGCCGCCGCCCTCCAGGCCCACCAGCCAGACGCTGCCGCCGCCGGCCAGGGCCGCGTGCCAGGGCGCATCGTCGAGCGGGCGCGGCGGCAGATCCACGGGCTGCAGGCCGGCGAACGGGCGCGGCGTGACGCCCAGCGCGGCCACACCGGCGGCGCGGCGGGCGGGATCCTTGGCGAGCAAGGCCGCGAGCTCGGGCAGGTCGGCGGGGAGGGTTGGCAGGTCCTGGGCGTGGGCGCGGGCCAGCGTTGCGCCCGCGCCTTCGAAGGGCGGGTGCCCGGTCGCGAGCCAGTAACCCAATACCCCCAGCGCGTACCAGTCTGCTGCCGGCGCGTGCGCCGCGCCGCGCCAGGCCTCGGGCGCCAGGTAGGCGGGCGTCCCCGCGAAGCCCTCGCGCGCCGCGCCGATGGGCATGGCGAGCGCCAGGTCCACCAGCGCGACCGCGCCGTCGTCCGCCACCACCACGTTCTCGCGCTTGAGGTCGCCGTGCGTCAGTCCGGCGGCGTGCAGCCCCGCCAGGGCCTCCGCCAGGGCCACCAGCAGGGCCCGGACCTGGGCCGCGGGCAGGGGCCCCTCGGGCGATCGCCCCGGCGCCAGCGCCATGGCGAAGTAGGGCGTCCCATCCGCGCTCAGGCCGGCCTCGTGGGCGCGCGGCACGTGGGGCACGGCCAGGCCCTGCAGCCGGCGGAACTCCTGGCCGAAGCGCCAGGCGGCCTCCGGGTCGCCGCCCTGGTCGGGCGCCAGCAGCTTGACCGCCACCGGCCCGAAGGCCTCGTGGCGCGCGCGCCAGACCTCGCCGAAGGCGCCGCGCGCGATCGGGGCGAGGTCGGTGTAGGAGGCGGGCAGGTGGGTAGGCGTCATGGTGCGCCCCTTATACCCGCGGGCGCGGCCAACGCCCGCCGGCTTGCCAGGGCTACGGCGCCGAGGTGGCGGCCAGGCGTTGGGCGGTCTGGAGCGCGTCGTAGCCGGCCCAGACCGAATACAACGTGCCCGCGCCGATGCCGGCCAGCCCCATGACGATGCCGACGCCGGAGTCCCCGGGCTTGGCGAGTAAGCCCACGCCGCCGACCGTGCCGAGCATGACGACTTCGCCGCCCAGCCCCACCCACAGCGCGCGCTGCCGGTCGCCGGCGTACCACTGGCCGGTGCCCGTGAGCAACGGCGCGAGGCCCAGGACCGCGAGCAAGGGCGTCCCACCGCCGCCGGGCAGCGTTCCCGCCAGGCCGGCGGCGCCGATGGCGATCACCGGCATGGTCAGCAGGCTGAGCCCGCCGGCCAGCCAGGGGTTCGGGGCTGTGGGGGGCTCGGGGGCCGCCTGGGCGGCGGGGCCGCCGGCAAGGGCGAGGCCCAGGCATGTCAGGCTGGCGAGGGCGAAGGGTGCAAGGCGTGAGATGGCGGAACCTCCGTGGGGGGCGACGCTTGCCGCATACCCACGGGCTCGTTCAAGCAAACAAGCAGCCTTCAGGCTGCCTGTCGGCCTTCCAGCGTGTGCCCAATCAGCCCCGCCATGTGCGCCATGCGACCGTCCCAGTTGTTGGCACGGGCCAGCGCCACGCGGGCGGCCCGGCGCTCCGGCGTGTCTTGCAGCGCGTCCGCGATCGCCGCCGCGAAGGCCTCGGGGCCATCGCCCACCGCCACCAGGCCGTCGAACTCGCGCAGGTCCGCGAAGGGCGTCAGCGCCACGGGCTTGCCGGCGGCCAGGTACTCGTTGAGCTTGAGCGGGTAGATCGCGCGGGTCTGGCGCGAGTGCACGAACGGGATCAGCGCCACGTCCACGCCCTTCAGGAAGGCCGGCAGCTCCTCGCGCGGCAGCAGGCCGCAGAAGCGCACGTTGGGTTGGCTGGCGAGCCGGTCGGCCTGGGCTTGCTGGGCCGGGGCGATCGGGCCGGCCAGGGCGATCGACCACGCCGGGTGGGCCGCCGCGACGGCCGCGATCAGGTCGAAGTCGAAGCGGTCTTCCATGTGCCCTGCGAAGCCGATCACGGGGCCGGCGAGCCCTTCCAGCACGGGGTGCGGGGCCAACAGCGGGTCGAGCGCGCGTTCGAACAGCTCCGTGTCCGCGCCGTTGGGCACGAAGTGGCTGTTGGGGTTGAAGGGCCCCTTGTCGGCCAGCAACTGGCGGCTGGAGGTGAAGACCAGGTCGCTCTTCGCGAGCAGCCGGCGCTCGATCTCGCCCGCGAAGCAGCTGGTGCCGCTCATGGCCGTGATCTCGTCGGTGCAGTGGTAGATCACCAGTTGCTCGTCGAGGTGGCCGATCAGCCCCTCGCTGGAGAGCACGTTGAAGGAGATCCACAAGACCGGGCGCTCGAAGCCCAGCGCCTTGCACGCGCCCTGCACGCCCTTGACCAGCCCGCGCTGGTTGAGCGCGTAGATCCGGTTGAAAACGGCGGGGTCGGTCAGCTTGCCCATGGGCAGCACGGGCGGCGGGTTGTAGACCCACACGTTGGGTTCGACCTCGCGCGGGTTCTGGGCGAGCCCCGCCCAGGTGGCCAGCTTGCGCCGCATGGGTGCCTGGCGCAAGCCCCTGAGCACGTTCACGGGGTTGAACTGGTTGTCCACGAACAGCACGCGGTTGTGGCGCGCGAGGGCGCGCATCAGGTGGTGGCGGCTCGACTGGAACGGGTGCTCCCAGTCCATCACGGAAACGCAGACGATGTCGTGGTCGACGAGTGGCGGCATGGTGGGCTCCTTGGGCCCCGATCCTAGCCTGTCGGCCGCGCGGGATCCTGCGCCGCCGTGACGAACTTGCCTGGTCAAGCTGGCCAAGGCAAGCGCGCGGAAATGACACGAGCTTGGGTATACTGACGCATGGCCAGGGGCCAAGGGATATGGAAGAACGGTAAGTCATGGCAAAGAAAGTCCTGATCGTCGATGACGCAGGCTTCATGCGGTCTCTGTTGAAGGACATCCTGACGAGCGAAGGCTTCGAAGTCGTCGGCGAGGCCACGGATGGGGCGATGGGCGTCGACATGTACGCCGAGCTGCGGCCCGACCTCGTGACGATGGACGTCAACATGCCCAAGCTGGACGGCCGCGACGCGCTGGAGAAGATCCTCAAGGGCGACCCCAACGCCAAGGTCGTCATGGTCACCACCGCCGGCCAGGACGAGATCATCAAGCGCACGCTGCTGGTCGGCGCGCGGGACTTCGTGATCAAGCCCTTCAAGAAGCACCAGGTCGTCACCACGCTGACGCGCATCATCAAGGACAACGGCACGCCGGCGTCCTTCATGGAAGAGCTGGTGGCCTGGCACGAGCTGGGCGAGATGCTGCTGCGCAACGACCTCTTGACCCCCGACGTGCTGTCCAAGGCGCGCGAGGAGATCAAGGCCGGCACCGCGCCCAACCTGCTCGAGGCGCTCAAGGCCGACGGCACCGTGGATACGCAGGATCTGATGGACACGCTGGACTCCGGCCACAAGGAGGTCTCGATGGCCTTCCTGCTCATGAAGACCCGCGTGGTCACGATGCAGCAGCTGCGCACGGCCTTCGTCATGATGCGCAAGAGCAGCAAGAAGCTGGGCTTCAGCCTGATCGAGCACAGCTTCTGCACCAAGGAGCAGGTCGCCGAAGCGATGAAGCTGGTGCCGCCCAGCCGCTTCACCCAGCACATCTAGCGCAACGACTTAAACACTCGTTTACACGGGCTTAGCGTTCTCTTGGGCCTGCCGCGGGCGAGCCCTGGCGATAAGATCGGTATGAGCCCGATCGATGCCACCTCCAGCCCCCTGAACAACGCGGTCTTCAACACGAGGCTGCCGGCGCTGCCGCCCAAGCCGTTGGATCTGCGCTTGCCGGCGAACTTCGGCGCCGATTCGCTGGCGTTGTCGAACCATGGCCGTCTGGCGGCCGAACGCCAGGCCAAGGCCTTGCTGGAGCAGGCCTTCGACCAAAAAGATGGCCCCGGCCCCGTCTCGATCCAAGCCCTGACGTACACCGATCGGCTGTCCGGCCGGGACTCGACCCTGGTCTTCGGCGCCGACCCCGGCCAGGTGGTGCCGCCCGTGACCATGCCGCCCTGGCCGACGAGCATCGACCCGCGCACGGGGCAGCCCGACTTGCAATTGAAGGACATGCGCCTGCGCCTGAACCTGGGCCGCTACGACCTGATGGTCTCGATCGACGGCAACGGCCGTCCGCACCTGGGCAAGGTCTTCCAGGACGGCCGCGCGGTGCCCGAGCTGCTGCGCGACGCGCTGCGTGGCCGCATCGAGGAAGACCCGGCCGTCTGGGGCTCGCTGGCCGGCGCGGTGCTGGTGGGCGCGGGCGTCGCGGCGGCGTCCTACGCCAAGAAGAGCGGCAAGGACGTCGATTTCGACCTGGGGCGCATGAAGCTGCTGAGCGGCGAGACCTACCAGGTGAAGGCCAAGCTGCTGGGCGAGTTCCAGGGCGGCAGCGGCAAGCCCGGCCTGGGCGGCGTAGAATTGGGCGCGAGCTATAAGGACGGCCCCTGGACCGGCTCCGTGACCGCCAAGGAGCGCCGCGGCCGCGATCCGGAGTACGGGCTGAGCGCCAGCTACGAGGTGAGCAAGACGGCCCGCTGGGTGGCCACGGCCTCGTACGACGGGCGCAGCCGCAACACCGCGGCCTACGTGGGCTTCAACGCGTCGTTCTAGCGCGCCTGTTGCGCCCTTGTCAGAAGGTGCCGGCGGGGAACTTGCGGATGCGGTTGTTGCCGGAGTCTGCGACGTAGAGGTTGCCGGCCGCGTCCAAGATCACGCCGGCCGGGCTCTTGAACTGCACCGAGAGGGCCGGCCCGTCCGCGTAGCCGGCGATGCCGCTGCCCAGCACGCGGGTGACCGCGCCGAACGGGGTGACCTTGCGGATGCAGTGGTTGCCGCGGTCGGCCACGTACAGGTTGCCGTTGGCGTCGAAGGCCAGGCCATGGGGCTGGTTGAACCGCACGACCGCGCCGTTGCCATCCACCAGGCCGGCGCTGGGGCCGCCCACGAGGGTGGTGACCACGCCCACGCGGTCGATCTTGCGGATGCAGTGGTTATCGCGGTCGGCCAGGTACAGCTCCTGCGTGGCGGCGGCGACCAGGCCCAGGGGGGCGTCGAACTTCGCGGCCGCGCCGGTGCCGTCCGTGAAGCCGGTGACGCCGGCGCCGGCGAGCACCGTGGCCACGCCGGCGGGTGTCACCTTGCGCAGGCGCGCGTCGGTCTCGTCGGCGATGTAGAAGTCGGTGGACATGCGCACGATGAAGCGCGGCTTGGCGAAGCCCGCGGCCGCGCCCGTGCCGTTGGCGAAGCCGCCCGCGGCGTTGCCCACGAAGGTGCTGACCACGCCGCCGCTGGTGATCTGGCGGATGCGGTGCCCGCCCGTGTCGCCGACGTAGAGCAAGGAGGTGCTGGCATCGAAGAAGAGCCCCCAGGGCGTGTCGAACTGCGCCGCGGTGCCGGTGCCTTCCGCCGTGCCCGCGGCGCCGCTGCCCGCGAAGGTGCTGGTGGTGCCGCCGGCCGTCACCTTGCGGATGGCGTGGTTGTTGGCGTCACCCACCAGGAGGTTGCCGCCCGCGTCGAACGCCAGCCCGATCGGCGAGTTGAACTGGGCCAACGCGCCGGGGCCGTTCTGGAAGCCGGCCGTGCCGGTGCCGGCCAGCGTGGTGGACGGCGGCGGGGTGGGCGTCGGCGTCGGCGTGGCGGTGGGGGCCGGGGTCGGGGTGGCACCGGCTGGGGTCGCCGTCGGCGCGGGCGTGGGGGTGGCCGCGGACGGGATCGGCGTGGGGGTCGCGCCGAAGGGGGTGGGCGTCGGCACGGGCGTGGGGGTGGCGCCTTGCGGGGTGGGCGGGGTCGGCGTGGCCGGGGGTGGGCTGGCGCCCGGCGGCAACGAGGCGAAGGCCAGGTTGGGCGAAGGCGGGGGGAGCGGCGCGCTCGGCGTCGCCATGGCCAGGTCGGCGGAGCCCGTGCCCGTGACCACGCGCGCGAGCTCGGCGGACAGCGGCTTGGCGGAGGCCACCAGGGCGTCGAAGGCGCGCGCGGCTTGGGCGTCGTCGCCGGCCACCGCGACGGCCACGGTGGCGTCGGTCAGGTAGGGGGTGATCGCGTCCACCGCCTGCTTCAGCGTGCCCGCGGGCACGGCGGCGGCGACCAGGGCATTCAGGCGCACCAGCTCGCGCAGGTGCTTCACCACCAACGTGCCGGCCGGGTCGAGCGTCAGCTCCTCCTTGCCCGGCGCGCGGGGCGCGGGCGCGAAGCCGACCAGCTCGATGGCGCGCCCCTCGCGCTCGAAGCGCGCGCTCAAGAAGATCACCGGCCCGGAGGGCAGCACGGCGTCGAAGGCAAAGGTGCCGTTGGAGTCCGTCAGGGCGGGCCCGGCCACCACGTGCCGGCCACCGTCGTCGAAGGCGTCGACGCTCACGCCCGCGAGGGGCAAGAAGGGCATGGCCGCGGCAAGCAGGCGCCGGCTGCCGGCGTTGTTGCCCACCAGCGAGCCGCCGTTGTTGGAGATCACGCCCGGCGCCGGGCCGTTCAAGGTGCCGGTCAGCGAGCCCGCATTGTTGCCGATCAGGCTGCCGCCCGCCTCCGAAATCAGCGTGGCGC
>JAQBPE010000344.1 GCA_028287685.1 Cyanobacteria bacterium RYN_339 | reverse complement strand
GCAAGTCCTTGAACGAAATCAAGGAAGTGCTGGCCGGCATGGGTCTGCACCTCGGGATGGACGTGCCCAACTGGCCGCCCGAGAACATCGAAGAGCTGGCCAAGAAGTTCGAAGACCAGATGTAGGAAGCCCCCAAAATCCGCCAGACGGATTTTGGATCTGAGAATTGGAGCACGTAACGTGCTCCGCGCGCCGACTCCGGGGCCGTTTCGGCGGCCCGGGCCCGATGAAGCCGCAACCGCGGTGAAGGGCTCCGGCGCATCGCTACGACCCAGGCGGGAGCAGGCTGGGATTTGGTTAGGCAGGACGTGTTCCCTCGGGAGCGTCCCAGGTGGGCCAGGCGGCCCAGGAGATAAACGAGATGCGTCACGGTTCCGCGCACCGCAAACTGGGGCGGACGTCCGCCCACCGGACGGCCATGTTCGCCAATATGGCGGCCAGCCTGATCAAGCACGAGCAGATCGTGACCACCCTGCCGAAGGCCAAGGAGTTGCGCCCCTTCGTCGAGAAGCTGGTGACGCTGGGCAAGCGCGGCGACCTGCATGCGCGCCGCCAGGCGATCAGCGCGGTCCGCGACGTGGAGCAGGTCGGCAAGCTGTTCGCCGTGCTCGGCCCCCGCTACCAGGAGCGCCAGGGCGGCTATATCCGCGTGCTGAAGGCGGGCTTCCGCCACGGCGACAACGCGGCCATGGCGGTCATCGAATTCGTGGATCGCGATCCGGCCGAAAAGGGCAAGGATAGCGGCCCGGTCGCCGAGAGCTTCGGCGACTGACTCAGCCGCGACGCTGAATTGAAGAAAACCCCGGAGCGCCCCTCCGGGGTTTTTCTTTGGCCTGAATTCACATTGAGTATGGGGGGTGGCCCAACCGGTGGCCAAAGCCCAGACGGCTAGGTCGCCTTCGATCAGGCCAAGCCTTCTTGGGCAACTTCTTAACCTGCTGGTTGATAGAAATACCCCTTATAGTTGCGTGCGGCGGGGCCAAAATGTCACTAGGGAATTCCCTAAAGCATCAAGACGACGCCGAGGCTTCACCGACACAGCACGTCGCCGTGGTTCGCGCGATCCTGGTCGTCGAGGACCATCCAGCCCATCGGCAGATGACCCAAGCCGTCTTGGAAGCCCTTGGCCATCAGGTAACAACGGCGGTGGATGGGTTCGCTGGCGTGGAGGCGGCGAACGCGACGGCGTTCGACGTGATCGTCATGGATCGCAATATGCCGCGCTGCGGCGGCGATGAGGCTACCGTCATGATCCGATCGCTACCCGGTCCTTCACGACACGCGATCATCATCTGCCACTCGACAGACCCGCCGGTCGGGGAAAAGGCCGCGCTCTACGACGATATCTTGCAGAAGCCCGCTACGTCAGAGGCGGTGCAAGGCCTTTTGGGGCGGTTGCGGGCGCGCATTCAAGCCTCGATCTGATCAAAGGCGAGCGCCTGCCTTGCCGCCACCCACACTCAAGCTGAATTCAGGGTTTTCTTTCACCTGAAATGGACTTGGACGCCCACCGCACTAGGGTCGGCGGATGACCTCTCTCCTTCGCAAGATCGCCGGCGCCGTGGCGCTGCTCGTGGCCCTGGCGGCCGGCCCGGCGAGCGCCCAGGCGCCCAGGTCCGCGCCGCTCACCATCCTGATCTCGATTGACGGGTTCCGGTCGGACTATCTCCAGCGCGGGGTGACGCCGAACATCGCCGCCCTCGCCGCCGATGGGGCTCGCGCGGTGGGCATGCATCCGTCCTTCCCGAGCCTGACCTTCCCCAACCACTACACCCTGGTCACCGGGCTCCGGCCCGACCGCAGCGGCATCGTCGACAACAATATGGAAGACGCCCGCAAGCCCGGCGTCAGCTTCTCCATGAGCAAGGCCGATATCTCCCACGACCCCTTCTGGTGGGACGAAGCCGAGCCCCTGTGGGTGACCGCGGAGCGCGCAGGGGTGCGCACGGCGACGATGTTCTGGCCGGGCTCGGACCTGGCGATCCGTGGGATCCAGCCGCACGACTGGAAGATGTACGACAAGAAGTTCCTGGCCGATCAACGGGTTGACCAGGTGTTGGCCTGGCTCGCCCGGCCGGCCGCCGAGCGGCCGCGGTTCGTGACGATCTACTTCGACGAGGTCGACACCTGGGGCCACAACGCCGGCCCGGACTCCGCCGAGGTGAACGCCGCGCTCGCCCGCACCGACGCCGCGGTGGGCCATCTGGTGGCCGGCCTGAAGGCCAAGGGCCTGTTCGCCGCCGCCGACCTGGTGATCGTCGCCGACCACGGCATGGCGGCGACCTCAGGCGAGCGGGTGACCTTCGTGGAGGACCTGTTGCCGGCAGCCAGCGTTCATGCGGTGGGTCTCGGGCCGGTCGCGGGCTTCAGCGCCACGCCCGGCCATGAGGACGAGGTGGCCAGGGCGCTGCTCGCGCCGCATCCGCACATGACCTGCTGGCGCAAGGCCGACGTGCCCGCGCGTTTCCACTATGGCAAGAATCCCCGCGTGCAGCCCTTCGTCTGCCTGGCCGAGATCGGCTGGGTGATCGGCACGAAAGGCCACTCGGTGAACAAGGGCTCCCACGGCTTCGACCCCTTCGACCCGCTGATGAACGCGCTGTTCGTGGCCCATGGCCCGGCGTTCCGGAAGGG
>JAQBPE010000341.1 GCA_028287685.1 Cyanobacteria bacterium RYN_339 | reverse complement strand
GCCGGGGGTGGGGAGCCCGCACCCGGCCAGGGCCAAGGCGAGCGTCAAGGGGAGAATTCGGGACATGGGGGATCTTCCTGTCGGCGGGCCAGGTGGGGAGGGAGGTTTTAGCTCGCGCCGCGGGTGGTCAGGACCACGCCGACGGTGCGCGCCAGGATCCGCAGATCGGCGGCCAGGGACCATTGGCGGATGTAGGTGAGGTCGAGCTCGATCATCTGCTCGAAGCTGGTGAGCGCGTTGCGCCCGCTGACCTGCCACAGGCCGGTGATGCCCGGGCGGACGTCGAACTTGTGGTTGTGGCAGGGCTGGAACTGCGCGACCTCGGCCGGCAACGGCGGGCGCGGGCCCACCAGGCTCATCTCGCCGCGCAGCACGTTCAACAGCTGCGGCAACTCGTCCAGGCTGGTGCGCCGGAGGAAGCGGCCCACCCGCGTGACGCGCGGGTCGTCCTTCATCTTGAAGAGCGGGCCTTCCATCTCGTTGAAGCGCTGCAGGCCGGCCAGGCGGTGCTCCGCGTCCAGGTACATCGTGCGGAACTTGTAGATGGTGAACTCGCTGCCGTGCAGGCCCACGCGGCGCTGGCGGAAGAGCACGGGGCCGTGAGAGTCCAGGCGGATGGCGATCGCCACCATCATCAGCACGGGGAAGAGCAGGAGGCCACCGGCGAGCACCAGGCCCAGGTCCAGCCAGCGCTTGAGGTCGCCGGCGAGCGAGAACAACGAGGGGTGGAGGTCGGGCCGGTACACGCGCATCGCCGGGGCGTGGCGGGTGAAGGTGCGGGGAGTACGGGTGGCGCTGGAGTGCCGGTAGACGGCCCGGATGTGCATCGGCGGTGTTCCTCTTGGTCAGGCGTTATGTAATCCAATGCAGTCAGTATGCTTGGCTGCAATTACGGCCGGATTGCGAAGAGGGTTCGTAGGCTTACGCTTCTATGCTCGTTTGATGAACATCCACGTGCAACGAGGGCCGAGGGGGGTACAAGCCATCAAGCAAGCCACCCACCACGGAGGATCGATGGAAGCCACGTTGACCTATTTCCCCGGCAAGTTCGTCTGGCGCGAGCTCTTCACCAAGGACATCCCGGGCGCCAAGCGCTTCTACACGGAGCTCTTCGGCTGGCGCACGGAAGACGCGCCCATGGGCCCCGACTGGTCCTACACCCTGATTTACGTGGGCGACAAGCAAATCGGCGGCATGATGGACATCGCCAACGTGCCGAACGGGGAGCACATCCCGCCCCATTGGTCCGTCTACGCCTCCGTGCCCGATGTGGACGCGGCCGCGGAGAAGGCCAAGGCCAACGGCGGCCAGGTGGCCAGCCCGTGCATGGACATCCCGAACGTGGGCCGCTTCGCGGTGATCCAGGATCCCCAGGGCGGGCATATGAACGTCTTCAAGAGCATGCATGGGGACCCGCAAGAGGGCATGCCCGGCGCGCACGAGTTCTGCTGGGAGCAACTCAACGCGCCCGATCCGCAGGCGCTGATTCCGTTCTACCAGGCGGTCGTCGGGTGGGGCACGGAGCCGATGGGCGAGATGACCCTGTTCAACCGCAAGAGCGGCGCGGCGTCCATGCAGGTGGCGAGCGTCTTCCCGGCGCCTCCGGGCGTGCCGGCGCATTGGCTGACCTACGTCGCGATCCACGACCTGGCGGCGACCGTCGCCAAGTGCCAGGAGCTGGGCGGCGACGTGGCCGTGGAGCGCATCGACGTGCCCGGCGTCGGCGCCTTTGCGGTCCTGAAGGATCCGTTCGGGGCCTTCGTGTGCGCCTTCCAGGGCGATGTGGGCTAGCGCTTGAACCCTTACACCAAGTTCGGGGTCGTTCCCGCGGCGGAGGCCGCGGGGATGGCGGGTGTCGACTTCATGCGCAAGCTCCTCGACGCCAGCTTCCCCGCCCCGCCGATCGTCGAGACCACGGACATCTGGCTGACCGAAGTGGACGTTGGCCGGGTGGTCTTCGAAGGCCGCCCGTCGGCACGGTTCGCCAACCCAATGGGCGCCATTCATGGCGGCTGGATCGCGACCTTGCTGGATTCCGCCATGGGGTGCGCCGTCCACGCCGCGCTGGATGCCGGCCAGGCCTACACGACCGTCGAGATGAAGACGGTCTTCCTGCGGCCCGTCTCCGAGGCCGGTGGGATCCTGCGCTGCGAGGCCCAGGTGCTGCACAAGGGCAGCCGCATAGCGAGCGCCGAGGGCAAGGTCTTCGATGTCAACGGCAAGCTGGTGGCGCACGGCTCCGAGACCTGCTTGATCATGGACGTGGCGGGCCAGGCTCCTCGGTAGCCGTATGGCCTGCCTGCCCGCTTCGGGTAAGAAGGGGGCATGGGGACCCGAGCGAAGCCGCTGATCCTGGCCCTGGCCTTCGCGGCCACGGCCTGTAAGGTTGCGCCAGTGCCGCCCGTGGCGCCCGCTGTGAGCCGCGCCCCCGTGAACGCTGCGTGGACCGTGTCCACCGAGGCGCCCACCGTCCCCGGCACGGCGCCCACTGCCGCCCCCGTGGTCCCGGTTGCCGCCGCCAGCCTGGTGGGCAAGGTCAAGGCGCCGGCCGGCATCCTGTCGAATAACGGCGGCAGCATCATTTCCGACAACGGCGGCGGTCTGGTGGGCACGAACCGCCGCACCTTGCTGGCGGCCACCACCCAGGTCCCGGTGGCAGGCGCGATCGTGGCGTTGCTCGATGCCGACGGCGCCCCGGTCAAAGGACCCGATGGCAAGCCGCTCACGGCGATCACCACCGCGGACGGCAGCTACGGCTTCCCTGCCGCCCCCCGCACGGCCAACTTGGTGGTGCGCGTAACGGTGGCGAAGGGCGAGCTTACGGCGATCGCCCCCCACGCCGGCACCAGCCCCGTGGACCTCGACCTGGTCTCCACGTACGCGACGCGCTACATCCTGGACACCTACGTCGCCACCCAGGCCCAGCACCAGGCCACGTTGGACCGCCTGACGCCCGCCGCGGAGGCCGAGACCCGTGCCCGCACCGAGGCCGCCTTGCTCGCCTCCAGCGCCCCCTTGCCGGATGCGCTCACGCCTGCCGCGGTCGTCCAGGCCGTGGCCTCCCTGCGCAAGCAGGACGCGGCGCTAGACCAGCAACTGGAGGTGGTGCGCAAGCTCCTGGTCCTGGCAGGGCTGGATGATCTCGGCAGCGGCCGTCCCGGCACGGAGGTGCCGCTGGGCTTCATCCAACTCGCCGTCGGTGGGCCGGACGGCTCGCTGTACCTGACGACCTACGTCGACGGCCGCGTCTGGCGGCTGCGCCCCGACGGGGTGCTGGACACGGCGTTGCGCTATGAGCGGGCGGACGCCCCCACCTTCCTGGGCCTCGACGCCGCCGGGCGGCTGCTGGTCGCCACGGACCAGCGGGTGGCGCGGCTCCAAGACGGCAAGCTGGAGACCGTGACGACCCTCCAGGCCCCGCTCCTGGCGATGGTACCGGGGCCCGGCGATGGCCTGACCCTGATCCAACGCTCCGCCACCCCGGGCGCCTTGGACGTGCGGACCGCGGCCGGGTTGACGCTGGGCAGCGTGGCGGTCCCGAAGAAGCACTCCGTGCTCCGGGAGGCTGCCCGCAACGACGCCGGCCAACTGCTGTTGCGCTTCGGGGCAGAGCTCTTCCGCTTCGAAGCAGGCGGGCTCACGCCCATCACCGGCGCACCGGCGGACTCCGCCATGGACAACCACGGCAACCTCTTCAGCCTGGACAGCGGCACGCTGTCGCGCTGGGCGGCAACGGGCGCCACGAAGCTCGCCGAGGACACCTACGGCGACTACGCCGTGCAGGCTGGGGACCAGCTCTACGTCGTGGCCTTCGAGCAAGGCAAGGTCTACGCCATCCGCGACGGCCGGCCCGTCCATGTGGCCGGGGCGCAGGGCCACACCAGCGGCACGGCCGCGCGTGAGTTCGGCTTCGTCAACCCCAACGGGCTGGCGATCGCCCCCGACGGCACCACTTACATCACGGACCTGGGCTACGACGTCGTCTACCGGCTGGGGCTGGACGGCAAGCTGGCCTCCATCGCCGGGTTGCGCCGCTGCGAGGTGGGCGACGGCTGCGGCAGCGACCTGCTTCCCAGCCTCCCGGCGGCTACCTCCACGCTCCACACCCCGCGCATCATCCGCGTCGGCCCAGACGCCCGCCCCGTCTTCGTGACCGACCGGCGGGGCCTCTACCGCCAGACGTCCGACGCCCAGCTGGACCGGGTCTACCTGGCCCCGGATGGCGCCGTGGTCGACGACTTCGTGATCCTGCCCGACGGCAGCTTGGTGGTGGCGCTCCGGCTGCCAGACCACAACGGCTGCACGATCCTGCACCCGCCGGACGCTCCGTTGCTCGTCACGGACGACACCGGCACGTTCGGCGGCGACGACGTCACCCTGGCCCTGGGCCCCGACGGGGCCGTGTTCATCGTTGGTGCGGGCAAGCTGCGGCGCTGGAAGCTCGGCGGCACGGTGGAGACGCTCCAGACCAAGCCGCTGGCTGACGACCAGGACCCGGGACCTTGGACCTTCCCCGGCGCCACGGACGACCTCCACAGCTGGCACGATGCCCGCGCCGCCGTGGATGCCCACGGACGCCTCGCCATCGCGCGCTACGATGGCTCGCGCATCGACCTCGTGGACCCGACCACGGGCGCCACCAAGACCGTGGCGGGGCCGGGCGGACCCTTCTTTGCCAGCGGCGCGGACGCTCTGGGGGAGGCCGTCTCGCCCAAATTCAACACCGCCGGTCATCTGGTCTTCGTCGATCCGATCCGCCGGCAGGTGCGTCGTATCCCTGTCGATCAGCTTCCCTGGCCGTAACCCGGTGGCCGTTCAGACCACTCCCGCCGGGATGCACGGCATCCTCGAGGACGTTGCCCAGCTGATCGCCGGGCATCGCTTGACCTGGACGCTCGAACAGGAAGACCTGTTCGAGCACCCGGAAGGCCCGGAGCCGGCTTACTACCGGGTTTGGACCGCCGGCAAGATCCGGCTGCGCGAGCGCGTGATCGCGGGCGAGGGGAACCCCAGAGACGGCTGGGGGTGGTCGTTTTTCTTCGAGCTCCGGTTCGAGCCAGGCTTCGATGTCTCGCTGGTGTCCGGCGCCCACGACCTGACGGTCTACCCGCACGAATGCTGGATTCGCGGCGGCACCCTGGCGCAGGTGGCGGCGATCAACGCGCGGTTAGCGGCCGGTTAGCCGCAGCTGCGTGGACCCGTCATCCAGGTAATAGCCCAGCGCCAGCAGCTCACCCACCATCTCGGCCGCCGCGGGTGCGCCCAGCAACCCGCCGGCGTTCGCGTGGCGCTGGAACCCGTGCGCCTTGATCTGCGCGTCCACGGGCCCGGCCAGCCACGGCGTGGCATCGACCTCGAAGGTCTCGTAGGCCAGGTACTCCGCCTGGGTCAGCAGGTGGTCGCCGTCGCGATCGGCCTTCGCCACCAAATCCTGGCCGGCGGCCTGGATGTCGGCCACCTGGCTCTCCAGTTCGGCCGGCGTCAGCCACTCGTCGAACAGGATCGCGCCGTCGTGGTTGGTGTCGTGCTGCTGGAACCACTCGCGCGAGACGACGTGGCCGAACTCGCGGAAGCTCAGCTTGTCGTCCTTGGGCTGGACGTCATACGTCTTGAAGATCTGGCGGAAGCCGGTCACGACGTCCTGGTGCAGCACGTCGGTGGCCTTCACGATCGGCCGCTGCGCCGGCCGCACGCTTGCCGGACCGGCCGCAACGCCGCAGCCCGCTAGCATCGTAACGCCCAGGACCCAGACCGCAAGCCGCTTGACCACGAGACGCCTCCAGTTCGCTTAACTGGGGCTTATTCTAACATTAATCAGAACTTTACTACAGTCGTACCGCCCGCCACGCCCTCCAGCACGCCGGCGAGCGCCTCCGCGACCAGGCCGATCTGCGCGCCGCCGTGGGCGGAGATGCGCGTGCCCTCCTTGAGGTAGCCTGCCAGCGAGACGATGCCGCCCATCGGCTCGAGGTCGCGCGCCAGCTCGTCCGGCACGGCCAGGTGCCGCCCATCCACCAGGTCCGCGGCCACCAACACCAGTGCGCCGCGACCCAGCGTCACGATCGGCACGCCTTGCTGGTCGAGCGCGCGCAGGAAGTCCAGGGCCTTGTCCTGGTGTAGGAAGGCGTCGACGCCGCGCCCATCCGGCACCACCAGCGCATCCAGCGCGATCGAACGGGCGGTTTGCAGCCCAAAGCCCACGCGCACCGGGCAGCTGCCGGCCAGGCAGATCCGCTCCAACGAGGTGCGGTCCGGCGCCACGATCACGCAGGTGGTGCCGGCGGCGCGCAACGCGTCCACGATCGGCTCGTACTCGGCGGTGTCCGTCTCGTCGGCCACCAGGAACCCTACGGTCTTGCCATGCTTCACCATGCACACGCCCTCCTTCCCACAGCCTATGCTGCCCGGTAGGCCAGCACAACGCCCGGTGGAAGGTTTATCAGGCCTTGGGCGGAACCGCCGTCAGCCCGTGGCTCGCCATGATCGCCACCATCTTGGCCGGGTCCGGCGGGCCGGCGCTCACGGCCACGCCCACTTCGCGGTAGAAGTCCGGCCCGATCGTGCCCGGCGTCTGCACGCTCAGCACCTTGCAGGGCTCCGCGTGGAGGTTGTCGAAGCGGTGGACGGCGTTGGCCGGCACCACCAGGCCCTCGCCAGCCCGAATCTCATGGGCCACGCCGTCCACCATGAAGGTCAGCACGCCCTCGATGCCGTAGACCACCTCTTCCACATCGTGGAAGTGCGTCGGCGGCGACTTCGCGCCGGGCGGGATCACCACCTCGAAGATGGAGAGCGCGCCACGCGTCTGCTCGGGCGTGGCGATGAAGTTGATTTCCAGCATCCCAACATGGATCGTCATGACGTGACCTCCTGGCGCTTGGTCTGTTGCAGCTTGGTCCATTCTACGACGGAAATCAGACCGTAGAACACGGGGCCGCACAGCGAAAGCCATACCGCCCAGGCGGGGGTGTTGGGGTAACTGGGCAGCATCGCCAGGCACCACAGGCACCAGGCATACCCACCCACGATCATGAACTTCCGCCATTTCCGTGGCGCGAGGGTCGGGTACATGAACCCGATCGGCGCGAAGGTCATCAACGCGAAGCCGATCATCATCGCCGCGTTGACCCACACGTTGCCGCAGTAACCCGCGTAGAAGGCCACCACGTTCCAGTACGACGGGAAGCCCATGAAGTAGCCGTCTGCCTCGTCCTTGGCCCCCACGTTGGAGAAGCCCATCACGCTCGCCACCAGCGCGGGCGCGACGAAGGCCAGCCCCGGCTCCGGCACCCAGCCGAGGCGGAGCACCATCATCAACGGGACGAAGGTGAAGGTCAGGAAGTCCACCAGGTCGTCGATCTTGCGGCCGTCGAACAGCGGCGCGTTCGTCTTCACGTCGAACTTGCGCGCGAAGGTGCCGTCCGTCATGTCCACGAAGGTGGCCGCCAACAGCCAGCCGAAGACCCAGCGCGGGTCGGGGTGGAGCTTGAATATCTCCAGCATGGCCAGTGCGTTGAACACCAGCCCGCAAGCGGTGTAGACGTGGACGCCGTAGGCGAGGATGCGGATCACAGGCTCACCTTCACGATGCGCTTGGCCTTGTCGTCTGCCAGCCAGACGGTGCCGCCACGGTCGGTCGCCACGCTCACGAAGTTGCTGCCGTCGAGCCTGGCCAGCAGCGTCCCTGTCGGGGTCCGCACCTCTACCACCGCGCCGTCACCTGCCCAGACGTTGCCCTGCGGATCGAGCGCGATCGACTTCATCTTCGCGGTGCCGACCACCGTCACGTTGCCGGCAGCGTCGATCCGCTTGACCCCGCCGTCCGTGGCCGCCCAGACGTTGCCGGCGGCGTCTGCCGTGTAGTCATTGATGAACTTGCCGAGATCGACGGTGCGCAGCAAGACGCCGCCCGCATCGCGCTCGTGGTAGATCTGCCCGTTCCGGTAGCGGATGCCGCCGCCGGGTCGGCGCTTGAGGCACGCAGCGCCCCCGGTGAAATCGTATTTCGCCGTGCGCACGCCATCCGCGCCGAAGCGTTCGACGCCATACGGGCTGGAGACCCAGGCGCCCCCCGTGGCATCGGTAACCACGTCGTTGGGGGCCGTGTTCACGGCTGCCTGGGCCAGGATCGTGCCGTCGGTTCCCAACTTGTAGATCTTGAAAGGACCAATCACCCAGGGGTTCCCGCCGTCGTCCACGTCCAGGGAGCCGACGCCGTTCGGCACCGGGAAGGCACCACCGACGGAACCGTCCCCGTTGAGCTTGCCCAGGTTCGAACTGTCGTTCTTGAACCAGATCTCCCCGGCCAGCCCGAACGCCAGGCTGGCGGGCTTGGAGGGCGTGGGGTAGTTCGCGGGGATCTGCGCCAACGCCAGGGCCGCCGGGGCGTCCACGCGGAAGGCGCCCAGCTGGAGCTGGACGGCGCCGCCGACCGCGCCCGCCGGCACCGTGACCTTGGCAAGGGATCCATTCGTCACCGTGGGCGTCGCCGTGCTCTTGCCGCCGATCGTCACGACCATGCCGGACGTGAAATTCGTGCCGATGATCCCCACCGTCCCACCGGGCAGCACCTCCGGCGCGTCAAAGCCGGTGATGGTAGGCGCCAACGGGCTCGGCAGCTGGGACGGCAACCCGGCCGGGGCCGTGGCGCTGGGCGCCGCGGTGGCCTTGGGCGTTGCGGAAGGGGACGCCGGCGGCGCCGCGGATGGGGGGGCGGACGGCCGGGCGGACGGAGCGGCGGACGCGTCCTTGGCGGCCTGCGAGACCAGGGTCGCGGTTGAAATGGGGTCGCGGGCCAAATCCTGCGCGACGATCGCTGCCGCCGGCTCCCCGGCCAACAACTCCGCGGCCCGGGCGGAGACCGCGGCGTCGTCTCCCAGCAGGGCCGCGTCCGCGTCGGTGAGCTTCGAGGCGATCACTGCCACGGCCTGCTGGTACGCCGGTCCGTTCAGCGAGCCCAGGCCGGCGCGATCGCCCAGGTGCAAGTACGCCGCCACGAAGGTCGTCGCCGTATTGACGGCGGCAGGGGCGCCATCGCGCAGTGGGACCAACGTCACGAGCTCCGCCGAGGTGCCCGCCGGGTTCGTGGCCCGCGCGTGCAAGATCAGCGTCAGCCCCGGGGGCACGCCGGGCAGTGTGAATTTGCCGGTTGCATCGGTGCGCACCGAGGCGACCCCCGGCAGCGGCTTGCCGTCCGCGCCGCTAACGAACACCTCCGTGCCAGCCAGGCCGGTTTCCACGATGGCCAACAGCGCGAGCTTGGGACGGCTGATGAAGCTGCCGCCGTTGTTGGACACGACGCTGCCGCCGCCATCCGAAATCACGCCGCTGCCGTTGTTCGCAATCAGGCCGGCGGGTGCCATCACCGCGCCCGTGATCCGCACGGTGCGCGCCAGGCTGACGGTGCCGGTCGTGTCGCCGGCCTGCTTCACCGCGGCGGGGGTGCTGCAGGCCGCGAGCGCGGCCAGCACCAAGGATGCTACGAGCGAACGGTAGTTCATCCCAAGGATATACCCCGGCGGCCTAGCCTACCGGCTTGGGCAGCCTGCCCGCGGCCGCCCCTGCAAGCAGTTCCTTGCCGTCCGTGATGGCATGCTCCTTGCGGTGCGTGGCGGCGAAGCCCGCGCGCAGGCGCTTGCTCTCCGCCGCGTCGCGGTTGATCTCGACCTCCGTGCCCACGCCGGCATAGCGCTGGTACAACTGCAACACGTTCTCGTTCGACAGGCGCATGCAGCCGTGCGAGGCCGGGCGGCCCAGGTCCGCGCGCTCGCTGGCCGGGGTGCCGTGGATGTACTCGGAGTAACCGCCCAGGTCCATCTTGAAGATGCCCATCGGGTTGTTCATGCCGCCCGGCACGGGCTTGGCGTTGGCCGCCCACTTGGAGGCGGGCGGGTTCCAGGGGGCCTTGAGCAGCGTGCGCTGGATCGTGAAGTGCTTGCCCGCCGTGGGGAACTCCTTGCGGCCGGGGCTGGTCAGGTAGCGGTCCACGGGCTCGCCGGTGGCCTTGTCCACCACGTACAGGCGGCTGGAGGGCAGATCCACCTCGATCTTGTAGCGATCCTGGCGCTGGAACGAGTCCTGGCCGAAGGCGGCGGGGGCGGGCGCCGGTGCAGGCTGCGCGGCCACCGGCTGGGCCGGGCGGGCGGGGGTCAGGATGCGGGTCGGGGCGATCGGGCGGACGTCGGTCGGCATCGGAGAAAAGACCTCGTAAGTTAAGGGCTGATGACCATGGCTTTATAATATGATTAACGCTTCTTCTTGCGGCGTTAACCTTTATCATCACGTTAAGGAAATGCCTCCATGCTTAACTTTCTGGAAAACCCCGTCTGGAACGCCCTGAACTCGACCCATGCCGGCCTCGCCCTGGGCACGGACGGCTGCAAGCGTTACCCCGCGGATGTCGCGCCCTTCCTGGCCGTGGCGGACGCCGGGCAGGCCGTGACGCAGGGCAATCCCGGCGAAGCGCTGACCTTCGTGGGCGTCGTGCCCGCCTGCCCCGCGGGCTGGACCGTCGAGTTGGACGCGCGGTTGCTCCAGATGGTCGCGGACGGTCCCGTGGAGGCCCGCTCGATCACGCCCGCGGCGGTGGCGCTGGGCGAGGCGGACGCCCAGGCCATGCTGGATTTGACGGCGATCGCCTTCCCGGGCTACTTCCGGGCCCGCACCCACGTGTTGGGCACCTACCTGGGCGTGCGCGTGGACGGCCGCCTCGTGGCGATGGCGGGGGAGCGCATGGCCATCGGCAGGCTGCGCGAGGTCAGCGGCGTTTGCGTGCACCCGGATTTCCTGGGGCGCGGCTACGCCCGCCACCTGGTGGCCCGCCTCCAGAACCAGCACGCCGAGCAGGGGCTGACGTCCTTCTTGCACGTCAGCCCGGAGAACGCGGGCGCCATCAAGCTCTACGAGACGCTCGGCTTCGCGCGCCATGCCACGGTCGCGTTGCAGCGGCTGCACATCCCGGCATTGTAGGCCGCCCCCGAGAGTGGCATAATCATGCTTGTTTCCTGCAATTCCGGAGGCCAGGCCCATCTCGGACACTCATGACCTCGAAGCCTTCGGCTACAAGCAAGAGCTCTCGCGCAGCCTGGGCGGCTTCTCGTCCTTTGCCGCGGGGTTCTCGTACCTCTCGATCCTGACGGGCGTCTTCCAGATGTTCCACGTCGGCTTCGCGGCCGGCGGCCCCGCCTTCTGGTGGGCCTGGCCGATCATCTTCGTGGGGCAGTTCCTGGTGGCGCTGTGCTTCGCGGAGCTGGCGGCGCAGTACCCGCTGTCCGGCAGCGTGTACCAGTGGTCCAAGTTCGTGGGCTCGCGGGCGCTCGGCTGGATGGCCGGCTGGTTCTACCTGGCCTGCCTGGTGATCACGCTCGCCGCCGTGGCGCTGGCGCTGCAGACCACGCTGCCGCAAATCTCACCGGCGTTCCAGGTGCTGGCGGACGGCACCAAGAACGCCGTGCTGCTGGGCTGCATCCTGATCGCGTTCACCACGGCGATCAACGCCATCGGCGTGAAGCTGTTGGCGCGCATCAACGACCTGGGCGTGTTCGCGGAGCTGACGGGCGCCGTGGTGCTGATCGGCCTGCTGGGGTGGCATGGCTTGCGGGGCCCGGGCGTCGTGCTGGATACCGGCACGCACGGTTCCGGCTTCGGCTACGCGGGGCCCTTGCTTGCGGCGGCGCTGATGCCGTCCTACGTGATGTACGGGTTCGACACCGCCGGCTCGTTGGCGGAGGAAACGACGGAGCCGCGCCGGCACGTGCCGCGCGCGATCCTGTTGGCGCTGGCCTCGGCGGCGCTGTTGGGCGGCCTGTTGATGCTGCTGGCGTTGATGGCGGCGCCGGACCTGCGCGCCGCCGGCCTGGGCGACCCCACCAGCGGCTTGCCGGGCCTGGTCAAGGCCGTGCTGGGCGGGCCGCTGGGCACCTTCTTCCTGTGCGACGTGGGCTTCGCCATCTGCGTCTGCGCGCTGGCCGTCCACACCGGGACGGCGCGCCTGATGTACGCCATGGCGCGCGACGGCATGCTGCCCGCGGCGCTGGCCCGCGTCAACCCAACCTCCCACACGCCGGTCGTGCCGGTCTGGCTCACGGGCGCCGCCGCCGTGGGGGTGCTGGTCTCGAACATGAACTTCACGCAGATCGTGGGGCTGATCGTGTCCGTGTCGATCCTCTGGGCCAACCTGGCCTACCTGTTCGTCACCGTCCCGCTGCTGGCCAAGCGGCTGCGCGGCTGGTCGCCACAGGGCGGCTTCTCGCTGGGCCGCTTCGGCGTGCCGGTCAACCTGGCCGCGGTGCTCTGGGGCTGCTTCATGGTCATCAACATCGGCTGGCCGCGGGCGGACGTCTACGGACCGGGGCTCCAAAGCTTCGCCGCGATCGGCCTGACGGCCCTGGTGGCGCTGGCCGGCGCGCTGTACTACGCGCTGGTGCTGCGCCGGAAGCCGACCGAGGCGGTCAAGCAGGAGGCGGCGTGAGCTGCCCCTGCGGCCACGCCCGGCCGTACGCCGACTGCTGCGGGGCGATCCATGCGGGCAAGCGCCCGGCCGCGACCGCGGAAGAGCTGATGCGCTCGCGCTATGCAGCCTATTGCAAGGGCAAGGTCGACTACCTGGTCCACTCGCTGCACCCGTCCAAGCATGCGGCGCTCGACCGCAAGGCCCTGGCCCAGCGCACCCCCTGGACCGGCCTCACGATCCTCTCGACCGAGGGCGGCAGCCTGTTCGACACGACCGGCGTCGTGGCCTTCGAGGCCCGCTACACCGGCGGCGCAATGCGCGAGCGCTCGCGCTTCACGCGGCACGAGGGACGTTGGGTCTACGTGGACGGCGACCCCGGCTGACCATGTCCCATCCGCTCTCCCGCGTCCGCCTGGCGGTCGCGGCGTCGTTCTTCGTCAGCGGCGCGGTGGTTTCCAGCTGGGTGCCGCACATCCCGGGCATGCAGCGCGCGCTGGGCTTGAGCCCCGCGCTTTTGGGCCTGGTCTTGCTGGCCCCCGCCGTCGGGGCGATGGTGGCGATGGCGATCGCCGGCGGCCTCGGCGCGCGCTTCGGCACCGCGAAGCTGATGCGCTATGCCACGCTGCTGTACTGCGGCATGGTCCCGTTCACGGTGCTGGCCCCGCACCCCGTCGTGCTCGCCGCGGTGTTGGCCCTGATGGGGCTGGGGATCGGGGCGTTGGACGTGGCGATGAACGCGGAGGCCGTGGAGGTCGAGCGCGCCTACGGCGCCACGATCATGTCGAGCTTCCACGCCCTCTACAGCCTGGGCTGCCTGGCCGGGGCGGCGCTGGGGGGCGTGGCGATCGCCGCCCACATCCCCCCGGCCTGGCACCTCGTCGCCGTGGGCCTGGTGGTCGGCCTGGTGGGCGTGGCCTCGTCCTACGGCTACCTGCCGGGCGGCGAAGCCGCGGAAGAGCACCCGCCCCTGTTGGTGCTGCCCACGCGCTACCTGGCGGTGCTGGGCGTGGGCGCCTTCTGCTCCTTCCTGGCCGAGGGCGCCATGGCCGACTGGGCGGCCATCTTCATGCGCGACACCCTGGGCGCGCAGCCCGCCTTCGCGGCCACCGGCTTCGCCGCGTTCTCGGCGACCATGGTGGTGGGCCGCCTGACGGGCGACGCCGTCACCCGGGCGCTGGGGCCCGCGGGCGTCGTGCGGGCCGGCGGGATGCTCGCCACCGTGGGCATCGCGCTGCCGCTGGTCTTGCGCCACCCCGCCGCGGCCGTCATTGGCTTCGGGTTGGCCGGGTTGGGGCTGGCCACGGTCGTGCCCAACTTCTTCAGCGCCTCCGGGCGCGAGCCCAGCATGCCGTCGGCACGGTCCATCGCGGCGGTCTCGTCGTTCGGCTATGCGGGCTTCCTGGCCGGGCCGCCGTTGATCGGGGCGATCGCCCAGTTCACCTCGCTGCAGGCCGGCATGGGCGCCGTCGCCCTCTTCTGCGCGCTGATCGCCGGGGTGGCGGGCTCGCTGCGCGACGGTGGACAACCGGCGCAAGATGCGCAAGGATAGGCCGTCCCACCCATGGAGCGCCCCGCGATGTCCTCGACCCCCGTCTGGCCCGGCTACTTCGCCGACCCCTTCGTCCTGAAAACCGCCGACGCCTACTACGCCTACGGCACCTCCGACCAGCTGCTGCGGGCCGACGGCCGCGTCTTCCCCGTGCTGCGCTCCACGGACTTCGAGACCTGGGAACTGATCGGCGGCGCGCTGGAGCCGCTGCAGAACCCGGCGCGCAAGGATTACTGGGCGCCCGAGGTCGCGGAGCGCGACGGCAAGTTCTACCTGTATTACTCGGCCAACGGGGAAGACGGCGACGAGAGCCACCGCTTGCGCGTGGCCGTGGCCGACCACCCCGCCGGCCCGTTCGTGGACAGCGGCCGCCTGTTGCTGCCGGCCGAGAACTTCAGCATCGACGCCAGCCCCTTCCGCGACCCCGTGGACG
>JAQBPE010000326.1 GCA_028287685.1 Cyanobacteria bacterium RYN_339 | reverse complement strand
TGGCCGCGCCCACGCTGACGAGCAAGTCGAGGAAGCCCTCGCCTCCGTCCGTCATCGGCATCGACCGGATCGTCTGCCCCGGGCAGATCCGTGTTAACCCGCGCGCGATGGCTTCCGTCGCCGCGCGCGCCGTCAGGCTACCTTTATAACCATCCGGTGCGACCAACCACATCTAGAACGTCGTGCCCAGGCCCCAGTTAAGCTGGAAGACGCCGTCCGAGGTGAGGCCGCGCGCCACGCCCAGACGGATGTCGATCGGGACGGCCTGGAACATGGTGGTCTGGGCGCGCAACTCCGCACCCACGCCCGCCTTGAAGTCTCCCGCCCAGTCCGGCAGCGCGAACTGGGTGGAGTCCAGGCCCCAGATGTAGCCGGCGTCCACGAAGCCCACGCCGTAGATACGGTTCAGGAAGACCGGGAAGTCGCCCTTGCCGCGCTCCACCTCCCACAGGGGCAGGCGGTACTCCGAGCTCAGCGTGACGTCACGGTTGCCCAGCACGAACGAGTAGCCGCGCATCAAGAGCGAGCGGTTGCTGTAGTCCGTGGCGGTCGTCAGGTCCCAGCGGTTGATGGTGGACAGCGGCTGGTAGCCGAAGGGCGCCCGCCAGATGCCGTAGTAGAACTCGCCGTTGCGGTTGTAGACCAGGCCGCCCGTGGCGCGTATGGCCAGCGAGTGCTTGGGCAGCCAGGGGATCTCCTGGTAGAAGCGGTGGTCGGCCCAGAGGCGGGTGAAGGCGCCCGTGCCCGCGGGCAGGCCCGGCACGTTCAGCGGCGCGGTCACGCCCGCGGCGCTGGCCGCATCCGGCACGGTCAGGCCCGCTTGCAGGCCCAGCGTGCTGATCTGGCCGCTCATCGGGCCGTAGTCGTAGGGGTAGCGCACCTGGCTGGCGTTCTGCCACTGCACGAAGGCGCTGTGGCTGAAGGCGTTGTCGTGGGCGGTGGGCACGCCCGGGTGGGTCGTGATGCCCACGATCTCCGGCGGCGCACCGGGCGACGCCTTGGGATCCGGGTCGGCCTTCAGGGCGTAGTCCTGGAACTGCTCCGTTTGCACGCCGAACGTCCAGTTCTGGCCGTCGATCGGCGGGGGATCGAACATGGGGTTGCGCAGGCCCGGGTACTCGAAGCTGAGGCTGGCACTCTTGTTCCACTGCCACAGGTCGGCCCAGCGGGCGTCGCCGTTGGAGTCCTTGCCGTTCAGGGGCACGCGGCCCGGCAGCGGGTACTCGTTTACGCCTACCGACCAGTTGATCGGGCCCGTGTCGTTCTCGTAGCGCACGCCGTAGTTGAGGCGCTGGCTGTAGAAGCCGTAGCCGCCGATCAGCGTCAGCGTGTGCATGCGCAGCACGTCCTGCCAGAAGCTGTAGAGGCTGAGGTTGGTGCCCCACTCGTCCTCGCCCAGCACCGGGAACCACACGCTCGGCTGCATCGTGTAGAGCGGGTTGTACGGGTAGAACGCCTTGAACTCCGGCAGGGGCGGGATCGGCATCGAGCCCGCCGCCTTGGCGGGCGGCTCCAGCCTCGCCACCACGGGGGCGGCGTCGGGCTGGAACGGCAGGGTGTTGATGTCGTAGCCGCGGCCCGTGTAGTTCGAGAAGGCCAGGGTCTTGCCGTCGGGCGACACGGACGGGTCGAAGGCGCCGCCGAGCACATCCGTTAGCTGATGCAGGTCGTGGCTTTCGAGGTCGTAGGCATACAGGTTGAAGGTGCCGTTCCGGTCGGAGGCGAAGACGATGCGCGAGCCATCCGGCGTGAACTGCGGGTAGATGTCGACCGCGTCGTCCGCCCAGAGCTGGCGCCACTCGCTGGTGGCCGGGTCCAGCAGCCACACGTCGCGGCTACCGCCGTGCCAGACGGCGATCACCAGGCGCTTGGAGTCGGGGCTCCAGACCGGGTTGCCGAACTGGTAGTCGTTGTTCTCGAAGGCCCACTTTTGGAGCTGCTTGCCGGTGGTGTCGAAGATGGCGATGCCGCTCTTGCCGCCGCCGCTGGTGGCCGTGACGATCTTCTCGCCGTCCGGCGACACGGCCGGCGCGTAGGTGCGCGCGCCGTGCGTCAGGCGGGTGGCCTTCTTGGCGGCCAGATCATACGAGAACAGGTCCCGGAAGCTGGTCAGGCCCTTGGGCGTGTCGGAGGTGTCGGTCTCGTAGATGTAGCGGTCATGCTTGTTGTCGTAGGCGATCGCCGAGCGCGTGGACTTGCCCATCACGACCGTCGGGTCCTTGCCGTCCAGCTTGGAGGCCATCAGCTTGGGCCCCTTGTTCTTGAGCGCCTCGCCGAACATCAGCGTGCCGTCTTGCTTCCAGACCGGGTGGCGGTGGTAGCGGCCGGTGGTCGTGATTTCCTTGGGCTGGGACAGCTTGCTGGCGGCCGTCCGGGCCTTCCAGGCGGCCTCTTCTTTGGTATAGCGCGTGCGCAGCTCCGCCATCATGTCGTCCCACACCTGCTGGGTGCCCTTGCCGAGCACGGAGAAGGTGGCGTCGTCGTAGCCGCGGTAGGGCAGCGCGCCGTAGGCCTTGAAGACCTTGATCGGGGCGTCC
>JAQBPE010000246.1 GCA_028287685.1 Cyanobacteria bacterium RYN_339 | reverse complement strand
CCGCCAGCCCGAGCGGCACCAGGCAGCCCGCCACGGCGGCCACGAGGTGGTCGCGGCCGCGCGGCTGGCCCACCAGCGTCAGGCCCATCGCCACCGCCACGAGCACGCCATCGGTCTGGGTGCACAGCCCGGCCAGCCCCAACAGGGCGCCGGCGATCGCGGAGTAAGGCAGCTTGCCCGCTTGCAGCCCCCGGGCCGCGCACCACACCGCGCCGCTGATGAAGGCCAGCGCCAACCAGTGGTGGTAGTAGACTGGGAACTGCGGGAAGAGCGCCGTCGCCAGCACCAGGCCGGGCAACACCGCCAACCAGGGCCGCACGCCGGCCAGCCGGGCGGTGCCGTACTGGGCCAGCCCCGCCAGCACCAGCGCCAGGGCCTGCAACACGCGCGGCCAGACCACGCCCGGCCCGCCCAGCGCGAACAGGCCGGCGGCCAGCCACTGGGGCAGCGGCGGCACGAACTCGAAGTAGTCGCGATAGATCACCTGGCCGTGGAGCTGCCGCCAGGCGTTGGCCAGCTCGTCGAGCTCGTCGGAGTTGACCATGGCCTGTCCCACGAACGGGGCCAGGGCGATCGCCATCCCCAGGACCAACACGAGGACCGGAAGCCGGCGCAAGAACATCCCGCAACTATACCACTCGGCTGGCCGGGAGCCGCCGCACCTGCTATCATGGAGCGTTCCGAGCGCGTTTGCCGCGCAATGACCTGGAGGTTCCCTTGAGTAACTTGCCTCCCCTCCATATGGAGAAGATCACCCCGATCAACCTCCGTGACGAGCTGAAGCAGTCCTACCTGGATTACGCGATGAGCGTGATCGTGGGCCGCGCCCTGCCCGACGTGCGGGACGGCCTGAAGCCCGTGCACCGGCGGATCCTGTTCTCGATGCACGAGAACAACCTGACCGCGGACCGCAAGCACCGCAAGAGCGCGACCGTGGTCGGCGACGTGCTGGGCAAGTACCACCCCCACGGCGACTCCAGCGTCTACGACGCCATGGTCCGCCTGGCGCAAGACTTCGCCAGCCGCTACCCGATGGTGGACGGCCACGGCAACTTCGGCTCCGTCGACGGCGACCCCGCCGCGGCCTACCGGTACACGGAAGCCCGCATGAGCCGCCTGGCCGGCGAGCTCTTGGCAGACATCGACGCCGACACCGTGGACTTCGTGCCCAACTTCGACGGCACCACCAACGAGCCCACGGTCATGCCGTCGCGCTTCCCCAACTTGTTGGTGAACGGCTCGACCGGCATCGCCGTCGGCATGGCCACCAACATCCCGCCGCACAACCTCAAGGAGGTCATCGACGGCGTGATCGCGCTGATCGACGACCCCCAGCTGACCAGCTCGGACCTGCAGGCCCACGTGAAGGGCCCGGACTTCCCGGGCGGCGGCTCGATCATGGGCTCCGCCGGCTTCACGGAGGCCTACAACACGGGTCGCGGCAGCGTCACGGTGCGCGCCACGACGGACATCGAGCTCGGCCGCAACGGCCGCCCCGCCATCATCATCCAGCAGCTGCCGTACATGATTGGCCTCGATCCGCTCTTCGAGAAGATCGCGGATCTCGTGAAGGACAAGAAGCTGGAAGGCATCTCCGATCTGCGCAACGAGAGCGATCGCCACGGCATGCGCGGCGTGATCGAGCTGAAGCGCGACGCGGTGCCCCAGGTGGTGCTGAACAACCTCTACAAGCACACCACGATGCAGCACAACTTCTCGATCATCTTCCTGGCGCTGGATCGCAACCGCCCCCGCATCATGAACCTGCGCGACATGCTGCAAGCCTACGTCGACCACCGCGAGGACGTCGTCACCCGCCGCACGCGCTTCGAGCTGCGCAAGGCGGAGGCCCGCGAGCACATCGTGCTGGGCCTGCTGAAGGCGCAGGAGCACCTCGACGAGGTCGTGCGCATCATCCGCGCCGCCCAGAGCACCGACGAAGCCCGCCAGAACCTGATGGCGCGCTTCGAGCTGTCGGAGCTCCAGACCAACGCCATCCTCGACATGCAGCTGCGCCGCCTGACGGGCCTGGAGCGCGCCAAGCTGGAAGCGGAGCGCGACGACCTGGCCCGGCGCATCGCGGATCTGCGCTCGATCTTGGACAACCGCGTGTTGCTCATGGAGCTGATCAAGAAGGAGCTGCTCGCGGTCAAGGAGAAGTACGGCGACGAGCGCCGGAGCCGCATCGAGCACGTCCAGGGCGAAATGTCTGCGGAAGACTTGATTCCGGATGAGCCCATGGCGATATTCATCACGGACCAGGGCTACGTAAAGCGCCTATCCTTGGATACCTTCGCCAAGCAGCGGCGTGGAGGCCGAGGCGTCGGCGGGATGGCAACGCGCGAGAATGACTTCATTCGTCACTTCTTCGTTGCTTCCACCCACCAAGACGTCTTGTTCTTCTCCGACCGAGGGGTGGTCTACCGCCTCAAGGTCCACGAGCTGCCGGAAGCCTCGCGTCAGGCGAAGGGCATGAACATCGTCAACTTGCTGCAATTGGGCGGCGAGGAGACGATCACCACGGTCATCCCGGTCGTGGCGTATGACCCGAACAAGTACCTGGTCATGCTCACGAAGCAAGGAGTCATCAAGAAAACGGAGCTCGCCGCGTTCTCCAACATCCGCCGCAACGGCTTGATTGCCGTGGCACTGGACGACGGGGACGGCCTCGGCTGGGTCCGACTCACGGACGGTTCGCAGACCATCCTGATCGGCACCAAGGAAGGCATGGCCATCAACTTCCCGGAAGACGAGCTGCGCCAGCTCGGTCGCACCGCCCGCGGCGTCAAGGCCATCAGCCTGCGCTCCGAGGACGAGGTGATCGGGATGGAAGTGACCCAGCCCGGAGCCGACGTCCTGGTGGTCACCACCGACGGCTTCGGCAAGCGGACGCCTGTGTCGGAATACCGCCCACAGAGCCGCGGCGGACTGGGGTTAATTAATGTCAAGCTCAACGTCAACCGGCAGGGGAAAGTGGCCGCTATCCTGGTTGTCCAGCAAACCGAGGAAGTGGTTATTGTGACCACAAATGGGGTAGTTATCAGACAGGGAGTCCAAGAAGTCCGCCAAACCGGTCGTAGCGCCCAGGGAACGCGTTTGCAGAAGCTGGGTGAAGACGAAAGAGTGGCGGGTGTCGCGTTGGTGGTCGTCCCCGAAGACGATGACAGCGTGATACTTGGAGATGAGGCCGGTGAGTCGGAAGCTCCCCTGACATAGGAACAGCATGGGCGAATTCAGTTACACGCAAGCGGACGACACGTCGGAAGTGTTTGGCGAATTCAACGCCAGCTATGACTCCTTCGGGAGTTACCAAGACGAGGTCGCCGCGCTCGTTCCGGAGAACGTCCCCATGTTGGCGGCGATTCTGATGGAACAAGGGGTGATCGACAACGCCGGGGTCAACACGGCCCTGGCGCGTCAAGCCGAAAGCGGCGACACCCTCGTGCAAGTCTTGCTGGACGCGGGCCTGGCGGCCCCCGACCAACTGGTAATGGCTCTCCAAACGCGGGCCAACTACCGGTAGAACTGGTTTCTCCTGGAGTAGACGTCGTAATATTGCATCGTAGCCCGTCCATGGCTGCTTCAATGAGGAAAGGTGGAACAGTGCGAGTCGGTAGCCTGACGGACATCGGAAAGGTCCGGGAGATTAACCAGGACAGCTTCTCGGTCAGCCCCGAAACCGGGCTGTACGTGGTAGCTGACGGCATGGGCGGCCATGCCGCTGGCGAAAAGGCCAGCCAAACGGCCGTGGCCATCATCCAGGATCGCCTGAGCGCCACCGCCGTACAGGCCAGCAACGGCCAACTGCTGGATCTCTTGCAGACCTCCATCCAGGATGCCAACCGAGAGATCATCAACGCGTCGATGGAAGACGCCTCCATGCGCGGCATGGGCACCACCGCCACGGTGATCATCACCAAAGAAAACCAGATGTACATCGGCCATGTGGGCGACTCGCGCGCCTACCTGATCCGCAACCGTCGCATCGACCAGATCACGGACGACCACTCGATCGTCGCCCAGCTGGTCCGCGCCCGCGCCATCACGCCCCAAGAGGCGGCGCGCCACCCCTACCGCAACGTGATCACCCGCTGCCTCGGAATGCAGGTGGACGTCGAAGCCGACACCCAGCAGCGCGAACTGAAGGCGGGCGATCGCCTTTTGATCTGCTCCGATGGGTTGTCCGGCCTGGTGTCCGACGACGAGATGCTGCAACACGTGTTGTCTTCGCAGGACCCCCAGGTCACCTGCCAGGAGCTCATCAATCTCGCCAACGAGCGGGGCGGCTCCGACAACATCACGGTGGTGCTGATCTTCAACGATTAGGGGCGGGGATCCGCCCCCGGGGGTACGGGAATGGGGGATGTCACGATGTCGCGATCCGCGGTGGGATCGGCCTTGTTGGCCGACGCCCGTAGCGGTCGGACGTACGTGCTCGGGCTCCAACCCACCACCCTCGGCCGCGAGCTCGGCATCCAGGATCCCTACGTCAGTCGCCGCCACGCCCGCATCCACGCGGAAGGCGGCGATTTCTGGCTGGAAGACCTGGCCAGCGCCAACGGTTCGTACCTCAACCAGCGGCCCGTCACGGCGTCCACGCGCCTGGCCGAAGGCGACGTGATCACCCTCGGCCACACCTCGCTGCGCTTCCAGCGCCAGCTCATGCTCGAGGCCGCCCATGTCTAAGGTGGTCGTAGGCAACTACGAGATCCTCCAGGAGCTGGGCCGCGGCGGCATGGGCGTGGTCTACCTGGCCCAGGACCACCGGCTGAACCGCAAGGTCGCCATCAAGGAGCTCTCGATTACCGGCCAGGTGCTGCCGGACGAGGCCGAGAACATCGTGGCGCGCTTCCAGCGCGAGGCCCAGGCCGCCTCGAAGCTGCAACACCCCAACATCGTCAGCGTCTACGACTACGTGGTCGAGGGCGATCGCCACTACATGATCATGGAGTACCTGGAGGGCAAGAGCCTCCAGCATTACATCGATCTGCGCCAGGCCTTCAACTTCGAGCAGACCGTCGACATCGGCGCCCAGGTCTGCGCCGCGCTGGACTACGCCCACGCGCACCAGATCGTCCACCGCGACATCAAGCCGGATAACATCTTGCTGTTGGACAACGGCCGCATCAAGCTGATGGACTTCGGCGTGGCGCGCCACACCGGCGAGGTTTCCAAGCTGACCCAGGCCGGGACGACCCTCGGCACGATCGCCTACATCAGCCCCGAGCAGCTCTGCGACTCGCGCCTGGTGGACGGCCGCTCCGACATCTTCAGCCTGGGCGCCATGCTCTACGAGATGCTGACCCTGCGGACGCCTTTCGACGCCGGCAACGTGGGCGGCACCATCATGAAGATCATGAGCGAGGACCCAGTCCCGCCGCGCCAGATGAACCCAAGCATCCCGGCGCGCCTGGAAGCCGTGATCATGCGCGCCCTGCGCAAGAGCCCCGACGAGCGCTTCCCCAAGGCCTCGGAGATGGGCCAGGCGCTGGTCAACGCCATCCGCAGCGGCGACGCCGCCCAGCGCAACGTTCAGCTCAACGTCGTCACCTGCCGTGGTTGCGGCGCCGGCATCCCCGGCGGCCGTGGCCCCTGCCCCAAGTGCGGCCGCCTGCAGGCGCCCCCCGCGCAGGTCACCAGCCCCGGCGCAGCCCCCGCCGGTCCCACGCCGGC
>JAQBPE010000222.1 GCA_028287685.1 Cyanobacteria bacterium RYN_339 | reverse complement strand
GCCGTCGCGCTGACGGTGGTGCTCGCCGCGCTCTCGTACGAGGGCGTGGAGCGGCGCTGCCTGGCGCTGGGCCGGCGGCCTGTCGAGCCAACCGTGACTCGGCTGGCGGCTTAGCCCGCGGGCACTTCCGCGCGCATGTAGGCCTCGCGCCACCACTCGAACATCAAGAGCGTCCAGAGCTGCTTGCGGTGGTCGTGGCGGCCGGCCAGGTGGTCGGCCATCAGGCGCTCCACGGCCACCGGGTCGAACAGGCCGCCGGCCCGGATGCGCTCGGCCGACAGCATGTCGCGCATGGCGGGCTGTAGCTCGGCCTTCAGCCACTTCGCCACCGGGATGCCGAAGCCCTTCTTGGGCCGGTCCAGGATCTCGGCCGGCAGCAGCGGGCGCGCCGCCTGCTTCAAGAGGTACTTGGTCTTCAGGCCGCGCAGCTTGTAGCGCGTGGGCAGCCCGGCCACGTACTCCACCAGCCGGTGATCCAGCAGGGGCGCGCGCACTTCGAGGCTGGTCGCCATGCTGGCGCGGTCCACCTTGAACAAGATGTCGTCGGGCAGGTAGGTGCTGGTGTCGAGGTGCAGCACGCGCGCGGTGGGGTCGAGCCCCTGGCTGTGCGCCCAGACGGCGCGGTCCTGGTCGTAGAGGTCGTCGCCTTGCAAGGCCGCGCGCACGTCCGCGCTCAACAGCGTGCCCTGCTCCTCCGGCGTGAACGAGCCCAGCCAGCGCAGGTGCCGCTCCAGCGCGGGGCGCGCCAGGCTGCCGGTGAAGCGCTTGAGCTTGAAGTCCAGGCTCAGGTTGTTGGGGTTGACCGGCAGGCGGCCCGCCACGGCCGCCCCGCTGCCGGCGATCCCATGTCGCAAGCCGCCCGGCAGGCGGTCGAAGGGGGTGGCGAGCCGCTCGGCCTGGTAGGTGGGGTAGCCTGCCAAGAGCTCGTCGCCGCCATCACCGCCCAGCGCCACGGTCACGCGCTTGCGCGCGAAGGCCGAAAGCAGATAGGTGGGCAGCACGCTGGCGTCACCGAAGGGCTCGTCGAGCAGCCGCGTGAGCGTGGGCAGCAGCTCCAGCAGGCGCGCGGGCGAGAGGATCTCCTCGTGGTGGCGCGTGCCCAGGTGCTTGGCCACGGCGCGCGCGTGGCTCGACTCGTCGAAGCTCTTGTCCTCGAAGCCGATCGAGAAGGTCTCGAGCTCCTTCACATGGCGGCTCGCCAGCGCGGCGACCGTGCTCGAGTCGATGCCGCCGCTGAGGAACACGCCCAACGGCACGTCGGCGAGCAGGCACTGCTTCACGGCGCGGTCGAGGTGCTCGTTCAGCCCCGCGAGCGCCGCCGCCTCGCCGGGGTCGGGCCGCGGCGTGAGGTCGAGGCGCCAGTAGGGCCGCACGGTGGTTTCGCCCCCTTGGGCTACCAAAATATGCGCGGGCGGCAGCTTGTGCACGCCTTCCAGGATCGCGTGGGGGGCGGGCACGTACTCCAATTGCAAGTAGCGCGCGAGCGCGGGCAGCGAGAGCCGGCGCGGCACGGCGGGGTGCGCGAGCAGGCACTTGAGCTCCGAGCCCCAGAGCAGCTGCTGCTCGAATACGCCGTAGTAGAGCGGCTTCTCGCCCAGGCGGTCGCGCGCCAGCAGCAACTTCTGCTGCTTGGCGTCCCACAGGGCGATGGCGAACATGCCCGTCAGGTGCTGCACGAAGTCCTCGCCGTGGTCCTCGTAGAGGTGCACCAGCACCTCCGTGTCGGAGTGGGTCTCGAGCTTGTGGCCGCGGGCTAACAAGCGCTCGCGCAGCGCCGGGTAGTTGTACAGCTCGCCGTTGAACACGACGTGCAGGCTGCCGTCCTCGTTGGTCATGGGCTGCTTGCCATGGGCCACGTCGATCACGGCCAGGCGTCGCATGCCCAGGCCCACGGGGCCTTCCAGCCAGGTGCCCTGATCGTCCGGCCCGCGGTGGGTCATGATCCGGCACATGCCGTCTAGCGTCTCGGCGCTAGCCGGGGCGCGCCCCGCCAGGGCTAGGAATCCGGTGATGCCGCACATACCGCGTCCAGGTTGAGCGTGTTGCGTACATGGTAAGTCAGCTTGTCCTGGCTCTCGTGGTACGTGCGCATGCTGATTTCGGCGAGCAGCCCCATCAGCACCAGCTGCACGCCCATGATCGCGAGCGTCACGGTCAACAGCGGCAAGGGCGTCTGGATGAAGTCGGCCAGGTGCATGAACTTGAGATACAGCGCCCAGATGGCGCTGACGACGCTCAGGCCGATGCAGGTGAAGCCCGCGCCGCCGAAGACGTAAATCGGCTTGGTGGCGTACGAGGCCAGGAACTTCACGGTGATCAGGTCGAGCATCACCTTGAAGATGCGGCTGAAGCCGTACTTGCTCACGCCGCTCAGGCGCGGGTGGTGCGTGACGGGCATCTCCGTGACGCGCGCGCCGGCCCAGCTGGCGTAGATCGGGATGAAGCGGTGCATCTCGCCGTAGAGCTGCACGTCCTGCAAGACCTCGCGGCGGTAGGCCTTCAGGCTGCAGCCGTAGTCGTGCAGGTGCACGCCGCTGATCCAGCTGATCAGGCGGTTGGCGACCATGCTGGGCAGCACGCGGCTGCCGTGGTCCTGCCGGTCCTTGCGCCAGCCGGAGACCACGTCGTAGCCCTCCGCCAGCTTGGCGAGCAGGTTGGCGATGTCGGACGGGTCGTTCTGCATGTCCGCGTCCATCGGGATCAGGATCTCGCCCTTGGCGGCGCGGATGCCCGCGGCCATGGCGGCCGTCTGGCCGTAGTTGCGGCGGAAGCGCACGACCTTGGCGCGCGGGTCCTCGGCGGCGATTTCGCGCAGGATCTCGTAGCTCTTGTCCTTGGAGCCGTCGTCGACGTAGATCACCTCGTAGCTGCGGCCCAGTTCCGCCATGGTCTGCGTGATCTTGGCGTGCAGCGGCCGGAGGTTGCCCTCCTCGTTGTAGACGGGCAGGAACAGGCTGAGCTCGTAGGCGTTCACGGCCTCCGCGCTGGTGCCCGGGAAGGTCAGCGGCTCGCTCATGGGGCCCTCCGCGGCCGCGCCACGGCCAAGATGCTCACGCCCACCGGGAAGCCGCCCACGCGCAACCAGGTGGCCTCGGAGGCGAAGATGCCGCGCAGCAGGCCGTTCGACCAGCCGGGCGTGAGCGTGTTCTCGCTCTGCACCTGCCGGCGCGACAGCTTGAGCAGCGCGCGGCCGCCCCAGATGGCCGGGAACAGGAAGAAGTTGAAGTAGGTGGCGCGCTCGACCTCGAGGCCCGCGCGCTCGAGCAAGTCGACCAGCTCGCGGCGGGTGTAGCGGCGCTTGTGGTGGCTGACGTCGTCCTGGGGGCCCCAGAGCCAGCGGAAGGCCGGCACCGTGATCAGCACCTTGCCGTCGGCTTTTACCACGCGGGCGATTTCGCGGGCGCCGGCCAGGTCGTCGTCGAGGTGTTCGAGGATGTCGCTCGCCACCACCAGATCCGCGCTGCCGGCCTCCAGCGGCAAGGCCGTGAGATCGCCCACGACGGTGCTGCGGCAGCCCAAGGCGCGGCAGTGCGCCAGCGCGTCGGGGCTCATGTCCACGCCGGTGGCGTCGCCCAGGTCTTGCAGCATGATCAGGTTGTGGCCGGTGCCGCAGCCCAGGTCGTAGATGCGCGGGGACGGGCCCAAGCCCAGGCGCGTGACCACGTCCTTCAGGATCGATCGGCGGGCCTGGAACCACCAGTGCGCCTCGCCGACCTGCGCCTCGATCTCGTAGGTGACGGCCTCCATCAGCGCGCCTCGCCCTTGGTCGCGACCAGCGTCCAGCTCATGCCGTTGGTGTGCGCGATTTCGACGTCGGTCATGCCGAGGCCTTCGATCAAGGCCAGCGTCTCGTCCTTGGTCCAGTAGAAGGCAATGCTGGGGATCAGCTGGTCGAGCACGATCAGCTCGAGCTGGCGGAAGCCGATTTGGCGCAGCAGGCGCTCGTACTCGCGCTCGTGCGGCAGGGCCAGGTACCCCTTCAAGGCGACGGTCATGGCCTTGGAGAGCCACCGCGTGGCGCCGGGCGGGATGCGGCTGGTCAGGTGCTTGCGCAGCGGGTCGATCACGCGCAGGTAGAGCTCGTTGCCCTCCTTGCCGTAGACCCACAAGACCAGCTTGCCGCCGGGCTTCAGCGCCTTGACGAGGTTCTCGACGGCCTTGCGCGGCTCGGCCAGGTGGTGGATCACGCCGATCGAGAAGGCGATGTCGAACTGCTCCGGCTCGTCGAGCTCGTAAACGCTCTGGTAGCGCACCTCGCAGTGTGGGAAGGGCGCGAGGTTGGTGCGCGCGCTCGCGATCGTGCGCTCGTCGAAGTCGATCGCGAGCGCGCCGCTGGCGCCCGCGCTCAGCGCCCAGAAGCTGTTGCGGCCCATGCCGCAGCCGGCGTCCACGAAGCGCTTGCCCGCGAAGTCTTCCTCGCGGAAGGGCGCGATCCAGCGACGGAACTGCTCGCGGTGGTGCGGCAGGATCTCCGGGTAGCGCTCCCATTCGTAGCCGAATTCGTGCTGCGTCCCGGTCTTGGGCGTTTCCATGGTGTCCGAGCTGGTCAAGGCGGTGGATCCCTCCGGGGCAATATACCCGGTGCGCCGCGGGCGGTAAAGCGCCGAGGGTCCTTTCCCGGCCGGGCCGTGGGTTATGCATGGCCACGGAAAAGGGGCGCCGCTTGCGCGACGCCCCGCGGGGAACGGCCTACGGCGTGGCCGACTTGACCGGCTTGGCCGGCTTGGGCTTCTCCTTGCCCTTGGTGGCGAGCACCCATGTGGCCAGCGCCTTGGTGTCGGCGTCGCTCAGCGCCGGGTGCGGGGGCATCGCGCCGCCGCCCCAGTGGCCGCTGCCGCCCTTCTTGATCACGCCCGCGAGCATGGCGGCCGCCTTGGGGTCCTTGGCGTACTTCTTGGCGACGTCCTCGTAGCTGGGGCCCATCTTCTTGCCTTCGCTGTTCATGACGTTGTGGCAAGCGAAGCAGTCGCTCTTACCGGCGATGGCCTTGCCGTCCGGGCCGGCCATGGCGGGGTGGTGCGGGATCAGCGCGACGACGACGGCCAAAGCGGCCATGATCGCGGCGGTGCGGGGCTTGAGGTGCATATCGGTCCTCCATCGAGAGTGGGTTCGTTGGGGGGTCATTATACCCCTGCTCGTCGGTTGTGTGCGAAGCCCGGGTTGCCTAGCATGCCGCCATGCGCGGCTGGATGATCTTGTTGACGACGCTCGCGCTCGTGGGGTGCCAACCCGCGGGCGGTGGGGGTGGCGGCACGGGACACGCGCGCTCGTTCCAGGGCGACGTGGACGCCTGCTTCCACGCGGCGGGCCGCGCGGAGGCGGCGCTCGCGAAGGG
>JAQBPE010000215.1 GCA_028287685.1 Cyanobacteria bacterium RYN_339 | reverse complement strand
CTCCATCGCGGCCTCGGCCTGGGCCAGCGCGGCGCGCGCCGGGGCCGGGTCGATCTGGAACAGCAGCTGGCCCTTCTTCACGGCCTGGCCCTGTTGGAAGGCCACGCGCAGCAGCGGGCCCGCGGTCTGGGCGCGCACGGCGACGCTGGCGTAGGCTTCCACCGCGCCTACGGCGCTCAGCTCCAGCGGCACCGGGCCCTGCTTGACCTCCGCCGCGATCACGGGCGGCAGCGGCTTGTCCTTGCCCTTGCCGGCGTCTGCGGCGCCGCCGCCACGGTGCGTCGCCCAATAGGCCCCGCCGCCGAGCACCACGAGGGCGACCAGCACGAGGGGCAAGCGGTTGCGCGGCCGCACCGGCTTGGGAGGGATGAACGTCTGCGGCTCGCCGATCATGGTTGTACTCCCGTCATGCCCAGGGCGGCGATCAGGTCGGCGATCGCCAAGTGGTACGCGCCCGTGGCCCGCACCTGGTCTCCTTCGGCCACAGCGAGCAACCCCTCGGCGTCGCTGACCTCGATGATGGAGCCGACGCCCGCCTTGTAGCGGCCCTCGGCCTGGTAAACGTTCTCCTTGGCGCTGGCGAGGGCGGCGGCAACGGCCGGCAGCTTGGCCGCGGCGCCCTTAACGCCCAGGTGGGCCTTGCTGACGGCCAGTTGCACGGCCTGGCGCTGGCTCTCGAAGTCCTGTTGAACGGAGCGCTCCTGCAAGCGCGCGGCGTCGATCGTGCGTTGGAGGGCGCCGCCGTTGAAGACCAGCCACGAGGCGCTGAGGCCGATCTGCCAGTTGGGGGCGCCCTCCCAGTCGCGCGCACGCACGCCGTAGGTGCCGTCGGCGCCCAGGTCCGGCTTGCCGGTGGCCTCCGCGGTGGCCAGGGCCGCGCGGGCCTGGGCCAGGCGGGCGTTGGCGGCCAGCAGCTGGGGGTGCGCATCGGCCAGGGCGGCCAAATCCTTGCGTTCGAGCTTCCCGACCGGGGGGACCGGCGCGAAGTCCGGCTGGCCGACCAACGGTCCGGGCGCGCCGACGGCGGTGGCCAGCTCCGCGTTGGCCTGCTCCACGGCGGTGTGCGCACCCACCTCCGCGGCCTTGGCCTGCTCCACGGCCACCTTGGCGCGGGTCACGTCCAGCTTGGCGCGGGCGCCGGCGCGGAAGAAGGCCTGGGCCTGGGCGCTGACGCGCTCCGCGGCCTTGCGTTGCTCGCCGGCCTGATCCTCCAGGCCGAGCGCCTGCACCCAGCCCACGTAGGCGCGGCGGGCCTGGTGGGCCACCTCCACCCCGGCCAACAGCTCCTGGCTGGTGCTGGCGGCCAACGTGGCTTGCGCGGCCTCGACCTGGGCGTCGGTGCGGCCGAAGTTGTACAGCTCCTGGTGCACGCCCACGCCGCCGGTGGCGAGGTCGAAGGGCGTGGCCGTGGTTTGGGCGTTGGAGGCGTTGGTGGTGCGCGAGAGGCCCGCGTTGAGCGTGACGGCGGGCCAATAGCCGCCGCGGGCGGCCTCCACGCGCTGCTGCTGGGCCTGGGTGGCCAGGCGGGTGGCGGCGATCGCCGGCACCTTGGCCAGCGCCTGGCGGACCAGGGCCTCCTGGTCGAGCGGGGGCGGGCTCGCGGCGGCCGCGAGCAGCGAGGCCCAGATCATTCCATGACCATCGCGTGGCTCGAATCGGCGGGCCCTTCTTGCGCTTTCTTCTTCACGAACAGGCAGGGGATGATGCCCAGGAACATGACCACCCCCGCGGCGTAAAAGGCGTCCTGGAAGGCCAGCACGGAGGCCTGCTTGGCGATCAGGCCGGCCATGCTCGCGCCGGCCACGGCGTGCGCTTCCATGGCCGTATTGCCCATCGTGAGCGCGTGTTGCTGGACCTGGGCGGTGAACTCGTGCGCCATGCCCGTGCGCGCCGCGTCCTGGCCCAAGATCGAGGTGTGGAACACGTTGCGCTGGGTGATCAGCGTGGTCAGGAGGGCGATGCTGAAGCTGCCGCCGATCTGGCGGGTCACGTTGAACATGCCGCTCGCCATGCCCACGCTGGTGATCGGCACGGAGGCCAGCGTGGTCTGGTTCATGGAGGGGAAGGCCAGGCCCATGCCGATGCCGCGCAAGACCGTCCACCACACCAGCGTGAAGCTCGAGGTCTCCGGTGTCATGCTCCCTTGCAGCCACAGCGTGAGGCCGATCAACCCCATCCCGCCGACCATCAGGTAGCGGGGGTCTGTTCGCGCCATGAGCTTGGCGGCGACCGGCATGGTGAAGGCGACGGCCAGGCCCTGGGGCAGCATCAGCAGGCCGGTCTGGATCGCGTCGTAGTCCATCTCGTTCTGCAAGAACAGCGGCAGCAGGAACATGCCGCCGAACAGGCCCACGCCCATGACGATCGACGAGCACGTGCCGGCGGTGTAGGTGCCGATCTCGAACAGGCGCAGGTCGATCAAGGGGTGGGCGCGCCACATCTCCACGATCACGAACAGCCCGAAGCTGATCAGGCCGGTCGCCATCAGCGCGACGATGTAGGGGCTGTCCCAGCCTTCCTTGTTGCCTTGGCTGACGGCCAGCAGCACGGTGGTGAGGAAGGTCGCCATGAAGGTGAGGCCCCAGGCGTCGAACGGCAGCTTGCGCGTGGCCGACTCGCGGATGATGAACAGCGTCATGAACACGGCCAGGATGCCGAACGGCAGGTTCACGTAGAAGATCCAGCGCCAGCTGATGTAGTCGACCAGGTAGCCGCCTACGGTCGGGCCGAGCATGGGCGCGAACATCGCGCCGATGCCCACGACGGCCATGGACATGCCGCGCTTGGCGGGCGGGAAGGCCTCGAAGATGATCGCCTGCGAGACGGGTTGGATCGCGCCGCCCACGATGCCCTGGAAGACGCGGAAGATGATCAGGCTGGGGGTGTTCCAGGCCATGCCACAGAGCACGGAGGCCAGCGTGAACATCGCCGTGGCGATCCAGTAGACGCGCTTGCGCCCGAACCGGTCGCCCAAGTAGCCGGTGGTCGGCATCATCACCGCCGAGGCCAACATGTAGCCGGTCGACACCCACTCGATCTCTTCGAGGTTGGAGCCGAAGTCGCTCATGATGTGCGGCAACGCGACGTTGACGATCGAGTTGTCCATGATCACGATGAACATCCCCAGGATCACGGGGATGGTGGCCCACCACATGTAGTTCTCGTCGGTGACGAGGTGGGCGAGCGGGTTCTTGCGGCCGGTTGGTTGGTGGGCGAGGGTTGTCAACGCTGGATCCTAGTGGCGGGCTTCGATGTCGATCACCGCGGACATGCCGGGCTTCAGTTGGTGGTCGGGGTCATCCACCGTCACCTTCACCGGTATACGTTGCACGACCTTCGTATAGTTTCCGCTCGCGTTATTTTGTGGCATCAGCGAGAACTGCGAGCCCGTCACGACGTTGACGAGGGCGACCTGGCCCTTGAAGACCTTGTGCGGGAAGGCGTCGATGTGCACGTCGACCGGCGCGCCCTGCGCCACGCGCCGGATCTGCGTCTCTTCGACGTAGGCCAGCACCCAAATCGTGTCGGTCTTCGCCACGGCGTAGATGCCCTGGCCGGGCTGGACTTGCTCGCCCACGTTGGCCATGCGGCGCGCCACGATGCCGTTGGCGGGCGCCGTGATCACGGTGTGTGAGAGCTGCAGCTTGGCGTTGGCGAGCGTGGCTTCCGCCTGGCGGATCTGCGCCTGCACGGTCTCGACGCTGCCCTTCTTGATGTCGACGGCCTGCGCGTTGGCGCGGGCCAGGTTGGCCGCCTCCTGGGAGGCGCGCAGCTGGCCGGCCGCCGAGGCCACGCCGGCGTTGTTGGTCTGGGCCATCGCGCGGGCGCTGTCGAGGTCCCGGCGCGAGATGCCGCCGACGGCGTATAGCTTCTGCACGCGCCCCAGGTCGTCGGAGGCCTTGTTGGCGTCGGCGCGGGCACGGGTCAGGTTGGCCGCGGCCGTGGTCACGCCGGCCTCGGCCTGGGCGATCGAGGCGGTGTTCTGCGACGTCTGCAGCGAGACGCCGGTCTGGGAGGACTGGAGGTTGGACTTGGCGACCACCAGGGCCGACTCCGCCTGGGCCACCTGGGCCTTGAAGTCGGTGTCGTCGAGCTTGGCGATCACCTGGCCCGCCTTGACTGTCGCGCCCTCGTCCACCGGCAGCTCGGCGATGTGGCCGGGCACGCGGCCGCTGACCGTGACCAGATCCGCCGCCACCTGGGCGTCGTCCGTGGCGACGAAGGCCTGGCGGTGCGTCCACCAGCCCCAGCCATAATAGGCGGTGATCACGAAGATCACGGCCACCACGCCGATGACGAGGAAGGGCGGCTTGCGCTTGGGCGCCGCGGGGGGCGCATTCGGCGCTTTCGGCGGGGGCCCCGCGGTGGGGGTGGCCGCCGCCTGGTCCGGCTTGGTCTCGGTGGTCTCGCTCATATGGCCCTCCGGCAGCTATCTCGAATTCGACGAGGCAAAGGCATTTGCAAAAATCATTTTAGCTGATAAATTATTTCTAGGCAAAAGTTTTTAACCCTGGAAGTTCGTGAAACGGAAGCAAGCCATGCGTAGGTCTCTCTCCGCCGTCCTCGTCGCCCTCGCCCTGATCGGGTGTGACTCGCAGATCCATATGACCGCCACGCCGCAGCTGGCACCGATCACGGCCGATCAGGCCATCCGCGCCACGGCCGCCGTGGGCGCCGGGGGCACCGCCGTCTCGATCGACGACCCGTCCAAGCTGCCGTCGGCCGTGCGCATGGCCGCCGACCTCAAGGCCGCCGTCGGCACGGTCAAGGTTCCCGTGACGCGGCTGCCGAACGGATCGTACGTCTTCACCGTGCCGGCCGGCACCAAGCTGGCGGTGGACGTGGCCGGCAACCTCGAGATCATGTTCGTGATGGACGATCGCCTGAGCCAGCAAATCACCTTGAACACCGGCTCGCCCGTCCAGTTCGCCCAGCCGCCGGTGCAGGCCGTGCCCGCCACCCTGGCCCGCGGCCTCGACGTGGTGCTGACGGCTAACACGACCGCGCCCGCGGACACCTACCAGTTCACCTGGAACGCCGGTACGTCGGCCAACGGTCCCTGGACCCCCATCCCCGGCGAGGGCAAGCAGGTGAAGTGGACGCCCGCCGCGGCCGGCAACTACTACCTCAAGGTGGACGCCGTGAACCGCCAAAATCAGCAGTCCTACTCCAGCGTCACCCCGTCCGCGGTGGTGTTCGTGCTCGATCCCAAGGACGTGATCACCTCGACGCCGACGTCGGGGGCGATCGCCCGCGGGGATATCAGCAGGCTGAAGTTCAACCAGCCGCTGGGGCTGACGGCCACCAACGCGACCTATGCCTGGAGCTACGGCGCGTCCGCCAACGGCCCCTGGCAGAACATCAACGGCTCCGGCGACCAGGTGGACTGGCAGCCCACGGCCGTGGGCAGCTACTTCGTGAAGACGGAGGTGTCGAACAAGGACACCGGCACGGTCAACACCTTCGTCTCGCCGCAGGCCGTGGTCTTCGTCAGCGAGTCGCGCCCCATCATCACGGCCGACAAGCCAATCACCCAGCGCGGCGAGCGCATCAACCTCGCGTTGAACGTGGCGAACCCCGGCAAGGGGCCCTTCGCTTGGTTCATCGCGCGCGGCTCGAACTCCACCACCGGCGCCTCGGCCGGCGCGGCCGCTGCCGGCAGCTGGACGCCGCTGTCGGGGACGGGCTCGTCCATCTCGACGATCGCCACGGACGCGGGCGTGTTCAACTTCCGGGTGGACATCCCGCAGACGGACGGCAGCGTGAAGAGCTTCACCACCACCGACCCCGTGCTGAACGTGCTGGAGACCACGCCCCTGATTCACTCCGACCCGCCGTTCGACGTGTTCGATTCGGGCGGCAGCTCCGCCTTGGTGCTGGAGGCCAAGGGCGTGGATGAGACCTACCGCTACCTGTGGTATCTCTCGCTCAACCCCGCCCAGGGCTGGACGTCGCAGCCGATCAACCAGGTCTCCGACTTGCACACCAAGCGTTACAACTTGCAGAGCAGGAACACGCTGAAGCTGGTGCCCGGCTCGTACTTCGCCCGCGTCGACGCGACGTCGGCAGACGGGTCCGTGACCTACACCTTCACCTCCAGCAGCCCCGTCATCACCATCACCAACGCCGTCATCCGGTAAAGGCGCCCCATGTTCACCACCCTCGCCGCTTACGCCCTCATCGCAGCTGCCCCCGCCGTGGACGGCACCGTTACGGACGCCCGCTCGGGCCGCCCGCTGGCGGCCGTGTTCGTGCAGCAGGAAGGCGGGCTGGCTTCCACCTTCTCCAACGCGGAGGGCGCCTTCACGCTCACGCTGGACGGCGCGGACAAGCGCATAACGTTCACCGCCAGCGGCTACGTGCGCCTGACGGTGCCCGCGGGCAAGGGCCTCAAGGTCAAGCTGGTGCCGCTGGACGCCGTCACGCCGGGCAGCGCGCCCACGCTGAAGCCGGAGTACGACCCCAACGCCCCCACCCAGTCGCCGCCCGCGTTGGCCTCCGCCGTGCGCCTGGCCTACCGCCTGCGCTACGAGACGGCCACGGCAGGCAACGCCACCGTCGCCGGCGCCGGCAACAACGACTACCGCATCGGCCTGCGCTACCGCTGGAGCCCGTGGCTGGTGGAGGCCGACGGCGCCCACGTGCAGATCCCCGTGGACGTGGCCGGCTTGCCGCGCGAGCAGAACCCCGCGATGTCGCCCAGCACCTACGAGGCCGCCGCCCGCGCCGCCTACGTGTGGCCGCTGGGTGCCTGGGAGCCCGCCCTGGGCCTGGGCTACCGCTACCGCAACACCGTGCCCAACAACAAGGACGTGCCCTTCACCGGCAGCGACCTGGACTTCGAGCAGACGCACCATGCCCTGGGCGTGGTCGGCATGCTGGGCTGGCGCCCGGCCAGCGGCCCGTGGTCGGCGGAGCTCGGCCTGCAGGCCTACCCGTTGGTCTACGCCTGGGCCAAGGAGCCCGGGCTGCCCTACGCCGGCCAGTTCGGCGCGGAAGGCTACGCGGGCGTGGCCTATGAGATCGTCAACGGCCTGCGCCTGGGCCTCGACTACCGCCTGGAGGTCTGGCGGGGCAGCGGCCAGGACGTCTCGCACATCCTGGGCCTGCAGTTCCAGTACACGCCCAGCGGCATGATGAAGGGGCGCTAAATGCTGGCTTCGCTCGTGGTGCTGGCGCTAGCCGCGCCGCCCCAACCCCCCCTGTCCCTGGCCGACGCCGCCGCGCTGGCACGCACCCACAGCCTGGGTGCCCGGGCCGGCCGCGCGCGGCTGCTGGGCACCATGGTCCAGCGCGATTTGTTGACCGACAACACCTGGCCCACGATCTCGCTCGGCTTGACGGGCCAGTACACCCAATTGCCCGCAGACAGCCCGCTGTTGGCCTTCCTGGGCTCCGGCGGTGGCGGCCTGGTGGGCTTCCCGGCCCCCGGCGCGGTGCTGGACACGACCATTGGCGCCCAACAGGTGTTGTTCGATGCCTTCGCCCTCCACGACAGCCTGGTGATCTCCGACGACCAGATCGCGATGGGCCGCCTGCAGATCGCACAGGCCGAGGCGGACGCGATGGGTGCCGCCGCGGTGGCCTACTTCGCCGTCTTGAAGGCCGAGGGCCTGGCGGAGGTGGCCACCACCTCCGTGAAACAAGCCCAGGAGCACCTGCGCCTGGGCGGGGAACGGCTGAAGGCCGGCTCCGGCACGCGCGCGGAGGTGCTCACGCAGCGCGCCAACCTCGCCTCCGCCCAGGGCAACCTGATCACGGCGCGCAACCAGGCGAACTTGGCCCGTTTGCAGCTGGACAAGGCGCTGGATACCCCTGTTTCCGGCCGTACGCTGGTCAAGGAGCCGGACGTGCCGGACCTCAACCTCGACATCGACCAGGAGCTGGCCGCGGGCCTTACCCGCCGGCCGGAGGTCCAGACCCAGGCGCTCAAGCAACACCTGGACGAGGCGCGCGCGTCGCTGGAGGGCCGGGCGTATTGGCCGACCTTCACCGGCAACACGAGCTGGGCCCAGCGAGGCTTGTACCAGGGCCAATTCCTGGCTGCGGTGAACATGCGCTGGAACTTGTTCGACGGCTTCAAGACGCGCGACAAGATCGCGGCCGCCAAGGCAGATGCGGATTCCGACGCGATCGCGCTGGAAGAGGCGCGGCAAGACATCGCCCTCGAGGTGCGGCAGCAGGCGCAGGCTCGCCAGGAGGCGCGCGACCGGATCGCGATCGCGCGGGAAGGCCTGGCGGCGGCGGACGAGGCGTACCGGATTTCGATCCAACGCTTCAAGCTGGGGTTCTCGACGAACGCCGAGCTGCTGGATTCTCGGGTGGCGCTGACGTCGGCGCGCAACACCTATATCCAGGCCCAGCACGATTTGCGGGTGGCGCAAATCCGGTTGGCGAAGGCGTTGGGCGTGGATATGGCGACGTATCTCGGGGCGTCGCGGTAGCCGGCTAGGCGAAGGTCTCGTCCCGTTCCAACCGCCCCCGCATCCGCAGCACGTCCGTGATCGCGTCGAAGATCCGCTCCGCGTCCAACGGCTTCACCAAGCAAGCATCCCAGCTGGCAGCGTCCGCCCCCGCCTGCTGTGCCGCCCCCGCGGTCGCGGAAATCGCCACCAGGGCCGCACCGGCCCCGGCCGGCAGCGCGCGCAGGCGGCGCGCCACCTCGTGGCCGTCGAAGCCCGGCAACCGCACGTCGATCAACGCCACGTCCAGCCCGGGGTGCTCCTCCGCAATGGCGATCGCCGCCGGGCCGCTGGCCGCCGTAACGACCCGATGTCCCAGGCTCGTGAGCAAGGTGGCCATGATCTCGAGCGTGTAGGGCTCGTCTTCCACCACCAGCACGGCCAGCGGGCGGACGTTCGCCATTAGCCGGCCAGCGGGAAGGACAGCCGGCAGGTGGCGCTGGCGCCGGGCAGCACCTCCAGCGTGCCGCCCTGGACCTCCACGAGCGCGCGCGCCATGCGCAGGCCCTGGGCGTCGGGGAAGGCCAGCCCGCCCCCCGCGATCTCGCAGACCAGGTGCGGGCCTTCCACGCGCGCTTGCACGTGGATCTCGCCGCCCAAGGGCGTGATCTCGATGGTCCGGTCCAGCGCGTGGGTCATGGCGCGCAGCAGCCGGGGCGCGTCGGCCACCAGCGGTGGCAGCGAGGCCGGTAGATCCGCCACCACGCGGTGGCCCTTGGCGCGGGCGGCCGCGGCCAGGTCGGCGATCGCCGTGTCCATCAGCTCCGTGAAGCTCAACGACCGGCGCTCCAGCGCCAGCACGCCGCTGCGCAGCTTCTCGAGGTCCAGCACGTCGTTCACCAGGCTTGCCAACACGCGCGCGGCGCCCTTCAGCTTGGTGGGCACCTCGCCGCCGTCCTGGCCCAACACGCTGGCGTAGCCGAGCACCACGTGGGCGGCGGTGCGAAGATCGTAGGAGAGCGAGGCGAACAGGTCGTCGGCCTGGCGCAAGCCCGGCTGCGCCGGCACGGGCGCCCCGGCCAGCAGGTCACGCTCGTGCGGCGCCGGCGGCCGCGCCGGCAGGCACTCGCTTGCGTCCACGGCCATCACGCCGACGCCCTCCACCTCGCCGCCGGCGGCGCGCAGGGGCACGTAGACGTAGTCGAAGCTGGCGTGGCTGCCATCCGGGTGCTGCGCCACCCACCAGGGCTCGTGGCGCCCCTCGAAGGGCTCGCCGCCGCCGAAGACGGCGTCGAGGCGGGCATGGTGCGGGCCGTCCGCCAAGCTGGGGAAGGCCTCGCGGAACGTCAGGCCGCGCGGATCGCGTCCCTGGATCGCCGCGCGGAAGCGCTGGTTGGCCGCGTCCAGCACGTGGTCCGGCCCGCGCAGGATCAGGGTCAGGCCGGGTGACCGCTCCAACATCTCCAAGAGCTGGGCACGGTCCGTGCGCATGGTGCGGACCAGCGCGTTCAACCGGGGTGGGAAGGTCATGGCAGGTGCAACGCGCGCTCCAGCGCTCCCAGGTGGCTGTCGTAGCTCGCCGGGCGCACGGCCTCGGTGAACAGGCCGCGCAAGGCCTCCCCGGGCACGCCGGAGACCTTGGACAGTTCGCGGAAGCCCATGTCCAGCTCGCCCATCCGCGTGAGCACGGCCTGCAGCTTCGGCGGCAGCTCGGCCTTGGGCAGGAAGAAGCCGCGGACCTTGCCCTCGTCGAGCATCGTCAGCGCGATCGGGTGGCGCGCGAAGCCGTAGTCCGCCATCATCTTGTCGAAGAACAGCTGGAAGATGGCGTCTTCACGCTCGCGCAGGTCGTCCGCGGACCACCGTGGCGCGACCAGGTGACCGAACTCCGGGAAGACCGTGGGCGGCAGCCCCAGCGCCAGCGCGAACATCTGGATGTAGGCGCGGTTGGTGGGGAAGGGCTGGTCGCCGCGCAGGATGCTGTAGAAGTACGGCCGGCTGATCCGACCCTCCATGGCCTGGTAGAGCGCCTCGCGGCTCATCCCGCGCTCGCGCAGCCGCTGCCACACCAGGCGCGCGGAGCCGGACAGCGCCTCGTCCACCACCCGGTACTCGCCGAACACGTAGGGGTCCAGCTCGCAGACGCGTGCCACGCCCTCCAACGTCTCGCGCGCATGCGGGAAAGCGATGCGGCCGTTGAGGATCCGATAGATGTAATCTTGGCTCACTCCCAGGCGCTTGGCCAGGTCCGACTTCGTCAGCCCCAAGCGCTTTAATTGCTCGAGGATGATCGGGATGGAGGGGGAGTGATGTCTGCGCTTTGCTCCGAGTTCCATGGGCATTTAGGTTAACACAAAAATCGCCGGATCGCAGGCCAAAACAAGCGAACAAGACTCATGGCGCACGCTTGCTCGAGCTAGAACACTTCTGATTTCATTTTCCGGAAATAGGGATTTAATTTATAAGGCTGCACGGGATAATTTGTCCTTACGTTGCTTGCAGCTTCCGCACGACTTCCATGAAGCGGCCATAACCGTTCAAGCCGCCGTTCACAGCCCGCCGCGCGGCGGCCCAGTCGCCACGGTTCGCGATCGCGTCGACGTTGTGCGACTTG
>JAQBPE010000211.1 GCA_028287685.1 Cyanobacteria bacterium RYN_339 | reverse complement strand
TGTTCGCCACCGGGCTGTTGTACAGCGGGGCGTTGTTGTAGGCCGGCGCGTTGTTCACCGCGGCGGGACGAGGCTGGTTGTTGGGCACGCCACCGTTCTGGGCGGCGAACTGCGGATCCTGGCCGATCTGGCCGACCGACGACTCCAGCGCCGAGATGCGCTGATCAAGCTCGCGGATCTTCGTCTCGACGGAGTCGAGGTCCTGGGCGCCGGTGGTCGGGCGCGCCGAGAAGGAGGCGGCGTCCATGGTGTTCAGCGTCACCGGGCCGTTGCTGCCGAGCGGCAGGCGGGGCGGCGTCAGGGCCAAGGAGTTGGCACCGGGGATGCGCGACTGGTTGTTGGCGACGCGGTTATCCATGATCAGCCTCCTGGGTGAGCTCGGGGTTTCTTAACTCAATTATAACTTGCTTTTGCCAAACCCTTACTTACATTCTACCCAAGGACCCCTTGCTTGATCACAAGGCAACGGAACAAATTTTTCATGGTCTATGAACGGTCGGCACCAACGGCCTTCACGACCCGATCAAGGGCCGATCGAAGGGCCGCGGTGTCGTAGCCCGCGAGCACCTGCCGGACCGCCAGCGTGAAGGCCTGAATCGCGCCGAGGGCCTCGCCTTCCGCCGTGATGCCATCGAAAGGCAGGCTGGCGAAGACCAACCGAGCGTAGTCGAGGGCCTCTAACTGGCGCTGTAGCAAGTGTTGGCGTGCCATGCGCTGTCCCGGCTCGAGGTGGCGATCCAGGGCCAGGCCGCGCAGCGTTTCTTCCAGCAGCTGCCGTTGCGCCAGCAGTTGCTGCAGGGCGGTGCTGCCTGCCTGCCAGACCCGGTCGGTCGTGAGGCGCGGGCGCTCCAGTTGCTGGGCCAGCGCGGCGATCGCCTGCATGGCCGCCGCGGGCTCGACCGGCCGGGCGTCCGCCAGCGCCTCGGCCTGTCGGAACAGGTTTTGCACGCCGGGCGCTTCGGGCGCGCCGAGGCCGGCCAACCGCAAGCCCAACATCGCGACCACCAGCGCGTCCAGCTCGCGCTTGCGCTGGCGTGCGACCAGCAGCTCGCGCCGGAGATCCTCGTCCGCGGTGCGTTCGAGCCGCGCGGTGGTAGCGGCGATCTCGCTCCGCCGGCCTTCCAGCCGTTCAAGCGTGGCGATCGCCTCGTCAATCAGCGGCTCGATCACCTCGTTGCCGGGGTCTGCCAACCGTTGCCGCAACCGGAACAGGAGCGGGGGCAGGTTGCCCTGCGGGATTTCCATGAGGTGGCGCGCGACGTGGGCCACCTCACCCAGGTGGCCGCGCAACGCCTCCACCTGCGCCGACCCAAAGTCCGCCAGGGTCATGTCGAAGATCATCTCCACCAGCTCGAGCCGGGCCGCCAGCACGCCGGGGTGGACCTGGGCGCGCACTTCTTCCAGGGCCGCGAGCGCGGGCGCGATCATGAGATCGTCGCGTTCGGGCGCCATGGCCTGCTGCATCAGCTCGAAGACCTGGCCTTGCCGCGGGGCATCCAGGAAATCGGCTTGCTCGGCGAGGGTCTGGAGGCGCGCCATGATCTGCATGTAGGCCGGGGTCTCCGCCGGGGTCAGGCGCGTGCGCGGCAGGTCGCGCACCACGTCCGTCAGGCGCGTCAGCAGGGCCGCGCGGGCTTGCAGCAGCGGGGTCGTGACGCGGCGAGCGTCCGGGCCGGTGCGCGGCTGCAAGCGGTGCAGCGCCTGGCGATGGCGCGAGAGCGCCAGCAGCACTTGCTCGCGGGCGGCCAAGGTTGGCTCTGCCAGCATGTCCAGGCGCTTCAGGAGGCTCTGGGCGCGCGGTCGGTGGTGTGGCTTGCCGGGGCTGGCCAGCGCCCGCGTGGCGGCCTGACGCACGGCCTGCTGGTGCTCTGCGGGCCAGGCCGCCATCTCGGGGGGCGTGGCGTCGGCCGCGAGGTCCACCAGCAGCAAGTGGAACCGCCGCGCCTGTTCCGCCGCACCCGGAAGGGCGCCGTAAGCGCGCACGGCGGCGACGGCGGCGTCCCACAAGGGGGCGCGCGTGCCCGCCTCCCAGCGCGCGGCGACGGCCGCCTGGTAGGCGATCCGCACCGCGTCGGCGAAGGGTTCCAGCGGGCCGGGGGCTTCGGTCACATGCATCTCCAGCTGCATGCTGACCGATCACGCTTGCTCGTGGCAGTGACAGCCAATACGGGATCGGGGCGGGTGTTGGCCTCGACGTTCTCTGGTAGAATACCCACGGCCCGAATCCCCCCAAGAGGACCCCGATGCAGAAAATCATGGTGATCTACGAGACCGCGGGCGGCGGCCACTATGCGGCCGCCAAGGCCATCGAGGGTGCGCTCGCGTCGATGTACCCCGGCAAGTTCGAAGTCCAGCTCATGCCGGTGCGGCACGCGACGGGCAGCCAACGCGTCAGTCACCTGATGGACGTCTACAACCACCTGCTCAAGATCAAGCCGTCCTATTCCAACATGGGCATGCGCGTGCTCAACCGCCTCGACGTCGAGAAGGTCATGAGGCCGCTCTTGCC
>JAQBPE010000176.1 GCA_028287685.1 Cyanobacteria bacterium RYN_339 | reverse complement strand
GACGTCCACGCCGTTGCGCTCGAGCTCGCCCAGGGCCGCTTGCAGCACCGGCAGGCTCGCGAGGTGGAACGACATGTGCCCGAGCGTCTCCGGCCGCGGCTCGCCGCGGTGCAGCACGATCGTGATCTGGTCGTTGGTCAGCCCGATCGCGTCGTCCGCGCGGAAGGCCTCGTGCAAGTCGAAGTTCTTCGTCCAGAACTCGCTGCTCGCCTCGGGGTCGCGCACGGCCAGGCCGAAATGCCCGACCACGCCCAGTTTCACGGTCATAGGTGCCTCCCTTCGATGGTGAAGTCCACGATAGCCCGGCCGCGCTTGTAAAACTACGGGCAAACGCGCGTCATCTTCCCGACACACTAGGCCGCTACAGTGGTTCTCGTCCCCAAGGAGGTTCCCGATGCAAGCACCCACCGGTTTCGACGGTTTCGACGGCTTCCCGTTCTTCGGCCCCGGTCGTGCAGGCTACCGGCCCACCCGCCCGGCCGTGAAGAAGGAGCCGCGCGAGCACCTCTACAAGCTGGTCAACCGCCGCCAGACCGAGCGCAGCGGCCGCAGCGGCCTGGTGTAAAACAGCCGCCGAACTGTCCGGTCGCCCGCCCACCCGCTTGCGTCTGGTGCTAGGATCCAGCGCATGGACTGGAAGCACCACCTCGTCGGCACCTTCTCCTGGCAGCGCGTCCTGCGCTCGGCGATCGCCGTCTACGTGCTCCTGGTCGCGTACCTGTACCTGCGCATGGACGCCATGGTCTTCCAGCCGCAGCCGTCGAGCTACCACGACGAGCGCGGCCTGGTGAAGCTTGCCTGCCCAGACGGCCGGCGCATCACGGCGGTCTGGCTGCCCAACCCGCAGGCGCGCTTCACCCTGCTCTACAGCCACGGCAACGCCGAGGATCTGGGCGAGAACCTGCCCCTGTACCAGCACCTGCACGACCTGGGCTTCGCGGTGCTGGGCTACGACTACCATGGCTACGGCACCAGCGAGGGCGTGCCGGGCGAGCGCACCAGCGAGCTGGACATCGAGGCCGCCTACGCCTACCTGACCGGGCCCTTGCACGTGCCGCCCACGCGCCTGATCGCCTACGGCCGCTCCGTGGGCGGTGGCCCCACCCTGGCGCTGGCCAGCCGCCACGCGCTGGGCGCCCTGATCCTGGAGTCCACCTTCACGGACCCGGCCTCCGTGCTGGTGCCCGTGCGGCTGCTGCCCTGGGTGATGTTCCCCTGCCTGGAGCGCCTGAAGGCGCTGAAGCTGCCCGTGCTGGTCATGCATGGCGAGGCCGACGACACGATCCCCGTCACCCACGGCCGCGCGCTGTTTGCCGCGGCCACCGGTCCCAAGTGGGCGCTCTGGGTGCCGGGCGCGGGCCACGACGATTTCAAGCAGGTGGCCGGCAAGAAATACGATGACAGCCTGCGAGCCTTCGCCCAACAGTTGGGAACAATGCGCCTATGATCCGCCCCTTGCTCCTCGCCGCCCTCGCCCTCGTGGCCGTCGCCCCGCCCGCCGGGGCCGCCCCCGCCACCTACGTCGAGCGCAAGGCCGCCGGGCTGGACGTGGGCGTCGTGACGGTCGACCTGGCCGACCCGGCCACCCAGGTCGAGCTGCTGACGCCCATGGCCACGGAGAAGGAGTTCTGGTCGATGGTGGGCCGCGCCCACGCGGCGGCCGTGATCAACGCGCCGGCGATCGGCATCTCCGCTGGGCGGGCGGGCAAGCCGGCCGCCACCGGCACCAGCTTCGGGCTGTTGCCCGGCAACGTGGCCCAGCTGCGCACCGCGCGCTGGGACCCGCCGGTGGACTTCGCGCGCGCCTGGACGGCCGTGACGGGCGGGCCGCGGCTGTTGCGCGACGGCAAACCCTGGCTGCACCCGGAAGTCGAGCCGCTGGCCCGCGCGCCGCTAGCCCTGCCGCGCAGCGCCCTGGGCCTGAGCAAGGACGGCAAGCAGCTCTACCTGGTCACCTTCCCCACGCCCGTCACGCTGTTGCAGGCGGCCACGGCCATGCAGGCGCTGGGCGCCTGGCAGGCGCTCAACCTCGACGGCGGCCCGACCCGCGCGCTGGCGGTGGAGGGCGAGGTGCTGGCGGACCCCGGCCACGCCAAGGCCGGCAACGTGCTGGCCGTCTACGACGCGCGTCACCCGGTGCCGCGCGACCTGCGCCTGGCCTACCTGGACTTCGGCCGCCCGGGCCTCGCGCCGTTGGCCGCTGGCAAGGTGCTGACCTACGCCGGGCTGCCCTTCACGGCCGTCGCCGGCACGCCCATCGTGGCCTCGGCCAACGACACGCTGGCCTTCGGCGCGCGCTCCTTCGGCCCGATCTTCGCGCCCTGGCGCAAGCAGCGCGAGAGCTTCGTGCTGAACTTCGACGCGCGCGTGGTCGACGAGGGCTGGACCTGCTACTTCGACGGCGCCAACGAGGCGGGCAAGCTGGTGGGCGCGAGCCTGGAGTGCCGCCTGGTCGAGCCACGCGGCCTGTACTTGCGGCAGGACGGCAAGGTGATCGGCCAAGTGACGGCGGACGTCCCGCTGGACGATGCCTGGCACCGCTACCACTGCCAGGTCGACCCCGACGAGATCAAGATCTACGGCGAGGACACCAGCAAGCCGCTGATCACGGGCCCGCGCGGCACGCCCGGCACCGGCCTGGGCTTCGCCGGCCGCGGCGAGTTCCGGCGCTTCACCTTGAAAGGTTAGTCGTCGGCGACCAGGTCGTCGGCCAGCGTCTTCATCGAGGACGCCAAATGCGCCTCGTAGTCCCGCCAGGCGGCCTGCTCTTCCGGCGTCTCCGGCGCGTCCGGCCCGTGCTCCGGGTCGTCGACCACCAGCACCCCGTTGCCCGCCGGCAACTGGCCGCACAGGTACTGCATGTACCGCAGGGCGGCGTGCAGCTCCTGCGCGGGCAGGGTCTCGACGAGCTTGTGCAGTTCCTCGCGTTGCGGCATAGGCGGAATGATAGCACAAGGCCCCGCCGCAGCGGGGCCCCGAGGGTGTCTTAGTTGGTCTCGCGGATGGTCCAGCCGTCCGCCACCAGGCCGAACTGGTTGTTGAAGAAGTCGTAGGGCATGTAGAAGTAGCCCTTGTCGCCCCAGTTCTCGCTCCAGGAGTTCTTGAGGATCAGGCAGCCCTTTTCGTCGTCGTAGCCGACGCAGACGGTGGCGTGCCCACCCAACACCTCGTCCTCCTGCAGGGAGGGCACCGGCAGCATGCCGGTCTTGGACGCTTCGCGGATGTTGGAGAAGACCACGAAGCCGAAGACGGTGGGGTAACCCTCGTCCAGCGACGCCTTGACCTCGGAGAGCTTGGTGATCTGGCGCAGCTGGCCGCCGCGGAAGTTCTTGGCGTGGGAAGCGGCGTCGCGGCTGGGCGGGTTCTGCAGCCAGAAGTTGCGGAACAGCTCGTTCTGCTGGTACTGCTCGGGGCAGTAAGGCATGTCGGTCTCGGGGCAGGCGCCGTCGGTCACCAACAGGTTCATGCCGAGGAACATGGTCGCGCCGGTGTCGATCTTCTCGTTGCCCATGAAGGCGCGCTCGCCGTACCACAGGTAGGTCGGGGCCAACGGCACGAAGTCCTTGGCCACGTCGCCGCCGCGGGCGCGGATCTTCTTGAGCTCCATGAACTCCGCGATGCCCTTGACCATGGCGAAGGAGGTGCAGGAGCCGAAGTTGCCCTGGTCGGCGACCGGGCTCATCAGGGGGCGCAGGTCCACCTTCTTGGCGGGCGCGACGTCCTTGATGTGGAAGCCGACGCTGGTCTTGTTGGTGGGGTGCAGGTCGTAGGCGATCGGCGTGGCGGTGGGGTTCTCCCAGCCCATGCGGAACGGGAAGGCGGCCTTGGCGGCCTTGCTGGCGACGTGGAGGGCGGCCTTGCCGCTGGCAACCGGGGCCTGCACGCGGTTCACGCCGCAACCGGCGAGCGTGGCGGCGCTAATCGCCAGGCACAGGGTGGATTGCAGCATCTTCGTGAACGTCACGGCAAGGGGTCCTTTCTCGGTCTCACACTCCAGGAAGTTTAAGGACTCCCTGCCCGAATGTTATGGCCGAGTTAACCGCGCAAGCTTCTTATGGGACGGTCAAGATAAGGTTAAAGTCAATTTAAGGCCGCCGTCGTGGTGGCATGGCCGTCGCCCAGCTCCGCGGCCAAGAGCCCCGCCTGCACCCGCGCGCGCGGGTCGAGCGCGGCCGTGAGGTCCTCCAGGCGCCGCGCGCGGTTCGCCAGGGCGTCCAAAGCCACGAGCTGGGCCTTCGAGCCGTACGCGCGCGCCTCGCGCAGCCGCCGGCGCAAGGCCGCGATCTCGACCAGCGCCCCGGCCGCCTCGCCGCGCGCGAGCAGATCGCGCACGTTGCGCGCGATCGCCCCCGCGTCCCCCAGCCCCGGCCGCCCTTCCGGGCCCAACAAGACCGGGTGCGGCCCCTCGCCCGCCGCCAGGCTGCGGCCGCACACCAGGCCCTCCAACGCGCGCGTGAGTCCGTGGGCGCGCTCGCGGGCGGCGGGGTGGGCGGTGGCGATCGCCTGCTCCACCAGCACGGCGCGCTCCTCGATCCGCAGCCACTCGCGCCGCTCGCCCAGCCGGGCATGGTCGCGG
>JAQBPE010000173.1 GCA_028287685.1 Cyanobacteria bacterium RYN_339 | reverse complement strand
CCAACCAGGACATCTTGACCTACGACCTGGAGGCCGGCGCGCTGGGCACCCTGCCTTACGTGAACACGTCCGCCAACGAGCGGCAGCCATACTTCAGCTCCGACGGGGCCACGCTGCTCTTCGTTTCCAACCGCGGCGGCAAGGACCACGTCTACATGGTGGACCTGGTCACGCACTTCGTGGATCCGCTGCCGCTGCTCAACAGCGCCGACGGCAACGAGCGATCGCCGCGCTTCCTGGGCCTCGGCCATGACCGCATCGTGTTCGAGACCGATCGCGGAGGCGTGAACCGGGTCATGATCTACGACCGCGCCACGGGGCTCGTCGACACGCTGCCCATCGCCAACCAGGTCGGCTCGGAGGCGTTGCTGAGTCCGGTCGTGCCGTCCCCGTCGCCGTCCGTATCCCCGTCGCCTTCACCCTCGCCGTCGGCATCCCCATCGCCTGCGACGTCACCCACGCCGACCCCGACGCCCTCGGCGACGCCGACGCCCTAGAACCCCAGCTTCGAGGCGATCCAGTCGCGCTTCTTACCGACCGCGCCCTTCACCTTGTGCCACAGCTCGGTCAGGGGCGTGCGGTGGCTGAAGTCGGTGGGCAAGAACGGGTTCAGGGCCGCGACGCCCCAGCCCAGCATGCGCATGCGGGAGAGGCCCGGGCCGGACTTGGGATCCAGGCGGCGGTCGGCCTTCACGTTGCCCTGGAAGGTGTCCAGGTGCAGGCGCTGGGCCAGCGGCTTACCGGCGAAGGAGGCGCTGCCGTCGCCGGCGATTTCCAGGCCGTCGCGGTCCACATGCTCGCCATCGGCCAGCGCCAACAGCGAATGGGAGCCGAGGCCCACCTTGATGATGGGCCGGCCTTGGGCGTCCTTCTGGAGCTCGTTCCATGGCGTCATGCGGGCGCCATGGTGCCAGGAGGTGTACAGGTAGGCCGGCTGGCCCTCCTTCAGGAAGACCTGGGCGGTGCTGTAGTCGTTGTTGTGGTACTTCCCGGCCTTGTTGTGGGCGTAGTAGAAGCTGTAGGTCATGACCGTGTAGTCGCCCTTCTTGGAGACGCCTACGAAGCCATTCAGGGCCTGCTTGCCGCCGATCATGCCATCCTGGTAGCTGCCGGGCTTGCCGTTGGCGGCGTCCGGCGCGTTGTCGTTCATGCTGCCGTTGCCGTCGAAGTCCGGGTCCACGGGCAGGGCGTCTTCGCGGCGGTCGAAGACGAAGCGCGGCATGTACGCGGCGGGATCCCACGCGCCCGGCACGTCCTTGGTGCCGGCGGCCGTCAGCCCGGTCACGGGCGTGGCACGATCTTCGGGCCTGCGCCACTTCTCGATGTCCTTGCCCGAGATCTCGTTGATCGTGTTGCCGGGGACGAAGACGTCCCGGGCCCACTCCTCGACGAGCTTCGCCTTTTCCAGCGGCGCCCACCCGTAGCGACGGGACGGCGCAACGCGCTGCATGGGTTCGATGGCCATGTGTAACTCCCTACTCCTATTAACACCTATCGCACGACGAGCCCAAGAACTTGCGTACGGGTACAAAGGAGGCATGCGAACGATTCGGATCTTGTTGTGCCTGGCCACGGTGTTGCCCCTTGCGGCTTGTGCGGAGGCGATCGCCGAGAACGCGCACCCGCGCAAGTTCGGCCTGCCCATCGATGGGCTGTCGCCGGCCCAGCTGGCCCAGTTCGAGCGTGGCCGCAGCAAGTTCTCGCGCTTGTTCACGCCGCAGACAGGCCTGGGACCGCTCTACAACGACAACTCCTGCCGCGCCTGCCACGGCTTGGGCGCCTCCGGCGGCCCTTCGGAGCGCGTGGTGCACCTGGCCGGCGCCATGGTCAACGGTGGGCCCAGCCTGCTCGAGAGCAAGGGCGGCCCGATGATCCAGGACTTCGCCGTCTTCGGCACGAAGGTCGAGCAGGTGCCGCAGGAAACCACGGCCCTGGCCACGCGCATGTCCCCTCAAGTTTGGGGCTTGGGTCTGGTGGAGGCGGTGGCCGAGAAGGACATCGTGTCGCAGATGGCGCCGAACGACGAGAAGTTCAAGCTGGGCATCCGCGGCATCGCCAACTGGGAAGAAGGCAAGCTGGGCCGCTTCGGCATGAAGGCCCAGAAGAAAGACCTCAAGGTCTTCACGGAGCAGGCCTACGATTGGGAACTGGGCATCACCACGCCGGACCGCGGCACGGAGCCCTTCCCCAACCAATCCCCGCACAAGGTCGCGAAGGCCGAGCTGTCGCAAGACGAGCTGCTGGACGTGACCTTCTACCAGCGTTATCTGGACGCCCCGCCGCGCGGCCCGATCACGGCCGAGGCCCGGCACGGCGAGCAGCTCTTCACGGCCAACGGCTGCGCGCTCTGCCACTCCACGGAGCTGACAACCTCCCCCAACGAAATCGGCATCCCGGTTGGCGTGAAGTTGCACCCTTACTCCGACTTCCTGCTCCACGTCATGGACGAGGACCTGGCCGACCAGATGGTGCAGGGCGCCTCCACCGGCCAGATGTGGCGCACCCAGCCCTTGTGGGGCCTGCGCGTCCGCACCAAGTTCATGCACGACGGGCGCGCCAACGATTTGGACGACGCGATCGTCATGCACGGCGGCGAAGCGGAGAAGGTCCGTGACCGCTACAAGGCTCTGTCCCCGCCGGAGAAGGACGCCATGCGTTCCTTCCTCAAGTCGCTCTAGGAGATCTCATGCGCCGCTTCGCTGCCACCGCCATTGCCGCGGCCCTTTGCCTCGTCCCCACCTCCGCGCTGGCCTGCGGCGGCCTGTTCTGCCGGACGGCGCCCATCGTCCAGAACGGCGAGAAGATCCTGTTCGCCACGGACTCCCAGAACGTGATCGCCTACGTGCAGATCCAGTACCAGGGCGACGCGAACGAGTTCAGCTGGGTGGTGCCCGTTCCCACGGAGCCGGCCCTGTCCGTGGGAACGGACGCCGTGTTCACGGCGCTCTCGCGCGACACCGTGCCCACGTTCAACATCGACATCAAGGACGAGGGAACCTGCAAGTCGTCGGTCTCCTTTGCCAGCGGAGCCGTCAGGAAGGCCGCCCCCACGGCCAACGCCGGCGCGGTGCAGGTGGTCTCGCAGAACCAGGTCGGCCCCTACGACAGCGCCGTGATCAAGAGCGACGACCCGGGCGCGTTGAAGCAATGGCTCAAGGACAACGGCTACGTCTTGCCGCCCAAGCTCGACCCCTTGCTGGACCCTTACGTGGCCGGCAAATACTACTTCGTGGCGCTCAAGCTCACGAAGGACCGCGCCGTGGGCGATATCCAGCCCATCGTGTTGAAGTACGCTTCCACCAAGCCCGGCATCCCGATCCGCCTGACGGGCGTGGCCGCGAACCCCGACATGGACGTGTACGTTTGGGTGCTGGGCAAGAAGCGGGCCATCCCCGAGAACTACCGCCATGCCATCATCAACGAGGCTCGCATCGATTGGCTGACGCAGGGCAGCAACTACAACCAGGTGGTCACGGAGGCCATGAACGAGGCCGGCGGCCAGGCCTTCGTCACGGATTACGCCGGCGGCAGCCAGGTGGTCGACGTCGGTTCCAGCGGGTCCGACCTCGAGAAGCAGGTGGCCGCCGTCGACGCGACGGATCCGGTGGCGTTCTACAACCAGGTCCTGCGGCTCTTCGCCGGCACGACCAAGGGCCAGAGCTTCGTGAAAAAATACATCCCCAAGCCGTCCAGCGTGACGGCGAGCGACCAGGACTTCTACAACAACCTGAACGCCTACCAGAAAGAGCTGGCCGCCAACCAGACCACCGTCGACGTGGCGGCCGCGCGGACGCAGCTGACGGAAGAGCTGGTGAAGCCGCAAATGGAAGCGGAGAAGCTCTTCAAGGGGTTGCCCTACCTCACCCGCATGTACACCACCATGAGCCCGGAGGAGATGACGCAGGACCCCATGTTCGTCTTCAACGGCGACCTGCCCCTGGTCTCCAAGGACCACACCGCGACCGGCGTGCGGAAGTGCTCCGGCAACGTGGAGCAAGGCGACGCGCCCATCCTGATCACGCTGGAGAACGGCCTGACCTATACCTATGACCCCCGTCCGACGTCGGGCGCCGGCGGCACGGGCAAGTTGCCGGCTGCTGCCAAGGTCGAACAGCTCAAGTCCAGCGGCGCCGCTTCCCTGATCAAGGACAACAGCGGCGACATCCAGAAGGTGCTTGCCACCGTGGCGCTGGGCCGCAGCAGCTCCGGGCAGGTGATCAGCGTGCCCAAGGCCGGGTTGAACGGCTTCGGCTGCGCCGGCTGCGGCAACACGACGGGCCCGGCGATCCCGGTCCAGCGGGGCGCCGACGAAGGCCTGGCTTACGCCCTGGTGTTCATGGGCTTTGTGGGCTATCGCCGCTGGGTGGGTCGCCGCAAGAAGTGACCACCCAGTTCATGTAGGCCTCCAGGCCGCGCTCGACCGGGATGACCAGGATTTCCGGCGTCTCGTACGGGTGCAGCGCCTTGAGCCGTTCCAGGAGTGCGTCTGCCCGCGTGGTCTTGAAGATCAGCAGCACCTCCTCGTCCGTCGTGACCTTGCCCTCCCACCAATAGGTGCTCAAGACACCGGGCACGCGGTTGCAGCAGGCTGCGAGGCGCTCCTCAACGACTCGCCGGCCGAGCGCATCCGCGTCGGCCGGCGAGCAAGTAGAAAGGACGAGTTGGATCACCCGACCGGGGATTCGGAGGTCGAAGGCGACGGTGCGGCGCCGCCCGAGCTCGAGTAGTTCTGGAACATGTAGCCCGTGCCACGGGCCGTCAGAATCAGCTCCGGGGCCGACGGGTCGTCCTCCAGCTTGCTGCGCAAACGGCTGATGTGGACGTCTACCACGCGGGTGTCGCTGTATTGGCTGAGGCGGTAGCCCCACACCTGGTGGAGGATCTCCGAGCGCGAGTACGCACGGCCGGGGTTGGTGGCCAGCAACTCCAGGAGGTTGAACTCCATCTCCGTGAGCTTGACCTTCTCGCCGCCCTTGAGCACCTGGCGCTTGCCCGTATCGATCGTCAACTTGTCGACGTTGATCACGGTCTGCTTGGCCTGGTCCGTGTGGGTGCGGCGCAGCACCGCCTTGATGCGGGCTTCCAGCTCGCGGGGGCTGAACGGCTTGACGACGTAGTCGTCGGCGCCCAGCTCCAGGGCTGCGATGCGGTCCGTGATATCGCCCTTGGCGGTCAACATGATGATGGGCGTGGTCATGTTCTTCCGCAGCTCGCGGCACACCTCGAAGCCGTCCAGCTTGGGCATCATGATGTCCAAGACGATCAGGTTCGGTTGGTGCGTCGCGGCCTGCTCCAGCGCTTCCACGCCGTCCGCGGCCGTGATGACTTCGTAGCCGGCGAGCTTGAGGCGCGTTTCGACGATCTGCCGGATGCTGGCCTCATCGTCGATTACGAGAATTTTCTGTCTGTCCATGATGCGAGCCTCCTCGTGACTACAAGCCGACTTCGATGCCGATTTCGGGTCCGCCCACGTTGGGACCGCCCTGCCAGCCCCGGTACCCCACGTTAATGGCCGTGAATGGGATCAAGCTTAACTTGACGCCCAGGTGATAGGGAAGCAGCGTGCTGCCGTTCACGTAGCCGTAACCAACGCCGGCGTTCAGCGATGCGGGCAGCATCAGGGGCGAGAAGCTCGCATCCAGCGTGCCCAGACCACCCAAGCCACCGTTGAAAGATGCGGCGGCGATGCCGGGCGCCACGCTCACCATCGGGATCGGAGAAACGTTGAAGCGCAGGCCGCCCTGGAGGTAGGTGTTGGCCCCGTCGAGCGTCCGCCACCACTGCAGCCCGATCACGGGGCCCATGATGGCCAGGTCGGCCGTGACGTCCGTCGCCAAGGACCCAGAGCTCGGGATGTGCACGCCGACGCCGACGTTAGCGCCAACCCCGATCAGCGGCAGCGCGGAAGCCGGCGACGCCGTCGCTCCCAGGCTGGCTATGCCAAGCATCGCCACCAGGGCGATCCGGCGTTGGGGGGACCGAGAGGTCATGCGTGAGCTCCTTCGCTGCTATATCTGTTGCTACGTCGAGGGCGGCGTTTGGGTCGGCTTCGTCGCCGACGGGAAAGGTTCCCGTGGCGTTCCTGGACCATATGATAGACCCTCGGCCGGTCTCCAGCAAGCGGAGACTGACCACCACCCAAACACGGCCAAGCCTCGGCTGGCGCCCGTAAGCAAGCATATGGCCCGTCAATAACGCGTCCACACCTGCATTTCGCCCCATATCAATAGACTGTCCAATCCCGATCAGGCCCGTCAGACCTTCAATCAGGCGCACCCGTTCGAGCCCGATCGCCGTCGCCAACGCATGTCGAAATCCCTCCGTGACCCGCGGCGCTCCACCGGTGCCCGAGCCGTCCGAGAAAGGCACCACGCCGATGCGCTCGATTTTCCAGGCGGCAAGCCGCGTGGGCGGCTGAAAAAAGCGATCGAGCCACCAGCAACCGCTGGTAGAGAGCGCAACAAGGGAAGCAAGGGCCAGGCGTCTCATGTCCGGCGGATCACCTCGATGGGATCCAGGCGCATCGCGCGCAAGGCGGGCAAGACGCTGGCCACCGGGCTGAGCAACAGCGTGGCCAGGGCCACGAGCAGGAAATCTCGGCCCTCCATGCGGACGGGCAGGTGGGACAGGAAGTAGACTTCGCCGGCGAGCCCGATCGGGAAGGCGGCGAGCGCGAGCGAGAGGACCACGCCGCCCAGCGAGCCCAACAACACGCCCACGGCGCTGATCAAGGTGCCCTGCACCACGAACAGGCGCCCGACAAGCGGTGCGGCCACGCCGATGGCGCGCAACAGGCTGATCTCGCGGTTCTTCTCGATCACCCACATGGCCATGGTGCTGCCGACGCCGATCATGGCGACCAGCACGATGAACATGATCACGATGAAGATCACCACGCGCTCCAGGAACATGGCCTTGAGCAACGGGCGGTTCTGGTCGGACCAGCTGCGCGCGCCCAACATCAGCTCGGTGGACAGCTCGCGGGCGAGCTGGGGCGCCATGAAGACGTCGTCGACCTGCACGTCCAGGCCCGTGACGCTCTTCGGCATGCCGAAGACGGTCTGGGCGGTGGGCAAGGTCATGAAGGCCACGTGGGCGTCGAACTCGTACAAGCCGGACTCGAACAAGCCCGTGACGGTCGCGGTGCGCTGCTTGCCGGCGCCGGTGATCACCTTCAAGGTGTCTCCCAGCCCCACGCCCAACTTGCGCGCCACCTCCGTGCCCAGCACGATGCCGGGACCGCCGCCCGGGTCTTCCAGGTGCCCGGAGACCAGGTACTTTCCCCAACTGGGGCTCTTGGCCTGCACGGCCGGATCCACGCCCCGCACCAGCACGCCGGTGGTGCTCTTGGCGTCGCTCGTCACCAGGCCCTGGCCCTGGATGAAGGGAATGACGGAGGTGACATGCGGTCTGCCGACGACCCGCGCCGCCACTTCGTTGTAGTTCGTCAGCCCGCCCGAAAGCGGGTTATAAAGCGAGACGTGCGGTGTCGTGCCCAGCAGGCGGTCCACCATGTCTTGTTCGAAGCCGTTGGTGAGCGACAGCGCCGTGGTCAGGATCGTCACGCCTACGGAGACGGACAGCACCAACAAGAGGCTCTGCCACGGGCGCACACGCAGTTGCGCCCAGGCCAGGAACAGGAGGTAGCCCAATCTTAGTAGCGTTCCAGCCGGATGGGCGCCTTGGTCGGACGGTCTTCCATGTGGACCGTGTCGATGAAGCGCACGAACTTGCTCTTCGCACCCATGACGATGGAGTAGGTGCGCTGGCCGTTGCCGAAGAAACGCACGCCCTTCAAGATCTCGCCGTCCGTGATGCCGGTGGCGGCGAAGAGGATCTCGTTGCCGGGGGCCAAGTCGCGCGTGAAGTAGACCTTGGTCTCGTCGATGCCCATCTTTCGACCGCGCTCGGCCTCGACCTCGTCGCGGTACCTGATGCGGGCCTGGATTTCACCGCCCAGGCAGCGCATCGCGGCAGCCGTCAGCACGCCTTCAGGCGCGCCACCGGTGCCCATGACCGCATGGACGCCGGAGCCGGCGATCGCCGCCGCCAAACCGCCCGTCACGTCGCCGTCGCCAATCAGGCGGATGCGCGCGCCCGCGTCGCGGACTTGCTGGATCAGCTCCGCGTGGCGGGGGCGGTCCAGGATCACGACCGTGAGGTCGGCGATTTCGCGGTTCAGGCTCATCGCGATGATGGCCAGGTTGGCCTTCACGGGGGCGGTGATGTCCACCTTGCCGGCGGCGCTGGGGCCGACGATCAGCTTCTCCATGTAGGTGTCCGGGCAATGCAGCAGGCCGCCGGTCTCGCTCATCGCCATGACGGAGATGGCGTTGTTGGCGCCGTGGGCCACCAGGTTGGTGCCTTCCAGCGGGTCCACGGCGATGTCGATGCCCATGCCGCCCTTGCCCACCTGCTCGCCGATGTAGAGCATCGGGGCCTCGTCGCGCTCGCCCTCGCCGATCACGATGCGGCCGTCGATCTCGAGGTTGTTGAAGGCCAGGCGCATCGCCTCGACCGCGGCCTGGTCCGCTTCATCCTTCTTGCCGTGACCCAGGAGGCGGCCGGCGGCGATCGCCGCGGTCTCCACAACCTGCACGATGTCGAGCGCGAGGGCGCGCTCCATACCTACGTTGACCAGGCTTTGCTTCGAGGTATCAAGCATCGTTGCTCTCCTTGCGTGGGGGGACGGTTCCTTAATGAATGAGCTGGACGTCTCCAACGGGCTGGCGAATGGCCGCAGGCTGGCCCAAGAGGTGGGGGATGCGATCCACCACGTCGCCGGCCACCAAGCTTACCATGCCGCTGTCGGCCGCCGCCTCCGCGGCGCGTCCGTGCACGTAGACGCCCGTGCAGGCAGCCTCGAAGGCCTCCATCCCGCGCCCCAACAAGCCCGCGATCAGGCCCGTCAGGACGTCGCCGCTGCCGGCCGTCGCCAGCATCGGCAGCCCGGTGGCGTTGATGGCGAAGCTGCCGTCGGGTCGGGCGATCACGGTGCGCGCGCCCTTGAAGACGGTGATCGCGCGGTGGCGCCTCGCCGCCTCCAGCCCGGCGCCCAGCCGTTCCGCCTGGACCTTCTCGGAGGTGCTGTCCAACATGCGCGCGAGCTCGCCCGCGTGGGGCGTCATGATCACGGGCGCCATGCGGCCGGGCAATGCCTCCTTGGCGCGCGGCAGGGCATCGGCGTCCAGCACGACGGGGCCGTCGTAGGTCACGAGCAGCTTCTCGACCAGCTCCCGCACGCGCGGCGAGTGGCCGAGGCCGGGCCCGATCGCCAGGGCGCGCACGCGTTGGAGGTGGGGCAGCAGCACGGCGACGGTCTCCGGGCCGATCGTGCCCTCGCGCTCCGGCAGCGGCAGCACGATCGCCTCCGGCACGGCCATGGCCGCCATCTCGCGCTGGGAGGCCGCGATGGCCAGGTACACCAGCCCCACGCCGGAGCGGCAGGCGGCCCGCGTGGCCAGGATGGCGGCGCCGCTCATGGTGGCGGAGCCGGCGATGATCATGGTCGTGCCCAGCGAGCCTTTGTGCGCATCCGGGGAGACGGGCGGCATGGGGTGCGGCCGGTTCAAGCGGCCGGGTAACGGCTCGATCATCGAGGCAGGGAAGCCGATGTCGGCCAACCACAGGCGGCCCACGCGGCGCAAGGCCGGGTCGGCCAACAGGCCCGTTTTGAGGCAACCGAGCGCGATCGTGTGGTGGGCCTGGACGGCAGCGCCCATCGGCTCGCCGGTGGTGCCCTGCAACCCGCTGGGCACGTCGATGGCGACGATCGCCCGCCAGGGGCCGCGGTTGACCCAGTCGATGGCCAGCAGCGCGTCGCTCTTGAGCGGCCGGTTCAGGCCGATGCCGAAGACGGCGTCGACCAGCACCCAGTCCTGGCCGAAGCTCTCGGAGCCGGAGAAGCCCTTGGCCTGCAAGCCACGCCGGTTCAGCCAGGCCATCTGCTTGCTGGCCAGCTCCCCCAGCGAGGAGCCCACCGTCAGGACGCGCACGGTCCGCCCGCGGTCCAGCAGCATGCGGGCCGTTGCGATGCCGTCGGCGGCGTTGTTGCCCGTGCCGCACATGACGACGACCGGCGCGCCGGGGTACTGGCGGTCCAGGAAGTGGGTGACGGCCAGAGCCGCGCGCTCCATTAGGACCACGGCCGGGTAGCCCCACTCCTCGATCAGGCGCTTCTCCAGCACCTGGATCTGCTCCACCGTGGCGACGCCGGTGGCGGGGCGTTCGGCCGCGACGGCCACCTCAGGTTGGCTGGAACGGGGCTTGGGCATGCCCCTAGCTAACCACGAACCCGCCCCGGCGCGCCGTGCGCCGGAACACGCCGTCACGTCGGGTGTTAAATCCGCATTAAATCTTCGTTAAGTGGGGAAGCGGCCCGGCAAGACACGCTCGGCGATCGCCCAGCTGACGTGTCGGCGAGACGCTTGCTTCCCGGGTCATATTTAACATCCGTTTAATTTGAGGTTTACGACCGCACTTGAGAACATGGGGGCACGTTTCGTTTCTGAGAGAATTTGAGGAGAGATCCATGAAGCCCAATATGCTCGGTGCCGCCCTGGTCGTTGCCTTCGGCCTGATCCCCGCGCTGTTCGTCGCCCCCGTGTCCGCCAGCGCCGCCAAGCCCGGCGCCGTGCCCGTCGCATGCCACTCGCACTGCGCCAACACGCCGGTCGCCTGCTCGTCGCATTGCTGCCCGTCGTCCTGCCCCAACTAGGACGGTTCGGACCTGCGCCCCGCTTGATGCGGGGCGCTTTTTTGTGCGCCCGGCACGGGCGCAGGCTTGGAGGTGAAAGTCCTCTGCGGGGGGTGGTCCCCCTAACCGCTAGCTAGAGGCAAGGGCGTCATCGCGAGGTGGGGTCTGGAGGAAGCCCGAAGCAAAGCCTCGGCCCGAGGCACACGAACCTGGTAACCAGGCCATTCAGTCCGGACGAGCGAGCATGGTATCGCGAAGTCCAAGGGACCAAAGGGGCTGGGTGGTGCACCAGGCGGGCGTGAGGCGAAAGTCTGCGTTCTTACCCGGGGAGGTCTCCTGGCGGTTGGTTCAACCGACAACAGCCGTCGTGAGGCGGGTGCCGAGCCAGGAGAAGTCAGCAGAGGCCATAGTACTGGATGCCTAGCTAGCAGCCGGGAAGGGCCGAACGTCAATAGGGAACTGAAAGTGTCCGACTCGACGGAAAAGTATCGACAGCTGAAACTGCCTTTTGGCAGCCCAACTCAAGAGGACGGGGTGAAGCCCCTGGTGACTGAGGTGGGGCCTAGCTTTTCTGCGGCGTC
>JAQBPE010000131.1 GCA_028287685.1 Cyanobacteria bacterium RYN_339 | reverse complement strand
TGGTTGTCCAGCTGCGAGATGTGCACCAGGCCATCCTTGCCCGGGAACAGCTCGACGAAGGCGCCGAAGTTCAGGATGCGGACGACCTTGCCGATGTACACGCCGCCCACTTCCACTTCACGCGTGTGGCGCTCGACCCACTGGCGCGCCTTGGCGGCCATGACGGAGTCGGAGGTGGTGATGGAGACGATGCCGGTGTCTTCGATGTCGATCTTGACGCCGGTTTCCTCGGTGATCTTCTTGATGTTCTTGCCGCCGGGGCCGATCAGGGCACCGATGAACTCCGGGTTGATCTTGATGGTGATGACGCGCGGGGCGTACTCGCTCATCTCGGGGTTGGGCTCGGAGATGACGGCGTTCATCGCGTCGAGGATCTCCAGGCGGCCCCGGCGGGCCTGCTCCAACGCGATGGTCAGGACGTCGATGTCGATGCCTTCGATCTTGATGTCCATCTGCAAGGCGGTGATGCCGTGGTCCGTGCCGGTGACCTTGAAGTCCATGTCGCCATGGTGGTCTTCAACGCCCTGGATGTCGGTCAGGACGGCGAAGTGATCGCCTTCCATCACGAGGCCCATGGCAACGCCGGCAACCGGGCGCTTCAGGGGCACGCCGCCGTCGAGCATCGCCAGGGTGGAACCGCACGTGGACGCCATCGAGGACGAACCGTTGGACTCCAGCACCTCGGAGACGAGGCGGATGGTGTACGGGAACTCTTCCTGCGAGGGCAGCACGGGACGGAGCGCGCGCTCGGCCAACATGCCGTGGCCGATTTCGCGGCGGCCGGCGCCACGGTTGGGACGCACTTCACCGACGGAGTAGCCGGGGAAGTTGTAGTGGTGCATGTACTTGCGGCTGGTCTCCGGGTCGATCGAGTCGACCTTCTGGGCGTCGCCCGTGGAGCCCAGCGTCAGCACGGTGCAGACCTGGGTCTGACCACGCTGGAACAGGCCTGACCCATGGGCGCGGGGCAGCAGGCCGGTCTCGACGTACATCGCGCGGATTTCGTCCGGCTTGCGGCCGTCCACGCGGATGCCCTTGATCACGAGGCGACGGAAGACGTCCTCCTCGACGGCGTCGATGGCCTTGCCCAAATCCTTGGGTGAAGCCAGCAGGGCCACGGCGGCCGCGTTCTTCGCGGGCAGGGCCTTCACTTCGTCCGCCAGGGCGACCTTGAGGTCGGCGACGTTGTTCTGACGGGACAACTTGTCGGCGTTGCCCATGGCCTCTTCCATCTTCTTGGTGCCGGCCTTCTGAACGTAGGCCAGGATGTCGGGGTCGACCGCAACGACCTTGACGGCCAGCTTGGTCTTGCCGACCTTCTTGCGCATGGTCTCGATCCACTTGCAAAGCTTGGAGACTTCGTCCTGAGCGCGCTTCAGCCCTTCGAGGACTTCGATTTCGGGAAGCTCGTTCATGCCGGCTTCCACCATCATGACGGCGTCGGTGGTGCCGGCGACGACCAGGTCGATGTCGCCTTCAGCGCACTGCGCGTAGGTGGGGTTCAGGATCCACTTGCCGTTGACGCGGCCAACGCGCACGCCGGCGAACGGGCCCGCGAACGGGATGTCCGACAGCGTCAGGGCAACGCCGGCGCCCAGGATGCCCAGCACGTCCGGCTGGTTTTCCTTGTCGCTGGACAGGATCGTGCAGGTGACCTGCACGTCGTTGCGGTAGCCGTCGGGGAACAGCGGGCGGATGCCGCGGTCGATCAGGCGGGCGTTCAGGATGGCGCTGTCCGAAGCGCGGCCTTCACGGCGCATGAAGGAGCCGGGGATGCGGCCGACGGAGTACATCTTCTGCTCGACGTCCACCAACAGGGGGAAGAAGTCGATGCCTTCGCGCTGGCCGCGGGAAGCCGTCGCGGCCACAAGGACCATCGTCTCGCCACACGTCACCAGGACGGAACAATTGGCCTGTTTGGCCAGCTTGCCGACCTCGATCGAGATTTCCTTGTCGCCCAACGTCGTCTTGAACGTCTGGACGGCGGATTCCGCCTTGGGTTCGGCCTTCTTGGTTTTCGTTGTCATGCTTACTCTTGCCATTCTTTCTTCTTTTGGTGCGAGACGGGCTGAAAAGACCACGAGGCGAAGGGCAATGCCCCCCGCCTCGGTCAAGAATTACTTGCGCAGACCCAGCTTCTCGATGATCGAGCGGTAACGCTGCAGATCGTTCTTCATCAGGTAGTTGAGCAGACGGCGGCGACGGCCGACCATCTTCAACAGGCCGCGGCGGGTGCTGAAGTCTTTCTTGTTCTTGTTCAGGTGGTTCGTGAGGTACTGGATGCGCTCCGTGAGGATCGCGACCTGGATCTCGGGCGAGCCGGTGTCCGTGTCATGGGTGCGGTGCTCGCCGATGACGGCGTTCTTCTTCTCGGTGGTGATCATGGGGGATTGCTCCTCGTCACGGGACACCTAGCTACCACACCGGGTGTCCGTCATCTTGGGAAAGCGCCCTATGGGGCGCGGAACGGTCCATCCTACCATGTTTACCGCGGCTTAAGCCAAGCTTGATCCCTCCCCCATGAAGATCGCGGCCCGGATGGCCGCCGGCTGCTAGATCCTGCCCCCTGGCGGGGCGGGACACAGGGTGGGGGGATCGGCCGCACGGATGCGGCCTTCCTTTGTTCATCGCGGCTGCCATCGCGGCAATTCTTCGGCCGATCCGCTTGATGGCGAGCCGCCGGCCGCCGCGCTAGCATCGAAGTGTAAACAATTGTAACGGGAGGGGTGCGGCGATGAACTTCCTGGATTGGGCGAGCCTCATGGTGTTCCTGGGCACGCTGGTCGGGGCGCAAGCCGCGCCGGACTTCAACCTCGAGACCGACCGGACGACCTTGGCCCAGGCCGAGCACGTCGCGGTGCCACAGGCCCAGGTCTCGATCGGCGGCGACCCGGTGATGCGCTTTGCAGACACCGGCGTGAACACGGCCTACGAGCGGGCGATCGAGGCCAAGGAGAACCTCCGGAAGGTGATCGAGCACCACGACCTGCCCGCCAAGTACGTGGGGCTCGGGTTGCGCCTGGGCGGCGACAACGACCTGGTGACGCTGAACTACCTGGACGTGCGCATCACCAGCGTGACCAAGGCGGACGCCAAGGCCAACCAGGCGGGCTCGCCGCGCGAGCTGGCGGAGCGCTGGAAGGCCGACCTGGACCGCGAGATCCACCGCCTGCCCGCGCCGGTGCCCGACGCGTGGATCGCGGCCTCGGGCAAGCCGACGCCGTCCCTGCTGGTCTCCGACCCCACGCTGGCCGCCTCCGTGGCGGAGTGCCTGAGCTACCGGCCCGGGCAGAGCGTGACGGTGAAGGCCGAAGGCGGCACGGTGGTGCTGGAGGGCCAGGTGGCCGACGAGAAGGAACGCGGCCGGTTGGTGCGCCTGGTCCGCCAGGTGCCCGGCGTGGTCGACGTGGTGGATCGCACGGCGATCAGCCGCTAAAAGCACTGCGGGGTATGATGTCCGCGGCCATCGTGCCGCCTGGAGACCTCATGTTCCGCCCGCTCGCCTTGCTCTTGCTCCTGCTGCCGCTGATCGCAGGCCCCGCCCGCGCCGCGGACTCCACGCCGATCACGGATCCGCCGCTTGCAACGCCCAAGCCTCACCCGCAGGGGCTGTTGCCGATCGAGGTGGCGCAGCAGCGCGTGCGGAAGTACCTGGACTCCGTGCCCGGCATGCCCAAGGACGTGGTGGTGGTGCCCGCCACCGGCCTGGTGCCGTGGCCGACGGAGCACCTGGAAAAGGACGTGCGCGCTGAAGTCTGGTGCGTGGTGCCCCGCGTCAAAGGGGACGTGGGCGCGCCCATCATGATGTTCGCCGTTCGCACGGACACGGGCGAAGTCTTCGCCCTGTACCTGCGCGACTTGCAGCGGGAACCGACCTTTAAGTAAGGATCAGCGCGGTGACGGCCTCGTCGGCGTAGGGCGTGATGGCCCACTTGCCGTCCGGGGACTTGAAGGGGTCGTGGATGCCGCGGGCATGCTTGAACTGCACCACCGCGGAAGAAGTTGGCTGGTCCCAGATGCCGGAAGCCTGTACGGGGTAGCCGCGGCGCGCGAGGGCCGTCTGCAGCTGGCGGACGCGGGCGGGGTCGCTGGGCTTGTCCCGCTTCACGCCGGCCTGGGGGCTGGGCTTGAACTCGTTCGGGCCGAGCACGCCGGGACGATCGAAGGCCTGGAACCAGGTCACGAAGGCCTGCATGTTCTCGGGCGTGGGCTGGATGTGGAAGAGGCTCGCGCCCGTCGCCATCGGGATGTTCAGCTTGAACTTGCCCTGCGCGTCCGGCTTGGTCTTGGTGGCGCGGGGCATGCCGGGCACGATTTCAACGGTGTCCAGCTGCCCGGGCTGCGCGGCGGGCTGAACGGGCAAGGAGGGCAGCTGGATGATCCCCTGGCCGGGCGGCTTAGGCGCCGGCTGACCGGGCAGCTGCGGGGCGCTCTGGGGCGGCTTCGCCAGAGGCGCGAGCGCCTTCACCAGCGCCGAGTTCTGGAGGCGCGGGGGCTGGGCAAGCAGGTTGGGCGGAATCAACGGCGTGGTCATAGGCTGCTTATCGCGCTGGGCGCCCCACCCTCGATAAAGATGGGGAAAACGCCGGCTTAAGGGCCGTTAAAGCTAAAGGCTTAATTCACCGACATGCGGTAGCCGCGGTAGAAGAAGTCGCCGCGGGTCCGGCTCTTCGCCAAGTACGCCTGCAGCTCCTCGTTCTCGCGCGTGAGCATCACCATGACGCGCTCCAGGCGGTCATGCACGGTCGGGCTTTCCAGCAGTTCCTGCTTCTGGGCGTTGTCAACCTGCAACGTCGCGGCCATCAGGTACGACAGGTCGATGGCCGACAAGCCGTCCTTGGGCACGGTGATCGACAAGTTGGAGACGTTCGCCAACGCGCCGAGGTAGGCCTCCAGCGTGGTGGTGGCGCTGTCGATCAACGCATCGTCGATGTCCTCCTCCGGGTCGCCCTCGTCCAGGATCTCGACCTCGGCCTGGGCGTAGGGCTCGCCCTCCACGTGGCGTTCGATGCGGAAGCGTCGCAGGCCCACGCAGACCAGCATGATCTGGCCGTCCGGCATGAGCTCGAACCCAGAAATTTCCGCCAGCGTTCCCGTGGCGAAAGGCGTGGCGGCCGCGCCCACCTCGTCGCCTTCCTGGATCAGGGCGATGCCGAATTGCTTGTCCCCGTCCAGGCACCGGCGGATCATCAGCCGGTAGCGCGGCTCGAAGATGCGGAGTGGCAGGACCATGCCCGGGAACAGCACGATGTTCAGGGGGAAGAGCGGAATGATCCGCACGAGGACGCGCCCTCCAATCAGGGAAGCATCGTAACGGATTATGACGCCAATTGGCTAGTTGTGAGGCTCGATGACAAACGAATCGGGCCGGCGCGCCTCGACCAAGACCCACTCGCCCTGGTGCTCGATCCGCGCGATGGCGAGGCCCGAGGCTTCGAAAGCCGCTTCGACCGACGCCTGCCGCGCCTTGATGATGCCGGAGGCGATCACCAGGCCGCCGGGCTTGAGGCGGTGGGCCACCTGGTCCGCCAGGCTCACGATCACCTCGGCGAGGATGTTGATGACCAGCACGTCGGCCTGGCCCGTCAGGGTCTCGATGCCGCCGTGGTAGACGGCAACGCGATCGCCCACGCCGTTGGCGTCTGCGTTCTCGCGCGTGGCGATCACGGCGACCTGGTCGGTGTCACAGGTTTCGACCCGCTTGGCGCCGAGCATGGCCGCGGCGATCGCCAGGATGCCGCTGCCCGTGCCGACGTCGAAGACGAAGGGGCTGTCGAAGGCTTGCATGTGCTCCTCGAGCGAGCGCAGGCAGAGCTGGGTGGTGGCGTGGGTTCCGGTGCCGAAGGCCTGCTTGGGGTCCAGCTCGATCACGAGCTTCTCCGGGCCGCCGACGTACTCTTCCCACGACGGCTTGATCACGATCCGCTCGCCGATTTCCTGCACGTGCCAGTAACGCTTCCAGCTGTCCTCCCAGTCCTCGGAGGGCACCAGGCGCTGCTCGACGCGCCAGACCAGCTCCGGGAAGTGGGGGCGCAGCTCGCCCAGGCGGGTTTCGAGCGCCACGACCCAATCCGTCACGGACTCCGGCGTGCCCGGCTGGTAAAGCTTCACCGCGCCCTCGGCGGGCTTGGGGCCTTCGGCAGGCTCCTCGGATACCACCACGCCCTGGCCGCCCAGGTCACGCAGGTGCCAGGCCAGGGTCTCGGCGTAGATCGGCGCCACCCGCAGGGAGATTTCGGTGTAGTCCATCGTCAAAAGGCCGTCGACATGTTGTCGATCACGGGACGCTCCGCCTCCACGTCCAACACCTTCGCGATCGTGACGGTGGGGTACTTCTGGAGGTCGAGCAGCTCGTCCTTGGGGTACTGCTTGCCGCCCGGGTCGGACACCATGCGGAGCACGGGGCGGCTCGACATCGCCATGTCCACCTTCAAGACCACCGCGCTGTCCCCGGTGCTGAGCTTGACCATGGTGCCCGGCGGGTAAGGCGCCACCTGGGCGCAGAAGTTCTTCACCAAGTCGAAGGAGAAGTGCGTATCGCCTGCGCCCATCAGGTACTCGATCGCCTCGTGGGGCAGGTAGCGCTTGCGGAAGTTGCGGTCGGAGGTCAGGGCGTCGTAGGCGTCGACGATGGCGCCGATCTGGCTGTTGATGTGGATGTCCGGCCCCTTGAGCCCCTTGGGGTAGCCCGTGCCGTTCATGCGCTCGTGGTGTTGTAGGGCCACGATCTTCGCGGGGGCGCTGATGCGCTCCGCCTGCCGCAGCAGCTCGAAGCCGCTACGGGGATGCTCGTAGACGTACTTGAATTCCTCGTCCGTCAACTTGGTCGGCTTCTTGAGGATGGCTTCCGGGATCGTCACGTTGCCCAGATCGTGCAGCAGCAGGCCAA
>JAQBPE010000101.1 GCA_028287685.1 Cyanobacteria bacterium RYN_339 | reverse complement strand
GGCCGGCCAAGATCTTGGTGGAGGAGTTCCTGGCGTCGAAGGGGCTGGCTCAGAAGAGGTTGGTCAGGGCCGCGATCTGGCCGTTGATGCTGAACAGCGGCTCCTTGCTGCTGAAGATCACCATCTGGCGGAAGCCCAGCTCGGCCGAGACCGGATCCAGGCGGAACGCCACGCGCGCCTCGCCATCCAGCGTTGCCCGGCCCGTGGGGTCCACGCCACCCAGGCCGCTGCCCTCCAGCCAGAACAAGCCGCCCGGCAAGGGCCGGCGCACCAAGACCGTGCCGGTGAGGAAGTTCACGTCCGCCAGGCCCAGCGCACGGTAGCCCACGCCCACTTGGAACGCGCCGGTCTCGAACCGGTGGCGTAGCGCGAAGTCGAACATCGGGGTGTTCTGGACGAAGTACGGGGTGGTGCGGAACGAGGCGTAGGTCTGGCTGAAGACGGTCAGGCGCGCGGAGACACCGTTGTCCTCTTGCCAGCCCGCGCCGGCGATCGACCAGGTGGGGTGGGCGAAGCCGTAGCCGACCGGGGAGGTGGAGTCCGGCAGGGACCAGAGCTCCGTGCGGAAGCTGATGCGGTGCTCGTGCAGGACCTCGAGCGGCCGGAAGGGGGCTGCCGGGCTCGCGAAGGGTGCGGGGGTGGGTTGCGGCGTAGGTTGCGGCGTAGGTTTCGGCGTCGGCACCGGCGTGGGCTCCGGCGTCGGAATGGGGGTCGGTTCCGGCGTCGGCTCGGGCGTGGGCTCCGGCGTGGGCACGGGCGTCGGCTCCGGCGTAGGCACTGGCGTCGGCTCCGGCGTGGGCTCCGGCGTCGGGATCGGGGTGGGCTTCGGCGTCGGGACCGGCGTGGGCCGCGGCGTCGGGACCGGCGTCGGCTTGGGGGTCGGCTTCGGTGTGGGCTTCGGCGTCGGCACCGGGGTTGGTTTCGGCGTCGGGATCGGCGTCGGCTTGGGCGTGGGGACAGGCGTGGGCCTGGGGGTCGGCTTCGGCGTGGGCTTGGGCGTAGGGACCGGCGTCGGCTTGGGGGTCGGCTTCGGCGTGGGCTTGGGAGTTGGCTTCGGCGTGGGACGCGTCAAGGGCACGGCCTCTACCGAGGGCCGCGGCGCCGGCACCGCGCCCAACGCCGTGACCAGGATTTGGTGGTGGACCGGGTCGTCGGACACCTTGACGCGGCTCGGCCGTGTGAACGTCATGGTCAGCCGCACCTTGTTGAAGTCCTGGTGCATGAAGACCCACTGCTCGATCCCGCCCGCGGGCTGGATCGACGAAGAGTACACGCCCAGCATCCCGGGCGCGGCCGTAAAGTCGATGTAGACCCGCGGCGGGTCCGTCAGGGTGCCCACGCCGTAGGGCGGGAACTGGCCCAGGTACGGGATCACAATCGCGTTGCGGCGGGCGTCGAACTCGGCCGGGCCGACCTGTGCAACCAGGGCCGCTTCAGCGGGCGCCTGTGCGGCGGCCACCGCCATAATGGCCGGAACCAGGTAGACTGCGGGACGACGATGGAGGAACATGCGGCTCCTGGGGGGTAAGGCGTGTACCCTTGTGTACCCTACCGAGGCCCCGACTTGCAGCTAAACATGTCACAGAACGGGGAACAAGGTGGGAAGCCACATGACCAAGGAACCGACCGTATGGCCGTGACTCCCGAGCCCGAGTTAGCCGCTCCCGACCGCCGTTTCGAGCTGGCCTTGCGCCTTGCCGCGTTCCAAGACCCCGAGTTGGTCCTGGACGAGACGTTGGCGGAGGTGCTCGCCGGCCTCGGCGCCGACCACGCGATGATCGCGTTCCGGCGGCTGCGCGCCCTGGGCGAGCACGTGCGCTTCGAGACCGTGAACCGCTACAAAGCCGCCGGCCCCGACGACGAAGCGGAGCGGCACGAGGCCTTCGGCGCCACGCTGCGGGCGCTGGAGGGCGGCGCGGAAGACCGCGAAGGCCGAATGTGTGTCGCGCTCGAGCAACGCGGCCACGTGGTGGGCGCCCTGTACGTGTCGCGCAACGCCGCCTTCAGTCCGGAGGACCTGACTTACGTGCAGGACGTGTCGCGGCTGCTCGGCCTGGCGCTCGTCAACACCAACGCCCGCCACGACGCCGAAGAGCGCCTGAGCCACCTGGAGCGCCTGAACCGCGTCTTCCTGACGATCTCGCACAACCTGGACCTCGCCAAGGTGCAGGACATGGTGTTGCAGATGACCATGGAGCTGACCAAGGCGGAGCGGGCCGTGATCCTCCTGAACGAGGAGGGCCAGCTGGTCTTCACCGCTGGCCGCGACCGCCACGGCCCCCTAATGCCGGACGCGGAGGCCACCATCTCGCGCTCGACCTGCCAGAAGGTGATGGAGTCGCTGGAGCGCGTGATCGTCTTCAATACAGGCGACGACGAAGCCCTGGCCAAGCGCCACTCCGTGCTGGGCATGCAGCTCAAGTCGATCCTGGCGGTGCCCCTGGTGGGTTCGTCGGGCCCGGTGGGCGTGCTCTACGTGGACAGCCGGAACGAGATGCCGGCCTCGATCGAGCAAGACCTGCTGGTGCTGGGGGCGATCGCCGGCCAGGCCACGATCCTGATCGAGAACGCGCGCCTGTTGCGCCAGGCCACCGTCGACGGCCTCACCAACCTCTACATCCGTTCCTACTTCATGAACCGCCTGGCGGAGGAGGCACGCCGCACCTTGCGCTACGGCGGCTGCTTCAGCCTGCTGGTGGTGGACGTGGACCACTTCAAGCGCATCAACGACACCTATGGCCACCAGACCGGCGACGTCGCGCTCCAGCAGGTGGCAGGCCGGATCGCCACCGCCGTCCGCGTGGGCATCGACCTGGTGGGACGCTATGGCGGCGAGGAGATGGTGGTGCTGCTGCCGGCAACCGACACCCCCGGCGCGGAGGTGGCGGCGGAGCGGATCCGCGACGCGATCGCGGGCCTGCCGCTCGCCACGGTGGGCGGCGTAGACATCTTCGGCACCGTCTCGATCGGCGTCGCCACGCTGCCAGCCGCGGCGCGCAGCGCGGAAGACTTGTTCGCGGCCGCCGACCGCGCCCTCTATATCGCCAAAAACGATGGGCGCAACCGCGTGGTCGTTGCCCCAGAGACGCCATGACCCGCCTGGCCGGCAAGCTGCTCGCACTGGCCGCCCTGGCCGGCGCCTTGGCGGTCACCCGCACGGCGCTCGCCCTCGAGCCTGGCCCACAGGTGCTGGAGGACGCGGAGCACGCGGAGTTCCCCGGGGGAAACCTGCGCGTTCGCGCCGAACGGCAGGGCGACGAGGTGCGGCTGGACGTCACCAACGGCTACCGCATGCCCGTCACGACGGACTTCGCGTTCGCGACCACCAACCTGAAATCGGCCCATGCCCCGCACACGCTGACGATCCCCGCGGGCGGCCACCGCCGCGTCGCCACCTTCCGGTTGGTGAACAAGGACCGGCCGATCAACTACTCGTACGTCATGAACTGGATGTTCGGCGATCCAGGCGCGGCGCCGGCGGACACCGTCTACGACTTGCCCTATGCTCCCGGCGAGGGCTTCCGCGTGCTGCAAGGCTACTTCGGGGCCTTCAGCCACCATGACGTGGCGGCGATCGACTGGGCCATGCCGGAAGGCACGCCGATCCGGGCCGCCCGCGAGGGCGTGGTGACCGCCTACAACGACACGGCGGTGGGCAGCGGGCTCGACCCGGAGTACATGGCCCTTGAAAAGGCGAACTGGGTGATCGTGGAGCACGACGACCACACCCTGGGGTGTTACTTCCACCTCATGCCGCATGGGATCAAGGTCTCCACCAACACGCGCGTGCTGCGCGGGCAGTTGCTGGGCTTTTCCGGCAACACCGGCTTCTCCAGCCGGCCGCACCTCCACTTCGAGGTGCGCACGCCCATCGACGGCACGCGCTACCGGACGTATCCGGTGCGCTTCCGGTTGCGCAGCGGGGACGACATCCCGTTGGCCGGCGGCCTCTACACCGCGCCGTAAGGCAGGGGCAAGCACGCCAGCGGCGCCAACAGCCCGGCGATTTCCCTCAACAAGCCCATGGGCACCGGCTGCCTGCTCTCGGGACCGCGCTCCAGCGCCAGCACCCCGCGTGCGCCCACCGGTACCAACACGAGCGTGGCGCCCGGCGGGTCCTCCAGCGGGAGTTGCAGCGCGCGGCCGCCGTCCCGGGCCCAGCTAGCCGCTTCCAACGGTGGCGCAACACCGTCTGCGCCGCGCGCGGCGGCCACGCCCAGCTCCGGCCCCACCAACATAAAGGCCCGCCGGGCCCCGCAGCGGGCCATCGCAGCCGCCAACAGGTAATCCACGGCCTCCGCCGGATGCCAGCCCAGCACCTCGCGGGCAAGCGTCAGGGCCGCCCGGGCATCTTGCCCTTCTTGCGCCAGGGCCAGCTGCCGCCGCGTCGCGTCGAGCGCGTGGGCCACTTGCCGGCCCAGCGCCGCCAGCTCGGCACGCGCCGCCGGGCCGAGCGTCGGCAACAGCCGCCGGCTGTCTGCGATCAAGGCGCCGACCACCTGGCCATTGGCCTCGAGCGGCAGGCCAACGAAGGCGCGCAGGCCGAGGCGCCGCACGCTGGGCGCGTTGGCGAGGTCCTGGTCCGCCTGGATGTCGGCCACGTAGAGCGTCCGCCCTTCCACGACCACCCGGTGGGCCAAGGTGCGGCTGAAGGCTTCCGCTTCGTCGTCACGCGCACCGACATGGTGGCGGCACGTCACGGCCAAGCCGTTGTATTCCACCAGCATGCCGCGCTCCGCACCGGTCACGGCGATCAGCGCCGCCAGCCCTTGCGCGGCTACCGCGTCGGGGTCTGCCGCCAGGGCGAGCCCGTGCAGCACCGCACCCAGGCGCGCGACCGCCGCGGCCGCCTGCGCCTCGCCCGGATCCGGCGACGCCGTGCCCCCCAGCGGGGCGGCAAGCTCACGTAACCGTCTCATCGCATCGCGCCGGGCCGCTTCATCGCCCTGGCGGCTGGCCAGAGCAGCGGCGGCGCGCGCCGCCAGGGGGGAGCGGCCGCGGGCGCGGGCGTCTTCGAGCGCACGCGCCAGGTGCGCCTCGGCTTCGGGGGACGGGGCCAACAAGCCCCGGCGGAAGCTGGCCTCGCCAGCCAGCAAGCCCTGTCCGGCCGCGAGCGCGAGCTGCTCCGCCCGGGCGAAGGCCTCGAGCGCCTCGGACGCTTTGCCTGCCTGTACGCGCGCGACGCCCGCCCAGAACCAGGCATGGGCCGCGTGGCCGCGGTGGGAGTGGGCGGCCCCCACGGCCGCCTCGGCCGCCGCAAGCGCCCGAGGACCGCCGGCCAATACTGCCAGGGCCAGGCCTACGCGGTCCAGCCGGCCGCGCTGTTCCTGGTTGGCCGTCTCCTGCGCCAACGCCGTGGCGCGGGTCCAGGCCGCCGTGGCGGCGGGAACGTGCTCCAGCGCCAACTCCGCTTCGGCCCGCAGGGCCAGCACCGTGAGCTCCAGGTAGCGGTTGGCGATCGCCCCCGCGAGCCCCGCCGCCCGATCCAGCTCCGCCAACCCGGCCGCCGCGTCGCCGGCATGCACCTGGGCGAGCCCCAGGAAGGCCGCGGCCAACCCCTCCGGGTAGCGCCGGCCCTGGGCCCGCGCGGAGGCCAGGGCGGCGCGCGCGTCGTCCAGGGCGGCCGGCAACGCGCCCGCTTCCAGCGATACCGCGGCCGCGTTGACCAGCCCGAAGGCACGCTCGTTCAGGAGGCCGAAGCGCGCGGCGATGCCCCGGCAGGTGTCGAACGCCTCGCGGGCGGGGGCCAGTTCGCCGGCCGCCAGGTGGGCGTTGCCGAGGTTGTTCAGCGCCTCGTGCAAGAAGTAGACGTCATTGGCCGCGCGGTTGGCCTCGATCGCAGCGGCCAGCAGCGCCATTCCCCGCGCGCGGTCCTCGCCGCCGCGGGCCTCCAGCCACTGGCCGTACGAACCGAGGGCCCAGCCCCGCCAGCGCGCCAACGCGGGATCATCGGCCAGCGCCAGGGCTGCGGCGAAGTGCTCGCCGGCTTCCTGCGAGCGGCCCCGGAAGACCGCGGTGCGGCCCGCGAACACGTGCGCGCGGAGGCGGGCCTCCGGCGGCCCCAGGTCGATGGCGGCGGCATAGGTGGCGGCAGCGCCGGCATAGTCGCCGGCCAACTGGCGCAGCACGCCCAGCGTGACATGGTGGTGCGCCAGGTCCGCATCGCCGCGTGCGGCCAGCCGGTCCAGCAGCCCGCCCTCGAAGGCCTCGCGGGCGGCCGCCACGGCACCGCGGGCGCGGGCCACTTGCGCGGCCAGCACCTCCAGGTCCAACTCTACGGGGCCGGCCCAGCCCCTGGCCGCCTGCACGAGGCCGTCGGCCAGGTCGATTTCGTGCAACGCCAGGGCAGCGCGGGCCGCGCGCACGATGCAGGGCGCGCCGGCGGCCACGCGACCGCCGATGGCTTGCCGGGCGACGATCAACAGGGCATCGAGCGGAGCCGGGTCCGGCAGGGCGGGGGCCAGCAGCGCGAAGGCGCGGGCCTGCAGCTCCTGGCGGCGGCCGGGGCCGACGGCGTCCCGGCAAGCCAGGTGAAGGGCCTCGGTGGCGAAGGCATAGCGGCCATCCGCGGCGACCAGCACGCCACGCGCCAGCAGCTCCGCCCAGGCGGCGGGCCAGCCGGGCAGCTCGGCCTCGGCCAGGGCTTCCAGCCCGGCCAGCGGCCCCGTCTCGCCGAGCCCCGCCGTAAGGCCGGCGAAGGCGCGGGCGTCTGCCGACAAGCCTGCCAAGATGCCTTCCACGGCATCCGTGGGCAGCACGGCGCGGGCCAGGTCCCCAGCATGCCAGCCCCGTTCGTCCCAGGCCAGGACGCCGGCGCGCAGCCAGGCTTCCAAGACCTCACGCGCCCGGCCCGGCAACCCGCCGGCCAGGTCCACCAAGGGCTCCTGCAGCCGCGCCGGCAGCGGGCCGGCCAACATGGCTTCGGCCAGCGCCACCACCGTGGGGGCAGGCAGCTGGGCCAGCGTCAGCACGTCCTCGGCGTGGTCCGCGGCCGTGGTGCTCCAGAACCAACGCCAGGGCCGGTCACCGCCGTTGCGGCGCAGGCAGGCCAGCACCTCGCGCGAGACCGGGTCCAGGCGGTCATGATCATCGATCAGCCACACCGCGCCGCCCGGCAGCGCTTGCCGGGCCAGGTCGCTGATGGCGGCGGCCAGGCGCAGCCGCTCGCGCGGGCCTTCCGGGCCCGTCGTCAGGGGAGCCGCCAGCAACGCCGCAACGGGCAGGCCAGCGCGCGCGCCCAGGGTGCGCAGGGCGCCCGCCAGGGCAGCCAGGGGGGCCGCCTCCGGCCCCGCGCCGCGTACGTCGATCACGGGGAGGCCCGCGGCGTGGGCGCGCGCGCGCGCGGCGGCCAGCAGCCG
>JAQBPE010000098.1 GCA_028287685.1 Cyanobacteria bacterium RYN_339 | reverse complement strand
GGTGTTCGCGGCGCTGCGCGTGAACCCGTCCTGCTTGGCATACGGGTTGGTCGCCGTGGCGGTCGGCGGCGGCGGCGGCGGAGGCGGCGGGCTGGCAGCAGGCGCGGCGGCCGCGGCGGCGTAAGGGTTCGTGGTCGTGGTGTACGGGTTGACCGGCATGGGGCGGCTCCTCCTCGGGGCTGGCGCGAATGCCATGTCATCGCCCGGGGCGAGCCCAAGAAGGTAAAAACTAGAATAAGGTGAGGCGCAGGAACGGTAAAGAGAAAGCTTATTAACGCGAAACGAGCGCCTGGTTCAGCGTGTCTGCATCCACTGGCGGCGCCTGTCGCAGCAGCATACAGGCCCCCCGGATCACCCGCCCGAGGGTGAGGGCGCGGGCGGGGGGGACGACGCACATCATGAGGGCCATGCGCGAGTCGAGGCGCTGGGCCACCAGCTGCCGATCCATCGGGCCGATCGCATCGAGCGTCGCTTCCGTGACCCGCCGGGCACCCAAGACGCCGGCCACGACCTCGCGCAGGGGCGCGTTGGCGTCCGGATCGCCGAGCGGCGGGAAGAGGTCTTCCGAGAGCACGCGCGCGATCCCGGCGCCCAGCGCCTGGGCCAGCGGCTCCGGATCCATCAGGCCTTCGAGGCTGCCGGCCGCGCGCACGGCATGGCTCATGGCCTTGATCATGATCCGCACGGTGGTTGGCGCCACGTCCGGCGCGGCGGTCGGGGCGGTCACGGGGGCCGGGACCAAGGGCTGCGCCGGGGCCGAGGGCAGGGTCAGCATGCCGGTGCGGGCCTTGGGGGCGGAAGCCCGGAGGTCGGCCTCCAGCTTGACGAAGGCCGTGGAGACGTCCAGCACCGTCAGGCGCGCGCGCTCCAGCATGGCGCCTTCCTCCGGCGTGAGGCAGCGGCGGATCAACAGGGAGCGCACGGCGCTCAACAAGGGCACGCTGGAACCCAAGGCGCGGCGCAAAGGCTCGCGCAGGGCGGCGTCGACGGCCAACGGTGACTGGAACCAGTTCGCGCTCACAACGCCCTCCCGCTTCCATGTCTCGTACCCAAGCGAGGGTCCCAGCCTACGTCACCACTAATGATCCAGTCGTTTCCCATATGGTATGATCCGCAGACGGCCTGCTTGCGGCATGGTCGCGTCGTTCCGATCTCGAAAGCCCAATGAGGACTGTATGACCGCACCCCTTCCCGTCTCGACCGCGCACGCTCGGCTTCTGGGCGCCGCCTTCGATACGATGTCGACCGGCCTGGTCCTCGTCGGCGCCCCGCCGGCCGTCGGCAAGACCTGCCTGAGCTTGAACCTGGCCGCGCACTTCGCCGCGCACCTGGGCGAGTCGGTGTTGTACTTCAGCCCGGCCTCCCCGCGCGAGGTGATCCTGGCCCGGTTGGCAAAGAACCTCACGCCGGATGGCGAGACGACGGACGTGGCCCGCGTGGCCGATCTGCCCCTGGTGGTGCTCGACAGCCCCACCCCCAGCAGCGCCGAATTGCTGGAAGCCGCCACCACCTACGTGGCGCAGCACGGCCAGCCCGGCCTGGTGCTGGTCAACGACCTCCAGAGCCTGCGTCCCGGCAAGGAAGGCCTGACGGGCCTGGCTTCCGCCATCGACATCATGGCCGACATGCGCGGCATCTCCAAGGTCTGCGACGCCCCGCTGGTGTTGTTCTCGCAGCTGGCCGAGGGCAAGGGCGTTTCCGCCGCCATCCGCGAGCAGGCGGACCGCGTCGTGACCGTCCAGATGTCGACCGAGGACCCTACCTTCAAGGTCCTGGCGGTGTCGTACGCCGATCCCCCTGAGCCGGAAGACGGCGTGGCCTACGAGCTGGCGCTGGCCCGCTCCACGGGCGTGCTCGCGCTCCGCTAAGCCCCACCTCCCGTACGATGATGTGCAAGGAGCTTTATGAGTCTGCAACAGCAGCCAGCGAGGCCATCGGCCGGCGCTGAACGCGTTCGACGACCGATCACGGTGTTGGCGCATCCCGGCGGCCGGTACCCCGGCGTCGAGCTGCCTCCCAACTGGTTCCAGGGCCCCGGGGAAGGGCCCACCATCCCCTCGGCGCTGCCTGCGCCCGGCGACGCGGCCGGCATCCTCAATGGCGTGATCCAGATGTGCACGGCCCTGCGCGACCGCACCGCCGCCTCCTTGGCCGCGGGCGAGCACCCCACCCTGATCGGCGGCGATCATTCCATGGCGATGGGCTCGATCGCCGCCGCCGCCGCCCACCACGGGCGCATGGCCGTGATCTGGGTGGATGCCCACGCGGACTTCAACACGATGGAGTCCTCGCCCACGGGCAACCCGCATGGCATGCCGCTGGCCGTCTCCTGCGGCGTGGGCGACCCGCGTCTGACCGCCATGTACAAGTCCTTCGTCAGCCCCCAGGACGTGGTGCTGATCGCCGCGCGTGACATCGATCCCGGCGAGCGTGCGTTGCTGGTGCAGTACGGCATCTGGTGCGTGACGGTGGAGCAACTGCGCGAGCTGGGCGTGGAGACGCTCGTGAAGGGCATCGTCTATCGCTTCCGCGGCGTGCCCGTGCACCTTAGCTTCGACTTCGACGCGATTTCGAGCGAGTACTTCTCGGCGACCGGCACGCCGGTGCCCGAAGGCTTGATGCCCGATGAGGCGTGCGAGTTGCTGGCGGCCCTGGCGGCCAGCCCGCTGGCAATTGGGTCGAGCGACTGGGTGGAATTCGATCCGCGCCATGAGCAGGCCGCGGAGGCCGCGGAGCTGGCGCGCCGCCTATACCGGAGCTTCCACGGAAGCTAAACGGCCAGGTCCTGCGTAAACGTCGTAATCCGCTCCAGGCGCTGGATGTGGAGCATGGTGTCCAACAGCGACTGGTCGATCGCGCCGGTCTGCACCAGCACCGCGCCCAGCGGCATCCCGGTTTCGCGCTGAACCATCAACGAGTCGCGCACCTGGGTGGGCGTCACCACGCCGGCTTCCAGCAAGTAGAAGCCCAGGCGCTTGGGCGAGTCCAGGGCGACGGCGATGTCCTTCTGGATCTGCAGCACGTCTTCCAACTGCTGCTCCTTGAGCATCCCCAGCTTCACCGCCATGGCGCCGAAGGGGATGTTCTCGCCGCGCGAAGCGCCTTCCTTCTGGGCCGCCGAGATCGCCAGGATCTGGACCTTGTTGAGGATGTGCTCGCCCTCCAGCACCATGCCCAACAGGGGGCGCTTGGGGCCCAAGGGCTGCTCTAGCGCGCTGACGTCCAGTTGGCTCTCGACCTTGGACCAGTTGTCGAGGAGGGACATGACCCACTCTTCGCGCTCGTAGACCAGGCTCTCGATGGCCAGCGTCGTGCCCTTCTTGAGCACGTAGGGGGCCAGGCCCTCCCAGAGATCCAGGCCTTGCTCGTTGGGGCCATGGAGGCTCTCCAGCAGCTTGGTCTTGACCGTCTCCGGGTAGTTGTCTTGGACGAAGACGGCCCAGTACGAGGGCAAGTGGCGCGCAATTTCCTGGAAGAACAGGGCGGGCTTCTGCGCCAGGATGACGGCAATCCGCTCCAGCAACTGAACGTAAGTAAGTCCGATGGCGGTTAGCTTCTCTTCCACCGGTTCCGGCGGGAAGCAATGCAGCTCGTCGGCAAGGATGTAACGCACGGTGTTCTCTCTAACGGAAAGGGTCCAATCCCTCTATACCACAACGTGGCTTGGTTGACGCGGTGACGGTCGCCCCGTAGCATGGCGCCGCCATGGCACCAACCCTCGCGGTAGACCCGCATGCGCCCGACGAGGCGGCAATCGCCGAAGCCGCTCGCATCCTCCGCGCCGGCGGCCTGGTGGCCTTCCCCACCGAAACGGTCTACGGCCTGGGCGCCAACGCCCTGGACGAGCAGGCCGTTGCGCGGATTTATGCGGCCAAGGGGCGGCCCTCCGGGAACCCGCTGATCGTTCATGTGGCGGACGCGGCGATGGCGCGGCAGGTGGCGGCGGAATGGCCCGACGCCGCCGAGCGCCTGGCCACGGCCTGCTGGCCCGGCCCCCTGACCTTGGTGTTGCGGCGTGGTCCGCACATCCCCGCCAGCGTGACGGCCGGCCTGCCCGCCGTCGGCGTGCGCGTCCCGGCCCATCCGGTCGCCTTGGCCCTCATCCGGGCCGCCGGCGTGCCGATCGCCGCCCCCAGCGCCAACCCGTACACGGGCGTGTCGCCCACCACGGCGGCCCATGTCGCGGCCGGCCTGGGCGACAAGGTCGACCTGATCCTGGATGGTGGCGCCGCCACGGTGGGGTTGGAATCTACCGTGCTGGACCTGACGTCGGCCGTTCCAAGGGTGTTGCGGCCGGGCGGGATGTCCCTGGGGCGCCTGCGCGAGCTGCTGGGCGAGGTCGCGTACGAGCCCATCACGAAGGCCGACGACGTCGCCCTGCCGTCCCCCGGGCTGGCGAAGCGGCACTATGCCCCGCGGGCCCGGGTCAGGATCCTGCCGGATGCGGCGGCGGTGGCGCGCGAGGCCGCGCGGTTGGAGCGGGTGGGCTGCTGGACGTTCGGACCGCCGCCGGGCGAGGGCGTCATGATGCCTCGGGAGCCGGAGGCTTATGCGGCGCGGCTGTATGCGGAGTTGCACGAGGCCGACAGGCGCGGCTGGGCGCACCTGTTGGTGGAGGCGCCGCCGCAAGACGACGCCTGGGCAGCGGTGCACGATCGGCTGCGGCGGGCGGCTAGCTCTTGACCGCGGCCACGTAGGGCTGGCTCTTCTCGCGGTTCATGGCCTCCAGCTTCACCTCTTCGATGTTGCGCTGGCCCTTGCCCGGGCTGGCCGTGATGGTGGCGAGGCCCGTGACCTCCGCGTGCTTGTTGAGCGCGTGCTTCTGGTCCCAGGCGCCGACATCCAGCACGTAGGCGAAGCGGTAGACCTCGTTCAGGCCCTGGATCTCGACCTTCCAGAGGGAGATTTTGGTGCACTTCACTTCGAAGTCGTAGAGGTTCTTGTGGCCGTAGTCGGGGTTGTCGAAGCTGGGGCGGATGGCCCAGCCGGCGGCCGGCGCTGCGGTTTTGGGGCCGGCGGCGGCGGCGCCCGAGGCCACTTGCAAGGCCAAATCGCGCTTGAGCTTGGCTTCGGCGAAGGCGATCGCGCTGTCCAGCGTGTCCGACACGGCGTCGCGCTTGTGGTCGATGCGGATCGCGCCGCTGGCCTGCACCAGGATTTGAGGCAACATCGTGCTGATCATGAACAAAATGCCCACGAGGATCAGCACCGGGAAGAGCGCTCCGCCCGGGCGGGCACCGACCGGCATCATCGGGAACCTTCTTCCTTCTTCAGCTTCTCCATCACGTCGGCGAAGCTGGGCGTGGCGCCGTCCGCGAAGGGCAGCGAGCGTGGCGCGATCAGCTCCGTCAGGCCGATTTTCACGGGCTCCGGCCGGCGCGGGATCGGGCGCGAGGCCAGCAACATCGTCCGGAACGTCTTGGGCGGCTCCACGTTGATTTGCAGCTTCTCCATGGTGGGGGCGATGACCCGCGTGGTCACGGTGTGGGTCTTGAAGAGGTTGGTCAGGACCTTCATATCCGGCTCGTCGCGGAAGGCCGCCATGGTGTAGGACTGTTCCATGAGCACGGCGTTCTCCGGCTTCAAGGGGTTCTTGACCACGTGCCACCAGAGCACCTCGTAGCTGTCCAGGGCGCAGATGTAGCCACAGCGGTCCAGGTCGTTCGGCACCACGGCCATGAAGCCCTCGTTGTTCGGCACGTCCTCGAGCATGATCGCGTAGCGCAGCTTGCTGCCGATCCGCTCCTGGGCGAGTTGCAGCTCCTCGCGCAGCTCCGTGCGCGCCATCAGGACGGCCTGGAGGCGGAAGAACTCGAACAACTGCTGGATGGCGATCGCCACGATCCCCATACCAAGCCCGGCCGCGATGAGCAGTTCGAGGAGCGTGAAGCCAGTGCGTGCCTTCATCGGGTCAGGTACTTCACGCCGCGGTCCTGGAGGCCCATGCCCTTGACCAGGAAGGACGCGCGGATCAGGCCCTTGTCCGTGGCGGACGGCGCGTCGAACTGCGGGTCCCACCACTGCAGGCGCAGCGTGGCTTCGATTTCGCCGGGGGGGCGTCGGCCGTTCTGCAACATCACGTCGGTCTTGTGTGGGATTACGCGGTAGACCGTGGTCTCCTTCTCGTCCGGGATCAGGTCGAAGTGGGACGTGACGTCGCCGGTGGCGGCGGTGACGAAGTCCTTGGCGCCGGCCCCTTCGCGCGCGGGGTCTTCGGGCCGGCGGCCGGACTTCACGTCTTGCGTGAGGTCCTTGTAGGAGGTGGCCGTCAGCGTCTCCATCTGGTCATGCACCACATGGAAGACTTCCATCGTCTGGCCCTGGTGGCGGTAGGTGCCGAAGGCCGACGTCAGCAGCATGGCCGCGCCACACAGCGCGCCGGTCAGGATGGACACGGCAATCAGGACTTCCGTGAGCGTGAATCCGCTGCGGGCTCGCATCCCTACTCCTCTCATACAAGCCTTGTACCCAAGCCGCTTGCCCGGCCTTCCTGGGTGACATAACGTCGAAACGTGATGCAGGTCACAGCCCTGGATCACGGCGTTAATTGGTCGCTTGCGGGCTTTTGACATGCCGTTAGTTTTGACGTATGCATGTCGCCGTGATACCATTCCCCCCTCGTTTGGTAATCGTGCCTTAACATGATTACCGGAAAGGAGTGGCAACACCACTTATGCTCAAGCGCCTCGCGCTCATCCTCTCGCTATCCGCGATGATGTTCACCTCCGGCACCCTGCCCTCGATGGCCAACGGGATCTACGAGCCGGACTCCCCCTACGACGCCGCACCCAACGCCCTGTTGGAATCCCTGCCCAAGGGCACGGAAGTGAAGGCCAAGGTCATCCCCGGCGGTGCCGAACTGGTCGCCGAGAATCCCCAGTACGCCAACGCCGTCGTCACGATCGACAAAAACGGCGTCGTGCGTGCCGATGTGTACGTCCGCGTGCAGCGCGTCCTCTCCTTCGTGGGCGATGACGGCTCCCGCGCCAACCAGTTCGCCGAGGCGCTCAACCGCGTCTACACCAAGGGCGGCCTGCGTCCCGACCAAATTACCCCGGGTCGCCGGAACAACCAGTACGTGATCCTGGCCGGCAAGGAAGCCATCCTGACGATTGACGACAAGCTCGCCGCCGCGCAGGGCTCCAAGCCTGCCCAGCTGGCCTTGGGCTGGATCGACAACGTGCGCACCGCCATGGGCGGCGTGCCCTTCGCGCAGCAAGCCTCGCGTGGTGGCATGTTCCTGTCCGGCTCGCGCATCGGCCACGCCTCCTGGTACGGCCCCGGCTTCAACGGCCGCCGCAGCGCCAGCGGCGAGCGCTTCGACCAGAACATGATGACGGCCGCGCACAAGACCTTGCCTTTCGGCACGCTCTTGCTCGTGACCAACCTCACCACCAAGCGGTCCTGCATCGTGCGGATCAACGACCGGGGACCCTACGTCGCCGGTCGCGAGATCGACCTGTCGGCCGCCGCCGCGCGCTCCATCGGAGTCGGCGGCGTGGCGACGGTGCGCATCGATATCCTGAAGCCCTAAAGGCTGCGCATCACCGCGCTGACCTGTAGGTTCTGGAAGCTCTTGTCCTGGATGGCAAACCCCTGGTCGTCGATGAACTCCATGTTCGCGACGATCAGCCCGGGTTGCTCATCCGGGACTTCGCTCTTGAACACGCTGCGCAGCGTGGACGAGCCCACGGGGATCGTGATGATCGACGGGGGCCCGAAGGCGATGTCCTGGGCCGGGGCGACCACGACCGGCGGGATGGGGATGCGCACGGGGCCGATTTGGATCGGCGGCAAGCCCTTCTGGCTGCGCGCTGGCGTGTTGTAGACGTAGATCACGTCCACGCCCCTGATCACGGCTCCGGCCGACCCCGGCGGGGCCTTCAGCGTCACGGCCACGTCCGGCGGATCCGGCTTGTAGCTGATGGTGGTTTCGGTGTTGGTGCCCAGGTCGGTCTTCGTGACTTTGACCTGCGCCGTCACGGAGATGCCCACCTCCGGCTTGAGGGCGGTCCACTCGACCACGTGCGCCACGCCCCGCTCCAGCGCAACGGGCTCCGGGATGTAGAGGTTCATGGTCACGCCCGTGACCAGTTGGCTCTTGTAGACCGTGACCGGGTTTTGGGCCGAGTTGACGTTGCCGAACGAGGCCTTGAGGTTAGCGATGCCTTCCGGCACGCCTTCCAAGAAGAATTCGCCCGTGCGCAGGTAGACGTACTGGCGGCGCGCGTTGACCGCCGGGTCCGCCGTGGGGTCGTCGGCCGGGACGTTCTTGCGGATGATGCGGTCGGTTTCGACCGGGCCGGCGCCGTCGTTGAAGTCATGGAACACGTCGAGGTGGGCCTTGACGGCATCCGCGTCGCTGTCGAACTCCTTGGCCTCTTCGATGGCCTTGCCCTTGTCCGGGTTGCCGGCAAAGGCGCTGACGGATCCCGTGGTCACGAAGGCCAGGGGGATGGGTTGGCTCTTGCCGGAGGCCCCGAACACGAAGCCAGTGATGCTGCCGCTGCCCAGGGCAAACGGTGTGACGGTGGGTCGGCCGCCCAGGTAGGGGGCCGTTTGAGGGTAGGCGGCGATGAAGCTGCCGAGCTGATCTTGGCAACCGAAGCACGTAGCAACGGTCGCCATCAGCACCAGGTGGCGCAAGGCGTGCAAATATACCTCCCATGAACGCGTGGGATGGCCGGGGTGTTCCAGACATGCCAAAACCGCCCCGGCCAACCAGGGGCGACGCGAACAGAGCGCACCGCGCTCCTGACCCGGGATCCCGACCGGGTCACTCCATATCCATGATCAACCTACCCTTGATTGACAGTTTATTAACTAGTGGTTGGTTGAGGGGCTTGGGATTGCTGGGATGTAAGGCTGTTGGTGGGCCGCCGGGGTTGACGTGGATGGTGTGGTTTGGGGTCGGGCGACGGGGCGATTGGCGATGGGACGGGTGGTTTGCTAAGCGCCCCGTCGCTTTTCATTGTCGTACCATCCACGTCAACCCTCTTCGACCCCTGCGGGGCGGCTCGGGTTGGGCTCTGGGCTCCCGGCTCCAGGTCGGGTGGGGTTTGGGACTTGGTCGGGTGGGGTTTGGGACTTGGTCGGGTAGGGCGTGGGATTTGGTCTGGTTGGCGCGGACTTTGCGGGGTGGGGCATGGGGGGCGCTTGGAAGTTTGAGCTTCGCCTGTGTGTTTGCTATAATGTTACTATGCGCACAAGCCAATTCGACGACAGCCAGCGCCGGTTCGCCATCTTGGCCGTGGAGGCTGGGTGGTCGGTTGTGGCGGTGGCGCGGGCGTTTGGCATTTCGAAGATGACCTTCTACCGCTGGAAGGCCGAGGTCGAGGGGGAACTTCTGACGGAAGGGCGGGCGCTGCTGGCCGCCTTGCGGGCTGGCCCTCCGACCTCCGAACGGTTGCAGGCGGCCTTGGCCGAACTTGGGCTTGGTGAGAAGCCAGCGCAGTGCACGTCAGAGGAGGTCGAGAACCTTCGCAAGCGGTTGGTGGTGTTGGCAAGGCGTCACCCAGGTTATGGCTATCGGCGCTTGCACGCCTTGCTGGTGGCCGAAGGCCATCCGATCGGGCTCGTGCAGACCTACCGCCTGTACCTGGACGCCGGCCTGGCGGTGCGGCGGGAGCGCGGGCGGGCGGCGCGTACCGGGCGGAT
>JAQBPE010000094.1 GCA_028287685.1 Cyanobacteria bacterium RYN_339 | reverse complement strand
GCTGCAGGAACCCGGGCAGGGGGCCCGGCGGATAGGCCGGGTACTGCGGTGCCTGCGGGTACTGCGGGTACTGCGGTGCCTGCGGTGCCTGCGGGTACTGCGGATTAGCCGGATATTGGGGATACGGCTGGTAGGGCACGGGCTGGTACGGCAGCGGTTGGTAGGCGCCGGGCTGCCCGGGCACGGGCTGGTACACGCCGGGCTGGCCGGGATACGCGCCCGGCGGCGTGGCGTTGCCACGGCGCAGGAAGCTGGTCAGCCGGTCCCACAGCGTCTTGAACGGCGTGAGCAAGCTCGCCGGCTGTACGCCGGAACCCGGGGCGCCGTAAGCATCCACGCCGAACGCGGGGCTGTACGCCACCTCTTGCGAGGCCACCGGGGCAGGCGCATAGTACTGCGCGGCCGCCGGAACCATGCCCCCGAAGGGACGGTTCTCGATCGCCATGGACGAACTCCTCCAAACTCCATAGTGGTTATAGCCTGCAGGGCGGCCGATCCAGGTCTAGACGAGGTGAAGGTTGGGGTAATTTTCGTTGAAGTAGGCCCGCACCCTTGCGGGAACGCGCGGCCCGCGCCACCATGGCGGGATGAACGCACCCACGATCGCCGTGATCGGCGGCGGCTTCAGCGGCACCATGGTGGCCTACCACCTGCTTCGGCAGCCCGGTGGCCCGCGCCGCGTGGTCCTGATCGAGCGCCAGCCGCCCGCGGGACGAGGCGTGGCCTATGGGACGCCCCACGAGCAGCACCTCTTGAACGTGCCGGCGGGGCGCATGGGGGCCGATCCAGGGGACCCCGACGGCTTCCTGCGCTTCCTGGGTGACGCCCAGCCCGGTGACTTCGTGCCGCGGCGCCGCTACGGCGAGTACCTGGCGGCCTTGTTGGCCGACGCGCGGCGGCCCGAGACCTGGCCCGAGGGCTCCGACCTCGAGGTGTGGGCCGACGACGCGATCGGCCTGACGCCCGGGCGCGAGGTCGTGCTGGCCCACCGACCGCCGCTGGCCGCGGACGCCGTGGTGTTGGCGCTGGGGCACTTCCCGCCGGCGCACCCGCTGGTGCTGCCCCCCGATCGCCCCTACGTCGGCGATCCGTGGTCCGCGCGCGCCCTGGCGCCGGCCGGTGAAGTGCTGCTGGTGGGCGCCGGCTTGACGGCGATCGACCTGGCCCTGGCGCTGGGCGACGCCCGGGTGCACTTCCTGTCCCGCTCCGGCCGGCTGCCACGCCCACACGGGCAAGCCACGCCCGTGGATCTGGGCGAGTTGCCGACGACGACGGCGCTGGCCTTGCTCACCGCCGTGCGGGGCCACCTCCAGGACAAGGACTGGCGCGCGGTCTTCGACGCCCTGCGGCCCAGGACCCAGGCCCTCTGGTCGGCGCTGCCGGCCGCCGAGCGCCAGCGGTTGATCCGGCACGCGCGCTCGTTCTGGGAGCCGCACCGGCACCGGCTGGCGCCCCAGGTGGCGAGCCAGGTCGAGCAGCGCCTGGCGTCCGGCCAATGGCAGGTGCACGCCGGGCGCCTGGCGGATTTGCAGGCCGACGGCACCGCCACGATCCGGCCGCGGGGCGGCGGCGAGCCCTATGATCTCCATGTGAATCGGGTGGTCAACTGCGCCGGGCCGGAAGGCGATGCCCGGCGGCTCAACGATCCCCTGGTCGTGGAACTGCTTGCCCGCGGCCTGGCCAAGCCCGATCTGATCGGGCTGCTGACGGACGCGGCCGGCGCGTTGGTCGGGCGTGACGGCCGGGCCTCCACGTGGCTCTATACGCTGGGGCCGCTGCGCAAGGGGCAGCTGTGGGAGACCACCGCCGTGCCGGAGTTGCGCGTGCAGGCCCTGGAGCTCGCCCGGACGCTGCTCGACCTACCGCACGGCGCGGGCTGACACGGGGGCGAGGCAGGCCCCTCCCAGGGCCTGCCCCGCTGCCTCGACCACCACGGTCCGGTGGGGCTCACCCCGCCCGGCCTCGCAATGCTATGGACTCACCGTCACCGTGCCATGCATCTCCGAGTGGAACGTGCAGTGGTAGGGGAAGGTGCCGGGCGTGCTGAACGTGAAGCTGAACGTCTTGCCTGTCGCCAGCATGCCGGAATCAAAGGTCACAGCGGAGCCGTCATCCGACGTCGCCGTGTGGGGGTCCTTGTCGGTGTTGGTCCAGGTGACGACGGTGCCCACCGGGACCGTGATCGCGCCAGGATCGAACGAGTGCCCGGGGATGCCGACAGCGACGGGGCCGGCGGGTGCCGGGGCCGCCGTGGGCGCTGCCGTGGGCGCTGCCGTGGGCGCGGGGGTCGGCGCCTCCGTGGGCACGGGGGTCGGCGCTTCCGTGGGCGCGGCTGTCGGGGCTTCCGTCGGCATGGCCGTTGGGGCCTCGGTCGGCGCGACCGTGGGGGCTTCCGACGGCATGGCGGACGGCATCGCCGACGGCATGGCCGACGGCATTTCCGATGGCGCAGCGGACGGCGCCTCGGACGGGGCGGCCGATGGCGCGGCGGAACCCGGGGCCGGTGGCCCCTCCGTCGGCGGCACTACGACCGGTCCACCCGGACCACCCGGTGCTCCCGGTCCACCTGGTGCACCCGGTCCACCCGGTGCCCCGGGACCGCCGGGGGCCCCCGGACCAGCCGGTCCACCGGGTTGGCCGGGCGGAGGACCGCCCTCCGGGGGCAGCATGAGCGCGAACGGCGGGTTGCCGTTGAACCCGACGATCCCCGGATCGCCGAACTCCCGGTAGCCGCGTGGTCCCTGCGTGGGCGTCGGGGCCGCCTGGCATGCGGCCAACACCAGCGGTAGCGCCAGGTACAGCTTCTTCAACAATGGCATCTCTAGCTCCTGTGCAGTGAAATCCCTTCCAAATCTCACTCTAGATCCGACCTAACACAGGAACAACAAACGTTTGTACGTCAAAAAGGGCGCCGGCAGGCGGTGGTTACCGCTTGCCGGCGCCCCGAACGGCGCTATCTGGGGTTAGTAAACGAATTTCGGCTCGGGAGGTTGGGCCGGCGGGATCACCGCGGTCAACTCGGCGAGCTCGAGGTCCATGAAGAACATGGCGCGCTCCATCTCGGGATCGGCGGGGCGGTCGGGGGTGAGGATCGGGTCCATGGCGGGCCTCCTTTCTGCGTGATCGTATTTTATGCAGCGAGCCGCCCGTCGTTTTTGGCCAGTTTGCACAAAGGATGCCCGGTTGATTTTCCGTTACAAACGCAATTGCGAGGCCGAAACATAGGTGCCAAGCAGGCCGAGCGGCTTGGTTAACGCCCCATAACGTTATGATCCGTAACATTTGCTCGCTTGCCTGGCGCCCCCTATGATGGGCTCCATGGACCGCCGCGCTGCCGCCTCGTTGATGCTCCTGTTGGCCGGCTGCAAGCCCGCCGCGGTGGGTGGTGGGGAAACGCTGACCGTCTGGCTGGCGGCGGATTACGCCAGCGCCGCGCTCTACCAGGACCTGGACCGCGAGTTCGAGGCGGCCCACCCCGGCGTGCAGGTCAAGTTGCTGGGCGTGCCCTGGGAAGACATGCCCACCAAGGTCAAGACCGCGATCATCGGCGGCAAGCCGCCCGACGTGGCTCACCAACACCCGTTCTCGCTGGGCGCGCAAGGTTTCGCGGAGCCGCTGGACGCGGAGTGGCAGGCTTGGGGCGACGAGCCCGCCTTCATGCCCGGCGCCATGGAAGACGCCACCTGGGGCGGCAAGCGTTACGGCGTGCCGCTGGACATCAACTGCACGGTGTTGGTGTACAACCGCGCGCAATTGAAAGCCGCCGGCGTCCCCGAGCCGGGCGCGGGCTACGCGATGGCCCAATGGCGCGACGACTTGAAGAAGCTCACCCAGGGCGACCACTACGGCCTGGGCCTGTCGACCGGTGCGTGGCATACCTTCGCGTTCATCCGGGCCAACGGCGGCGAGGTCTTGAAGCAGGAAGGCGGCAAGATGGTCGCGACCTTCACGGACCCCAAGTCCGTTGAGGCGATTGCCTTCCTGAGCGGGCTGGGTGCCAAGGACCACGTGGGCCCCACGCCCAGCACCAAGCAGAAGGACTACGAGGACGCCTCCACGCTGTTCACGGCCGGCAAGGTCGCCATGATCTACACCGGGCCCTGGGACTTCGCGAGCATCCGCAAGAACGCCCCGGGCCTGGATTTCGGCGTGACCACCTTCCCCGCGGGGCTCGACGGCCAGCAGCGCGGCAGCGTGCAGGGCGGCGGCGGGCTGTTCGTGCCCAAGGGGGCGGCGCACAAGGCGCTGGCCTTCGCGTGGATGAAGCTCGCCACCAGCGAGAAGTACGCGCTGCGGCTCGCCAAGGAGCAAGGGCGCTTCCCGGTGCGGCAGGCGCTGTATGCCGATCCGTTCTTCAAGCAGGACGCGGCGATCGCCACGTTCGTGCAGGCCCTGCCCGGCGCCCGGCCCTACAAGCTGGACGCTTACCCGCAGGCCAACCAGGCGTTCATGGACGCCGTGAAGGCCTGCTTCTACGGCGCGGACCCCCAGACGGAGCTGGCCAAGGCCCAACGCGTGGCCCAGCTCGCCATCGACGCCGTGGAGGGTCAGTAGCATGCGCAAGCACGCCGCCGCCTACCTGTTCATCGCGCCCGCCATGCTGATCCTGGGGCTGTTCGTGCTGCTGCCCATGGTCGTGGCGCTGGCGCTGTCCTTCACCAGCTGGAACATCGTCGGGCCGATCAAGTGGGTGGGCCTCAAGAACTACTTGCTGGTATTGGGGGATCCAACCTTCGCCCATGGCCTGTGGAACACCATGCTCTACACCCTCGGCTCGGCCACATGTGGCCTGGCGGGCGCGTTGGCGCTGGCCTTGCTGCTGCACAAGGAGGTGCCCGGCATCGGCGCCTTCCGCGCGCTGCTGTTCCTGCCGGCCCTGATGAGCGAGGTCATCACGGCCATGGTCTTCCAGTGGCTCTTCAACACGGACGCCGGCATCGTGAACTACCTGCTCACGCTGGTCGGGTTCTCCAAGGTCCCCTGGCTGACCAGCACCACCTGGGCCATGCCGGCCGTGATCATGATGGGCGCCTGGGTGGGCGCTGCTTACAACGCGCCGATCTTGCTGACGGGCTTGCAGTCGATCTCGCCCTCCCTGTACGAGAGCGCGCGCATCGACGGGGCGAGCCCCTGGCAGGAGTTCCGCTTCATCACCATGCCCTTGCTGCGGCCGTTCACGCTCTACGTGCTGGTGATGTCGCTGATTGCCAGCTTCCAGGTGTTCGGCCGGATCTTCGTGCTGACGGGCGGCGGGCCGGTCGACAGCACGCTGGTGGCGGTGCAATACATCTACCGGGTGGCCTTCACGTTCAACCAGATCGGCTACGCGTCGGCGCTGTCGGTCTCGTTGTTCCTGCTGCTGATGGCGCTGACCTTCATCCAGATGCGCTGGTTCGACCGGGAGAAGAACGCATGAGGCGCTACGTCGTGTTGGGGCTGGCCGTCGTGGTCGCCGTGCTGCCGTTCGTGTGGATGCTGCTCACGGCCTTCAAGACCGGGCCGGAGGTCTTCGCCTGGCCGCCCACCTTGCTGCCGCAACACCCCACCCTGGCCAACTTCTCGCGCGCCTGGGGCACGGGGAATTTCCCGCGCCTGTTCTTCAACAGCGCGGTGGTGGCAACGCTCGCCACGGTGTGCAACCTGATCTTCGACTCCATGGCGGCCTTCGCCTTCGCCCGCATGCGCTTCCCCGGGCGCGAGGCGCTGTTCGGCGTGGTGCTGGCGACCATGATGTTGCCGGCCGTGGTCACGATCATCCCGTTGTTCCTGATCGTGAAGAGCATGCCGGGCGGTTGGCTGAACTCGTACCAGGGCATCGTGGCGCCGGGGGCGGCGACGGCCTTCGGGATCTTCCTGTTCCGGCAGTACTTCGAGACCATCCCGATCGAAATCGACGAGGCCGCGCGGTTGGATGGCGCGAGCCTCTGGCGCACCTACTGGCAGCTGATCATGCCGCTGTCGGCGCCGGCCGCCGTGACGGTGGCGATCTTCACGTTCATCTCGCAATGGAACGACTTCCTCTGGCCCCTCGTCGTAGCAACAGATGCCGACATGTACACGGTGCAGGTGGGCCTGAGCTACTTCACCTCGGAGCACACGATCGATTGGCCCTTGCTCATGGCCGGCGCCGTGATCGTGACGCTGCCGGTCCTCGCGATCTACTTCGGGCTGCAACGCTACTTCGTGGGTGGGCTCACGATGGGCGGCGTGAAGGAATGACATAACCCGCCCGGTGCGGCCGTCACGCGAGAATTGCCTATGCTCGGGGAATAATGAATAAGCGTACCCAGGTCCGTGCCCGAAAGGAGGATGCCCGATGCTCAAGCGTGTTGCGCCGTTGCTCCTGCTGGCCGCCCTGCTGTCCGGCTTCCGCTCCTTCCCCGCGCTGTCGGAGCCCGATCCGGACGTGGTCTTCTCCCAGTTCCAGAGCGCCCTGGAAGGCGCCTCGACCGTCGAAGACCTCTTCCGCTACATCAGCCACCGCAAGCAGCGCGAATACGCGCGCAAGCAGGAGCTCGCGGCGAACCCGGCGGCCAGCGACCGGCTGATCGAGACCCTCAAGCACAATTTCTTCCTGATGCACCCCGCCCTGGCCGCCAAGGAACTGCACCCGGACACCGCCCTGCTGGTCTACAAGGGCGCCGTGAACCTCAACGGCATCGACTACGTGGAGGTCACGATGGGCGTCATGCTGGTCAAGGAGGACGGCGCCTGGAAGGTCGATCGCGACAAGATCACCTACCGGCGGTCGATCGAGCGCGATGGCGCGGAGATCCAGGAAACCGGACGGATGGCCTTCTAAGAAAAGGTCGGGGATCACGCAACTTTGGGAGTCGATCATGCGAGAATCAGTTATAGCCTCGTCATGAGACATAACACCAACGCATGTCGAACCCCGTCCGCCTCTTAGAGCGTAAGGCCCGCCGCCTCACGATGGAATCCCAGCTCGACTGGGAGGTCCTGGGCTATGGCGTGCTGTTTCTGTTCTGCGCGTTCCTGAGCTGGTGCTGGTCGCTGGCGAACGGGCTGGTCCAGATGCCGATGCTGGATGCCAGCTACATGTGGATGCTGAACGGCGTGCTGACCTATGCGGGCTTCTACACCCTGTTCCAGCCCCTGGGCGGCGAGCAGGTCCTGACGCTCGATAAGAACCACAACACCTTGACGGTGACCACCCGCGGCGTCCTCGCGCCCAAGGTCGAGACCTACAAACTGCGGGACGTGATCAAGGTGCACCACAACCGCGTGGACGACGGCACCTTCGACAAGCACGCGATCCTGTTCATCTTCCGCGGCGGTGGCGCGATCCAGTTCCCGCCCAAGGGCGGCCAGCCCAAGACCATGGCGATCCTGGCGGACACCGTGACTCGCTTTCTGGGCGTCGACCGCTCCGACGTGGCGCCGAAGCCCTTGGAGAAGCCTTTGGTGCCCAAGCTGCGCGTGCAATGGGTGCCACAGGAGCTGACGGAGAAGGCCGGCACCGCGCCGCTCTAGCTCCGTGTACAATGGCCGCCATGAGCCATGTACCGAACGCCACCTCAGCCATCGCTCCCCGCCTCCAGTTGGTGGTGGTGCCGCATACGCACTGGGACCGCGAGTGGTACCTGCCCTTCGAGCAGTTCCGCGTGCAACTGGTCCGGTTGGTGGACCAGCTGCTTTCGATGTTCGCCTCGGATCCGGCCTACAGCCACTTCATGCTGGACGGCCAGACGATCGTGCTGGAAGACTACCTCGCCATCCGGCCCGAGAACGCGGCCGTCCTGGCGGACCTGATCACGGCCGGCAAGATCGCGGTTGGCCCGTGGTACGTGTTGCCCGATGAGTTCCTGGTCAGCGGCGAGGCGATCGTGCGCAACCTCCAGGTTGGGATGGCGATCGCCCGCCGCTTCGGCCGCTCGATGGAGCTGGGCTACCTGCCGGACTCGTTCGGCCACCTGGCGCAGATGCCCCAAGTCTTCCGCGGCTTCGGCTTCGACAGCGCCTCCTTGTGGCGCGGCGTGGGCGACGACAACCCGGGCACGGAGTGGCTCTGGGAGGGCCCCGACGGCTCGCAGGTCTACGTGCAATGGCTGGCCGGCGGCTACGGCAACCTCGCCAACCTGCCCACCAGCGAGCGCGAGGCCTTCGCCAAGCTGCAGCGCGAGGTGACCAAGCTCCAGGGCCTGTCCCGCACGCGCACGTTCGTGCTGATGAACGGCAGCGACCACCTGATGCCGCAGGCGTTCCTGCCCGGCCACATCGAAGCATTTAATGCCTTGGGCGACGGGTGGGACGTGGTGCAAGGCTCGCTGGCCGACGCGATCGCCCGCGCCCGCATGCAGGCCACCGACCTGCCCGTGATCAAGGGCGAGCTGCGCGGCGCCGCGGACACCTCGCTGCTGCCCGGCGTGCTGTCGGCGCGCACCTACCTCAAGCAGGAGAACGTCCACGCCCAGACGCTGCTGGAACGCTGGGTGGAGCCCTTTGCCGCCGTGGCCGCCGTCACCGCGCGCCGGCCCTACCCGGCGGCGTTGCTGCGCCATGCCTGGAAGACCTTGCTGCAGAACCACCCGCATGACTCGATCTGCGGCTGCTCCGTGGACGAGGTGCACCGCGAGATGCTGACGCGCTTCGCGCAGGTCCGCCAGCTGGGCGGGGTCTTGCGCGACGAGTCGATCGGCGCGTTGCTGGGCGAGGACCCGCACGCGGACGCGGCGCGGCAGGCCGGCCTGGCCCTCTACAACCCGCACCCCTGGCGCCACCTGGCGCCGATCGAGGCCGTGCTCACGCTGGCCTGCCCGGCGGATGACGATCCCGTCTTCAGCCTGGTAGACGAGGAGGGCTCGCCGCAGGCCTACGAGATCGTCGCGATCGCCCGCGGCGTGCGCGCCGTGGACGACCCGCCGGGCCAGCGCTCCAACGTGCCTACCGCCCGCGTGACGGTGCGCCTGGCGGCCTCGCTGCCCGCGTTCGGCCACCGCACCTTCCAGGTCAAGCGCTCGCCGATGACGCGGCCACGGCACCCGGAGCTGCGCCTGGGCAAGGACTACGCGGAGAACCGCTTCTTCCAGGTGCGCGTGGTGGGCGGCGGCGTGGAGATCCTCGACAAGGCCCTGGGCGAGACCGTGCTCCACGCCTTCGAGGACCGCGGCGATCGCGGCGACGAGTACAACTTCTGCCCCGTGGAGGGCGAGGTGGCGCGCCTCAGCCGCGGCATGCGCTGGCTGACGGTGAACCCTGTCCATGCCGGCACCAGCCTCCGGCTGGAGCTGCGCGGCGAGTGGCGCCTGCCCGCGGAGCTGGCGCCCGACCGCAAGAGCCGGCAGGGCGACGTGCCGGTGGCGATCGCCCTCGACGTGACGCTGCATGCCGGCGTGCGCCGCGTGGCCTTCGACGCGCAAATCGACAACCAGGCCCGCGACCACCGCCTGCGCGCCGCCTTCACGCTGCCCGCAGCCCCCACCCACACCACGGCGGACACGGCTTTCGGCTGGGTCACGCGGCCTACCCACGTGCAAGAGCGCAACTGGGCGGAGCAGCCGATGGGCACGCACCCGATGCAGAGCCAGGTGCTGGTGGCCCGGCCGAAGGGCCACGTGGGCCTGGCCGCGCGCGGGCTGCACGAGTTCGAGGCCGTGGGCGATACGCTGTGCCTGACGCTGCTGCGTGCCGTGGGCTGGCTCTCGCGTGACGACCTGTCCACCCGCAAGGGCGACGCGGGCCCCATGCTGGAGACGCCGGAAGCCCAGGTCCAGGGCCCGGCGCACTTCCACTACGCCTGGTCCAGCCAGGACGGCGAGGAGCCGGAAGGCACGCTGTGGCGCCGCGGCGCGGAGTTCGTGGCACCGGCGTTGGCCGTGCCGTTGGCGACCTGGGCCGGCCACAAGGCGGACAGTTGGCTATCGGTGGACGAGCCGGCCTGGCAGTTCTCCGCGCTCAAGCGCTCGGAGACCGGCACGGCGCTGGTGTTGAGGGTCTTCAACGGCAGCGCGGAGGCCAAGCCCGGCACGCTGAAGCTCGGCTTCCCGGTGCGCGCGGTGCACCGGGCGCGGCTGGACGAAACGCCTGGCGAGGAGCTGGTATATGACGAAGACGGCCTGGCCCTGACGCTGGCACCGGCCGAGATCGCAACGTTCCTGATCGAGCCGACGTAACGACCAAGCGAGGGTTCGGGTAGAATTCTCCTATGCGGTTACGTACTTGCCTGGCCTTCGGCGTTTCCATGGCGGTGCTGGCGTGCCAAGGTGCGCCCGTGCCCGTCCGGCATGCGGCCAGCAAGGCACCCACCAGCCAGGCGGATGCGGCCAAGGCCAGCCCTACCCCGGCGCCCCGCACGCTCAAGCGCCCCGCTGGGGACGTGCGCGTGCTGGCCGGGCAGGTGAGCGTGGACGGCTACTACCTCCAGCAGGCCCTGGGCGACGCGGTGCGCCTGGACGGCCAGACCTTGGTGCTGTCGAACAACGGCGCCGCCTTGATCTCGAACAATGGCGGCGCCTTGGTCTCCGACGCCGGGGGTGGTTTGGTGGCCAACAACGGGGGGGCGGTCCTCGGCAAGATGAAGTGGGGCCTGTTGGCCGATGCGCCCCTGGGCATCGGCGACCAACGGCGCGTGGCGGGCATCGCGGTGAGCGTGGTCGATCCGTCCACCGGCAAGCCGATGCAATTGGGCCAGGACGAGACGGGGAAGCCTGCGTACGAGGTGCTCACGAACCAGGCTGGCGGCTTCGAGGTCTACCTGGTCGGCAAGGTGGACGCAAGCACGATCCGGGTCTCGGGCACGGTGAGCGGCTCCAAGGACGACCGGCTGGCCTACGACGTCTTCACCGGGAACCAGGCCCAGCAGGTCACGGTGGACGAGGACACGGCCCTGGTGGGGCGCTTCCTGCGCACGATCTGGTCCGCCCAGGTGGAGCACATGGCCCTCGTGCTCTCGGGCCAGCTGCCCCCGGACCAGCAGCATGGCGGCTTCGGGGGGCCAGGCGGAGGCTTCGGTGGACCGGGCGGCGGCTTCGGCGGGCCAGGCGGCGGCGACGGCCTGTTCGCCGTGGCCGCGGACCAGGTCAAGGCTGCGCTGAAGCAGGCCCATTCCGAGACCTGGACGCGGCCTCAGCTCCGCGCCGTTGCGGCCACCACCTCGGAGGCCATGTTGGCCGGCATCGACTTCGGCACCCTCAAGTCCGCCACCAGCGACAAGCTGGCCATGGAAGAGCTGCGCGAGGTAGTGGCCATAGCGCGCCAGAAGACCGCGGAGGCCATGCAAGGCGGCAAGGACTTCCACGACGAGCCTTTCCTCGCCCGGGTCAACGCCAAGCTGCCGACGGCCGAACAGTACGTGATCAAGCGCCCGACGGACCTGTTGGACTTCTGCGATCGCGAGATCCTGGCCAGCCCGGACCGGACCCAGCAGAACACGCTACTGGAAGTCTTCGGCGTGATCGAGGTGCCGCCGGAGGCCTTCGGTCAGATCTTCGCCGCGGTCTTGACCGTGGACCTGGCGGTGCTGGCCCGGATCCAGGAGCCCGGCGCGCTGGAGGCCATCAAGGCTATCATCTTGCGCGGCCCGCAGCCTTAGACCGGTTCTCACCCGCCGTGGTGGCGCCTGGCTAGTTCCGGGCGAAGTCGTATTCGGAGCGCTCCAGCGACCCGTTTTGGTTGGTATCCGCCTGGCGGAACAGGTCGTAAATCTTGTCCTTGGCCCCGGCCGGCAGCGCGCCGCCCTTGGTCTGGTAGGCCACTTCCTCGTCCCAGCTGACCTTGCCGTCCTTGTCCGTGTCCAGCAGGTCGAAGGCGGCCGGGGTGGCCGTGTACTTGCCGGGCAGTGGCGTCGGCGTGGGCGCGGTCGAGACGGCCGGCGTGGGCGTGGTCTGCACCGTGGGCGTGCTCGTGGGGGCTGGGGTGGGCGTGAATGCCACGCCCGGCGTGGGCGTGGGCGCGGGCGTCGGCGTGGCCGCGACCGGGGAGCCCGCGAGGTAGGCGCAGAACTCGGCCTGTTGCAGCTTGCCGTCACCGTTCTTGTCGTACTTGTTCAACGCCACGGAGGGGTCGACGTTGACGCGCGCGCCGCAAGTCGGGCAGCCCACGTAGGGTGGGTTCACGATGCTGTTGAACTCCGAGATGTTCAGGGCGCCGTCGCCATCCGAGTCGTTGCTCTTGAGCTCGTCGGCGCACCCGGCGGCCGGCGTGCTGGACGGTATCGGCAGCGAGGTCGCGGGCGTGATGCCCGGCGAGAGCAGCGTGCGCGGCAGGTCCACGGACAATTGGCAGGCTTGGGCGCCCAGCGCCAGGCTCAAGAACGCCAGTCCGACGAGGTGCTTCTTCATCTTGCTCTCCTTGCTCGCTTTATACGCGTATACTAAAACAAACAACCGTTAATTGTCAATACATCGTTTTTAGTTTCTGTGTACTCTTGCCGCTGGAGCCGATCGGCTGCTAAGTAGATGGCATGACCGCCGTCCTCACCGTCGACCACGTCCACAAGGTCTTCCCGTCCCGCTTCGGCCAACCACCCGTGGAAGCCGTGCGGGACGTGGGCTTCCAGGTCGCCAGCGGCGAGATCCTGGGCCTGTTGGGGCCCAACGGGGCCGGCAAGACCACCACGATCAAGATGATCGCCGGGCTGCTGCGGCCCACCAGCGGCACGATCGTGTGCGCCGGCTACGACGTGGCGCGCCACCGCTCCCGCGCCGTGCGCAACCTGGGCGCCGTGCTGGAGGGCAACCGCAACCTGCACTGGAAGCTGACGGTGCGCGAGAACCTCCAGTACTTCGGCGCGCTCAAGGGCGTGCCGGACGTGAACGCGCGCATCGACGACCTGGTCGCCCGCCTGGACCTGGGCGAGCAAGGGCTGAAGCGCGTGGGCGAGCTGTCCCGTGGGCTGCAACAGCGCGTGGCGATCGCCGTGGCCTTGCTCGGCAGGCCACGCGTGTTGCTGCTGGACGAGCCCACGCTGGGCCTGGACGTCATCGCCAGCACCGCCTTCAAGGAGATCGTCCGCCAAATCGCGCGCGACGGCTGCGGCATCGTGTTGACCACCCACCAGATGGAGGTGGCGCAGGAGCTGTCGGACCGCGTGGCCGTGATCGCGAGGGGGCGCATGGCCGTGATCGACTCCCTGGACCAGCTGATGGCGCACCACCGCACGCCGGGCTTCGAGGTGGTGGTCCAGGGCGCGGTCGGCGAAGCCTTGCGTAATGTCCTGGCGGCGCTGGGCGCCCACGGGTTCGCGGTGGAGGGCGCGCGCACGCGCTTCGGCGTGCCGGAAGGCGATCCGGACCTGCTTTACCAGGTGCTCGATGCCGTGCGCGGCGCCGGGTTGGGCCTGGTCAGCACCCAGCAGCAGGAAATCAACCTGGAAGCCGTGTACCGGCGGATCGTGGGGGAGGCGGCGCCATGAACCTCTTGACGTTGTTCTGGGCGGAGATGCGCCGCGAGCTGATCTTGCTGCTGCGCTACCCCTTCGAGCTGGTCAGCAAGCTGATCTGGAACCTGGGCTTCGCGCTGATGATCTTCTACGGCTTCCAGAGCGTCGGGGGCGGCCTGCCCGGCTTCGAGCAGGGCCAGATGGGCCGCTTGCTGGGCCTCTTGATCACCTACATCGCCATCAACGGCATCAGCAACGCCACGGAGCTGATCGCGGAGGAGACCCAGACCGGCACGCTGGAGCAGGCCGCGCTCTCGCCGCCGCCGCTGGTCTTGATCCTGTTCTTCCGCGACGTGGCGCAGTTCCTCGAGAACCTGATCCGGTTCGCCCTGGTGATGGCGATCGCCATGGCCCTGACGGGCGTGCGCTTCCACCTCAACGTGCCGGCCATCGCGCTCTTGCTGTTCCTGATGTTCCTGGGCACGGAGGGCATCGGCATGGTGCTGGGGGCCGCGGCGTTGCTGTACAAGCGCGTCGCAACGCTGTCCCAGTTCGCCGTCATGCTGGTCTTCGGCCTGGCCGTCCTGCCGCTGGATAAGTTGCCGGGCTGGATGGGCCTGTTCGTGGACAACTTCCCCTTCACCAAGGCCCTGCTCTTGCTGCGCCAGGTGGCGATCAACGACGTGTCGTTGGGAACGTTGGTGGCCAACGGGGCCGTGCTGGGGCTGCTGATCAACGCCCTGGTCTACCTGGGGCTGGGCTGGGCGTGCTTCCTGTGGGCCGAGCGCACCGCACGGGATTGGGGCACGCTCAACCAATATTAAGGTTTCGGCGGCAGGATCCGCGTGACCTTGCCGGCCATCGGGTTCGTGACCCAGATGCTCCCGTCCCCCCCCATCCCGAAGTTCTGCGGCGCATCGCCCGCGGGGAACGAGTCCAGGCTTTCGCCCTTCGACCCCAGCTTGGTCACGCTGCCGCCGCCTGCCTGGGTGGACGTCAGGGCCCACATCTGTTTGTTGGCCCCCGGCTGCAGCGAGCGCACCACCGCGCCCACCTCGAAGGTCTGGGTCTGCTTCCCGGTCGGGTCGAGCACCGCGATGGTGGTGGAGTAGTTGAAGCCGCTGCTGGCGGGCGTGGGGCCGCCGGCCCAGACGCTGCCGGTGCTGTCCACGGCAACGGCATACACGCCGTTGCTGGTCGTCAGCTTGAAGGAGTCCGCGATCGTGCCTGCGGCCGAGAAGCGCAAGAGGTTCTTGTCGTTGCCGCCCGACCCGACCCAGGCGATGCCGGCCGCGTCCACGCCGATCGCGAAAGGCTGGCCGCCGACGCCGGTGCTGTAGCTGCCCAGCAGGCCCCCGTTGGGCGAGACCTTGTCGATCTTGCCCTGCTGCTCGGTGGTCCAGAGGTTGCCGGAGGGGTCCAGCACCAGCGTGGCGGGCTGCGAGAGCGCGCCTCCCAGCACCTGGGTGGAGAGGATCTCGCCCGCCGCGGAGACCTTGGAGATGGCGCCGGCCTGGCCGCCGCCGAACTGGGCCTTGGCGTTGTGCAGCACCCAGACGTTGTCGGACTTGTCCACCACCACGCAGGAGGCCTGGCCGGGCAGCACCACGGCCTTGAGGTTGGTGCCGTCCGGCCCCAGCTTCACGAGCGTGCCGGGGTCCGTGCTGGAGGAGGAGAACTGACCCAGGCCCACCCAAGCATTGCCCTGGCTGTCGACGCCCACGCCCATGGGCTTGTCCGGGCCGGCCAGGGAGAAGCTCTTGATGCTGGCGTTGCCCACCGCGATCGGCGTGGGCGTCGGCGCGCCGGGCGTCGGCGTGGGCGTTGCGCCCACCGGCGTCGCCGTCGGGGAGGCCTGCGGGTTGCTTCCGTCCGGCGTGGGCGTCTGGTTGGGCTGCACGGTGCCGTTCGGCCGCGGCGTGGGCGTGGCGTTCGCGCCTGCCGTGGCGCTGGCCATGGGCGTGGGCGAGCCGTCCGGCGCGGCGCTGGACAGGTCCCCGGGCGACTTGCCGGGCCTGGGCGAAGCGTTGACCAGCACGCCGCCGACGTCGATCTTGACGGGGCCGCACCCGGCCGCAAAGGTCACGGCCAACGTCAGGGCCAGGGGCAAGCGGTGCAGGCGGGCCATGGAATTCCTCCGGTCGGGGGCGCCAGGACTTCTTACCCGGCGAGCGAGCAATCCATCCCGGCCAACACCTCCTGGAACAGCGCCTCGGCCACCGGCAGCTTGGCCAGGATGTCCGCCGGGTCCGCCACGTAGCACAGGGCGATCAACCGCGCGTGCAGGTCGGCCGGCAGGTCGCGTTCCAGGTAGCGCAAGCCGAAGTCATATTTCCACGGGCAGTGCTTGATGCGGCACAGCTCCACCAGCGGGCGGATCGTGTAGGTCTGGTAGCTGCCCATCGCGTCCATGGGCAACCCGCGCAGGGCGGCCTTGCGGGGCAGCTCTTGGAGCAGGTCGAAGCTGGGAACCAGGTACGCCACGCGCTCGCGCAGCTTCGCGTGCCAGGCCACCGGGTCCAACGGCGCGGGCCGCACCAACCCTGGCTTGTCGAACAGCACGACGGGCGTGCCATGCCGCTCCGGCTCCAGGAACCGGTTCGGTGCGTCCTCGCGCATGATCACGACGTCGAGCAACTTGCCGGCGACGCGGTAGAGGCGCTGGGCGTGCCCGTGCCAGGTGGGCATCGGCAAGGCCAGCCGGAGCGCGATCGGCAACGCCCCCTCGATGGCTGCCAGCACGGCCTCGACGGCGTCGTTGGCCGCGATCGCGACCAGGTCGACGTCGGAATGCTCGTCCGTCCGCCCGCTGGCCGCGCTGCCGCCCAGCCAGGCGGCCAGGACGTCCGCGCGGGGCTCCAGCAAAGCTTGTAGGTGGGTTTCCAGGACCATCCTAGATGACGTGGCCCTCGTGCTCGCAGCGGATGCGGGTCAGGCGTGCGCCCTGGTCGGGCAGCAAGTTCTCCGTGCCTTGCAGCGTCACGGTCTTGCCCGCGGGCAGCAACGCGTTGGTGCCCGTCACCTTGACCACGTCGTCGGCGTTGCCGCCTACGAAGAAGAGCGTGAGGTAGGCGGGGACGTCGTAGGGCGCCTCGTTGCGGACGCGCACGGTCCAGGAAACCTTGTCGTGGTTGGGGCGGCGCTCCAGCACCTTGAAGCCCTGGGCGGCCAGGTGCAGCGGCGCGCGCAGCACGTGGTGAGCCGAGCCGGCGGTCAGGCCGAGCGTGCGGCTGCCCACCACCACGGCCTGGTCGCCGCTGCGGCCGATGCCATAGAGCACGGCCGTGCGGCCCTTGGGATCGGCGTCATAGACCAGGGCGCCGTAGGTGAGGGCATCGAACGTGCCGCGATCCGGCACGTGGCCGGCGCCCAGCACCTGGCCAACCACCGTGGCCGGCT
>JAQBPE010000090.1 GCA_028287685.1 Cyanobacteria bacterium RYN_339 | reverse complement strand
CCGCTCCGGCGCCCGCTCCGGCGCCCGCCCCTGCTCCGGCCCCCGCTCCGGCGCCCGCGCCGGCCCCTACGCCGGGCGCCAACCCGCAAGAAGCCGAGAAGCTCAAGGATCTGCCCGCCGCGGATCTGAAGCATTTGGGCGCCACGGACAAGAAGGCCTTCCTGGAGATGCTTCGCCCCGCCGCCGAGGCCGCGGAAAAGAAGTACGGCGTGCCCGCCGCGGTCACGCTGGCGCAGGCCGCCCTGGAGACGGGCTGGGGCCAGCACATCATCCCCGGCTTCAACATCTTCGGCGTCAAGGGCCACGGCACCGCCGGCATGACCACCCAGACCACCCGCGAGGTGTACGGCGGCAAGTCCGTGACGATCAAGGCGGGCTTCGCCAAGTACAACAACTTCTACGAAGGCGTCGAGGCCCACGGCAAGCTGTTCCACAACGGCTACTATGACAAGGCGATGGCCCAGTATGGCCGCGACCACAACCCGTTCAACTTCGCCAACAACATCACGGGCACCTACGCCACCGACCCCAGCTACGGCCGGAAGCTGGGCGAGATCATGCGCCAATACCACTTGGCATAGCCTGGGAACTAGGCTAAAGTATGCAAGCTTGCGACCCGTGTCGGAGGCTTGTAAGTTAGGAGTATGGCGGCCCGCGGCCGTCGAGCGCTTGGATGTCCATCGCCTTTCTGTTCCCCGGCCAAGGCTCGCAGAACGTTGGAATGGGCCACGAGTTGGCCCAGGCGTTCCCTGTTGCCGCCCAGACCCTGGCCGATGCGGAGCGTTGGAGCGGGCTTCCCTTGCAGCGCCTGTGCTTCGAGGGTCCGGCCGAGGAGCTGCAGCAGACGCAGCACGCCCAGCTGGCCCTGCTCGCCGTGTCCACGGCGATCGCCCGCATCTTGCGTGAAAAGGGCATCCGTCCGACCCACGCCGCCGGCCACAGCCTGGGCGAGTACAGCGCACTGGTCGAGGCCGACGCGCTGGGCTTCGAGACCGCCGTCGGCCTGGTCAAGCGCCGGGGCGAGCTGATGGCCGCGTCGGGCGCCCGCGAGCCGGGCACGATGGCCGCGATCTTGGGCTTCGACGCCGCGCGGCTGGACGCCCTCTGCAAGGCGGCCGGCGCCGTCGTGGCCGTCGCCAACTACAACAGCGCCGACCAGATCGTGATCTCCGGCAGCCCCGCGGGCGTGCAGGAGGTCTGCGAGAAGGCCACCGCGGAAGGCGCCAAGCGCGCCATCCCCCTCAACGTCAGCGGCGCCTTCCATTCGCCGCTCATGACCGCGCCCGCCCAGGGCTTCAAGCCCGTGCTCGAGGCCGCCAGCTACGCAGCGCCCGCGATCCAGGTCTACGCCAACCTCGACGCCCTGCCCTACCAGGCCGCGGCGGAGATCCCGGCCAAGCTGGCCGCCCAGCTCGACCACCCGGTCCGCTGGGCCCAAACCGTCGAGGCGTTGCTGGCCGCCGGCGTCACCACCTTCATCGAGGTCGGCTCCGGCCGCGTGCTCTCCGGCCTGGTCAAGAAGGCCCGCCGCGACGCCACCACGCTGAACGTGGAGGACATGGCCTCGCTGGAGAAGACGCTCGCGGCGGTGTCGGCATGAGCCACACGATCCGCCCGCTCGCGGAGCAAGTCGCGATCGTCACCGGGGCCTCGCGTGGCATCGGGCGGGCGATCGCCGTGCGCCTGGCCGCCTCCGGCGCCCGCGTGGTGCTGAACTACGCCCGCAACCTGGAAGCCGCCGAGGAGGTGCTCGCGCTGGTGCACGCCGAAGGCGGCGAAGGCCTGCTGGTGCAAGGCGACGTGGCGGACTCCGCCACCGCCGACACCCTGGTGAAGGCCGCCCTCGACAAGTGGGGCCGGCTGGACATCGTGGTCAACAACGCCGGCATCACCCGCGACGGGCTGCTGGTGCGCATGAAGGACGACGACTGGAACCTGGTCCTGCACACGGACCTGAGCTCCGCCTTCTACCTCACGCGGGCCGCCAGCAAGCCCATGATGAAGGCCCGCGCGGGCCGCATCATCAACATCACGTCCGTGGTCGGGCTGGTCGGCAACGCCGGCCAGGCCAACTACGAGGCGGCCAAGGCGGGCCTGGTGGGCCTGACCAAGGCCGTTGCCAAGGAACTGGCCAGCCGCAACGTGCTGGTCAACGCCGTGGCCCCCGGCTTCATCGCCTCGGAGATGACGGAAGCCATGACGGAGCAAGCCAAGACCGAGACCCTCGCTGCCATTCCCCTGGGACGCTATGGGCGCCCCGAGGAAGTCGCCTCCCTCGTGCATTACCTCGCCACCGACGGCACGTACGTCACCGGCCAGGTCTTCTGCGTGGACGGCGGCATGGCGATGTAGCCACGTCCAGCGCATAGACACAGGAGAAACCACACCCATGTCCGAACAAGATATCTACGAGAAGGTCAAGAAGATCGTCGTCGACCGCCTGGGCGTCACCGAAGACACCGTCACGATGGATGCCGGCTTCACCGAGGACCTCGGCGCCGACTCGCTCGACACCGTCGAGTTGGTGATGGCGTTCGAAGAGGAGTTCAACATCGAGATCCCCGACGAAGATGCCGAGAAGATCGCGACCGTGCGCGACGCCGTCACCTACATCGGCAAGGCGTCTTAAGAGGCGGGTCCGCTCCACTCGACGATCGCAGCAGCCCACGTCAGCCCGGCACCGAAGCCTACCAGGCAACAAAGGTCGCCGGGCTTGATCACGCCCTCGTCCACCCCCTCGCCCAGCACCAGCGGGATCGAGGCGGCGCTGGTGTTGCCGTACTTGGCGATGTTGTGGAGCATGGCGCCATCCTCCAGCTTCAGCCGCCTGGCGACCGCATCCAGGATGCGTGCGTTGGCCTGGTGCAAGATGTAGTGCTTGATCTGGCCCACCTCGATGCCCGCCTGGGCCGCGGCCTGCTCGATCATCGGCGGCACCACGTCCACCACGAACTTGTAGATCTCCTTGCCGTTCATGTGCATGTACTGCCGGCGGGCCATGCGCGCCGGCGCCCCGGGTTCGTTGGGGTTCTCGGAGATGTCCAGGTGCCCGGCGCCCCGCCCATCGGCAGCCAGGATGGTCGAAAGCACGCCTTCGCGTGTGCCCGCCTGCAACACCGTCGCGCCGGCCCCGTCCCCGAAGAGGATGCAGGTGCCGCGGTCCGTGTAGTCCATGAACCGGCTTAACATGTCCGCGCCGATCAACAGCACGTTGCGGTACATCCCGGTGGCAATGAACTGCTTGCAGACGGCCAGGCCGTAGACGTAGCCCGTGCAGGCCGCCTCCAGGTCGAAGGCGGCCGCCTTGAAGGCGCCCAGCTCCTTCTGCACCAGCGCGGCGGTGGACGGCATCGGGTAGTCGGGGCTGGAGGTGGCGACCACGATCAGGTCGAGGTCGGCGGGGTCGAGCTTGGCCTGGGCGAGGGCCTGGCGCGCGGCGGGGACGCAGAGCTGCCAGAGGAACTCGCCGTCCTGGACCACGCGCCGCTCGCGGATGCCCGTGCGGGTGAAGATCCACTCGTCGGTGGTTTCCACCATGGTCTCGAGGTCCGCGTTGCAGAGCACCTTCTCCGGCACCGCGTAGCCCACCCCGGTCAATTGGACGGGGACGGTCTTTACAGCGTTCATGGGCTCCATCGTATCACGCCTGCTTCGCCGGGGAAGACGCCAGTTCCTGGCGGATCGTGTCGATGGCCCGGCCCTCGATGCACTGCTTGGCCACGCGCACGGCGTGGAAGATGCCCAGGGCCTTGGAGCTGCCGTGGCCGATGATGCAGACGCCGTTCACCCCCAGCAAGGGCGCCCCGCCGTACTCGGCATAGTCCAGCCGCCGCTTGAGCGCCTTGAGGTTGGGCTTCATCAGCGCCGCGCCGGCCTTGCCGCGCCAGTCGCGCGAGATCTCTTCCTTCATCATGTCCATCAGCAAGAGCGCCATGCCTTCGGCCATCTTCAAGAGGCCGTTGCCGATGAAGCCGTCGCAGACCACCACGTCGGCCGCGCCCCTGGGCAGATCGCGGCCCTCGATGTTGCCCACGAAGTTCAGGCCCGGGACGGCCTTGAGCATCGGGTAGGCCTCCTTGGCGAGGTCGTTGCCCTTGCCCTCTTCCTCGCCGATGTTGAAGAGCCCGACGCGCGGGCGCTCCACCTTGAACACGGCGCGGCAGTAGACGCTGCCCATGATGGCGAACTGCTGGAGGTAAAGCGGCTTGCTGTCCACGTTGGCGCCCACGTCCAGCAGGATCACGGGGCCGGTTTGGGTGGGCATGACGGCGGCGATCGCCGGCCGCTCGATGCCGGGGATCCGCCCCAGCGTCATCAGGGCGCCGGCCATGGCCGCCCCCGTCGAGCCCGCGGCCACCACGCCGTCGGCCTTGCCCTCCTTGACCAGGCGCAGGGCCACCGTGATGCTGGCGTCCTTCTTCTGGCGCAAGGCGGTGGTGGGCGCCTCGCCCATGCCGATCACCTCGGAGGCATGGACGACGTCGACGCCCAGGGACGCCAAATCGACCCCCTGCAACAGGGGGTCGAGGCGGTGCTTGTCGCCCACGAGCGTGATGGCGGCGAGACCCTGGCGGGCGGCATCAAGCGCGCCTTTGACGATCTCTTCAGGGGCATGGTCGCCCCCCATCGCATCGATCGCGATGCGCGCCCTCTCGGAAGGCACCTAGTGGAGTTTAGCGCTCGTTCGCGGGAACGCCGTACGAGCGGCCCTTGTAGGTCATGCAGCTCTGGCACAGCGTGTGCTGGATCTTGGCCGCATGGCACTGCGGGCAGGTGGTCAAATTCGGGATGTCCAACGCACGGATCCAGTGGGCGCGGCGGTGGCCAGTCTTCGAATTCGAAGTCTTCTTTTTGGGTTGAGGCATCGGGGTTTCTCCAAGGGATTCCGCGGTGGGCGGACGGGGTCAGTGCTTGCCGTTGGGCTCCTGGTGGATGGACCGCAAGGCAGCCCAGCGGGGATCGACCGAGTCAGCGTCCGCCTGGTTGGTGAGAGGCTCACAGCCGCACAACCGCCGGGTAGGGAGCGCCAATAACAGGTTTTGCCTGATCAGGTCGGTGGCATCGAAGTTCCCGGTGGCGGAGACGGTCTCGTTGACCTCCTCCGAGGTCACGGGGCCATCAATGACCTCGAGACCTTCGTCCACGTCGAACTCCACGGGCAATTCGAAGGGCTCGCCGCAGCGGTCACATGCAAGCTGGAGACGGGCCTTGAAAAGCCCCTTCACCTGCAAGATCTGGTTGCTGGCGCGCGTGATTTCGAATTCCCCAACGACGGGGTCCAAGAGCTTCTCGTCATCGAAGACGATCGTTTCCTGGAAGCTGTAGCGGGTGGTCTTTTCCGTGGCTTGAAGGATGCTGACAACGGGGATATCCATGAAAGATCCTTTTAAGTGTCGGGACGGGTCCTCCCGCCAAAACAGCCCCGCTAGTGTACGGTGGGCGCTTCCTTGATGTCAAGAAAGCCTTATAAACCGCTTAATACTTGGAACGCTCCTTGAGCGCGCGGTCCACGTCCCGCTTGATGTCCTTCTTGGCGATGGCGTCGCGCTTGTCGTGGAGCTGCTTGCCCTTGGCGAGGCCGATCTCGATCTTGGCCCAGTCGCCATACCAGAAGAGGCGCAGCGGGATCAGTGTCAGCCCCTTCTCCTTGGTTTTGCCCAGCAGCCGCGAGATCTCCGTCTTCTTCATCAGGAGCTTGCGCTTCCGCATGGGATCGACGTTGTAGATGTTGCCGTGCGTGTACTGGGACACGTGCATGTGGTGGACCCAGACCTCCCGGTCCTCGATCCGACAATAAGAGTCCGCCATCTGCACCTGGCCCATGCGCAGGCTCTTGACCTCCGTGCCCGTCAACACCAGCCCGCACTCGTACTTCTCGAGGATCAGGTATTCGTGATAGGCGCGGCGGTTGTCGGAAATGGGGCGCACGAGGCGCCCCTGTTCGGTCTCTTTGGAGGTCGGCTTTTGGTTCATCGAACCTCAGATCATACCACTAAGCGACGGGTCGTTGTTTGCCGTCCAGGCAATCGGCCAGGCAACGCAGGATCGAGGCCAGTCCGTCACAACAGCAACAGCAGTGGCAACGGCAGGAAGTCGGGGGGGTGGTTTCGCTCATGGGGTCTGCTCCTCGGTGGTGGGCGGGCCTTCGATGGCGCTAGCCAGGGCCCGCAGGGCGTCGGCGACGGACTTGGCCTGGAGCGAGTAATAGACCTCCTTGCCGCGCTTCTCCGCCGTCAGGATCCCGGCGTCGCGCAACGTCGCGAGGTGCCGGGAAACGACGGACAGGTTCAGCGGGCAGCACGCCGCGATCTCGCCCACGGTCAGCGCCTCGCTGCAGCGGATCAGCTGCTGCAAGATGGCCAGACGGCTAGGTTCGCAGAGCGCCTTGAAGAAGGCGGGGCTCCAGATTTCATCCATGACTTCACCGGTGAGTTCGTTTGCACAATTGCGTCTATGTGCAAATGATAGCCGTCATCAATTGCATTGTCAAGCAAATGATTTACGGGACGAGCAGGACCTTGCCCACGGTTTGTCGCGCTTCCACCAGTTCGTGTGCCTCGCGGGCCTGCGCCAAGGGCATGACCCGGTCGATCACGGGCTCGAAGACGCCCATGGCGAACAGGCCCAGGATCCGCTCGAAATCGCCCGGCGGCACGGCGCCGAAGCTGCCGAGCACGGTGGCATTTTTCATGATCATGTCCATGACGTTGACGGGGCCGACGTCGCCGCCTAGCGTGCCGATGCAAACGATGCGGCCGTAGGGGCCCAGCACGTCCAGCGAGCGTTGCAGCGAGGCGCCCGCGACATGCTCTACCACCAGGGTGGCCTCGCCGCCCAGGGCCGCGTGGGCCTTCGCGACCAATTCCGGGTCATCGGCGCGCAGCACGGCGTCCGCCCCCAAGCCCTTCAGGAGCTCGGCCTTGCGCCGGCCCAGGTCGCTTTCGTCATCGCCCACCAGCGCCACCACGCGGGCGTCCAGCCAGGCGGCGATTTGCACCGCCGCCGTGCCCACGCCGCTGGCCGCGGCCGTCACCACCACGCGCTCGCCGCGCAGGCCATCCACGCAGGCGCCGATGCGGGCGCGCTGGCGCAGGGCCACCCAGGCCGTCGTGAAGGCCAGGCCCACGCTGGCGGCCGTGTTGAAATCCAGCCCGTTGGGGATGCGGCGCAGCTCCGACACCGGCACCGTCGCCAGCTCGGCATAGGCGCCGTCACGCTTGCGGCCCAAATCCTCGAAGGTCGCGACCACGCGATCGCCAACGGCCCAGCCCGTCACGTCGGGCCCCAGCGCCGCGATCTCGCCGGCCAGGTCCATGCCCAGCACATGCGGCAGCTCCTTCTGGATGAAGAAGCGGCCCGACCGATGGAAGAGGTCGGTGTGGTTGACCGTGGCCGCCCGCACGCGCACCAGCACTTCGCCAGCGACGGGCGTAGGGTCCGGAACGTCCTGGTAGCGCAGCACCTCCGGGCCACCGCGCTCGTGCATCACCACGGCTTTCAATGTTTTCCCCCGGCTGCCTTGTACCCATATCGCGCCAGCAAATCGGGGGTGACGCCGCCGGCCGCCACGATCGCCTTGTAGACCTCGACGGCGGGCGTCGGCATACGCGTGAAGCTGCCCGTGCGGCACTCCACCTCGTACAGGCCGAAGCGGTCGTTGAAGCTGCCCCATTCGTAGTTGTCCGTGAGCGTCCAATACGTGTAGCCGATCACCGGCACGCCCCGCGCCATGGTGCGTTGCAGCTGGGCCACGTGTTCCGCGATGTAGGCCTCGCGCGTCCAGCCGTCGCCGCGCGGGTGGCCGTTGTCGGTGGCGAGCCCGTTCTCCGCGATCAGGATCGGCAGGTGGAAGGCCCGGTAGTAGCGCACCAACACCTCGTCGAAGCCGGCGGGGAAGACATGCCACTGGCTGGGGCTCGGCGGAATCAGCTGGGTCGGGATGGTCAGGCGCTTGTAGTAGTCCACGGCGATGAAGTCGAGCTTGGGCGCGCGGTCGTGGCCGGGGATCGCGACGTTGGCGAAGGCCTTCAGGAACCAGTCGTCGCCCGGCGCGGGCATGGCGTCCGCGGCCGGGTCGAGGCTCAGCTGGTAGGCGGCCGCGTAGTTGTTGAAGCCTACCTGGGCGTCGGGGTCGGCCTGGTGGATGCGGTCGTAGGCCCGGGAATGCGCCTTGATCAGGTGGTCGCTGGCCTTCAGGAAGGCGCCCAGATCCTTCTTTCCCGGCGGCCAGATGCCGGCCAGGTAGCCAGCCTCCACCATCACGGTCGGCTCGTTGAACGTCAGGTAGTAGCGCACGTCGGGGCCGAACTCGCGCGCGACGAAGGCCACGTAGTCGACGTAGCGATCGACGGCCTCGTCCGTCTCCCAGGCCGACTCTCCCCGTGGCGCGAGCGCATCCAGCCAGGCCGGGTAGGCGTAGTGCAGCAGCGTCACGATCGGCGTCAGCCCGCGCGCGCGCGCCGCGGCCAGCATGGCGTGGTAGTGCGCCACGGCCGCATGGTCGATCTCACCGCGTCGGGGCTCGATGCGGCTCCACTCGATGCTCATTCGCCAGGCGTTCAGCCCCATGCCCTTGGCCAGGTCCATGTCGGTGGCGTAGCGGTTCCAGCCGTCCGCGGCCTGGCCCGGCTGCTCCGTCACGTGGCCGGCGCGCTCCCAGGCGGCCCAGTTGCTGGTGGCGTCGCCGCCCTCCCACTGGTGGCCGGCGGTGGCCACGCCCCACAGGAAGCCAGGCGGCACGGGAATCAGCGCGCCGCCGGGCGGCAGCAGCGGCACGTCATGGGTGGCAGCGTTCAGCTGGAGCGCGGCCATCGTGCCTGCCAGGGCCGCCAAGATCGCGTGGCCGGGCCGCAGCGGCGCCACCCGCGCCGTAAGGCCCCGGTGGCGGCCATGCGAGCGCACCCAGCGCGAGAGCCCCTGCCAGTCCATGGGCTTAGATTACCCGGTCGTTGCCCCCATCTACTGGCAGCTGGGCCCCGGTGGTCTTGGCGAAGAGCGGCCCGGCCATCGCGCAGGCCAGCTCCGCCACGTCGCGGGAGGTCACCTCCACGCCCATCACGTTGTTGGTCTTGTACTGCGCCACGGTCATGCCGTAGCGCTTGGCGCGGTCGGCCAGCACGGCGTCGGTCCAGATGGCGGTGTCGAAGACGGCGTTGGGGTGCAAGACGTTGACGCGGATGCCCTTGGGGCCGAGCTCGAGCGCGGCCACGCGCGCCACTTGCGTCAGCCCCGCCTTGGCGGCGGAGTAGGCCGCCTGGCCCGGGCCGGGCGCGGGCACGTTCTTGGACGCGATCACCACGACGGCCGGGGTAAAGCCCTGCTCCAGATAGGGCACGCAGGCGCGCAACAAGTACACATGGCTGGTCAGGTTCACGTCCAGGGACTTGCTCCAGAGCGCGTCTTCGAGGTCCGCGATCGAGCGGCCGTCGGGGAAGATGCCGTGGTTGCACACCAGCAGGTCCAGGCCGCCGAACGTGCGCACGGTGGTGGCGACGGCCTCGTCCAGCGCGGCGCGGTCCGTGAGATCGCAGGCCAGGCCCAGGGCGTCGGGCCCGTTGAAGAGCTCGGCCACGCCGGCGTTGAGATCCAGCGCCACGACCGCCGCGCCATGCGCCCGCAGGCGCTCCGCACAGGCCTTGCCGATGCCGCTCGCGGCGCCCGTTACGAGCGCCACCTTGCCTTGCAGGGGCAAGCTCGCGCCGCCGCCCAGCTTGAGCTTGGCCTGCTCCAGCTCCCAGTACTCGACCTCGAAGATGTCCTTCTCGCTCAAGGCACGCCAACCGCCCAACGCTTCGGCCCACTGGATGGCCTTCATGGTGTGCCGGTTGATGTCCGCGATCACGTCCGCCTTCTTGGCGGAGGTGCCGAAGGCCACCGTGCCGTGGCCGGGCCAGACGGCCCAGCGCGGGGCCGGGTCGAGGCACGTCAGCTTGCCGTCCGTGTTGCGGTCGAAGTAAGCCCGGTAGGCCGCCTCGTAGGCCTCGACGTCGCTCCCCACGATCAGGGGCACGCGCTTGGTCTGGATCACATGGTCGGGCGTCAGGGGGCCGCGCTGGGAGACGTCCGGTGCGAGGTTGGCGAAGCCCACCGCCGCGGGGGAGCGGTCCCAGCGCGCGATGACGGGGGCCTTGAGCTTCCCGCCCACGGCCTTGCGCAACGCCGCGAGCGCGCCGAGGTCCTCGGCGGCCTCCCCGGCGGCCAGCGGGAGCTTCTCGACCTGGCGCTCGGCCTCCGTGACCAGCTGGATCATGCGCTCGTACGCGGTCTTGGCGTCGTCGCCGAAGGAGAAGATCCCGTGGTGCAGCAGCACCATGCCTTCGTACTGGTGCCAGTCGACGCCCTGCGTGAGCCGGTAGACCTCCTTGGCCAGGATGAAACCGGGCATCACGTAAGGGATGTAGAGCACCCGATCGCCGTACACCTCGCGGATGCGGGCTTCGCCGTCGGGCGTGTTCGTCAGCGCGACCACCGCGTCGGCATGCGTGTGGTCGACGTAGCGGTAGGGGATGATCGCGTGCAGGATCGCCTCGACCGATGGGGCCGGCGCATCCGGGTTCGTCATGGCGGCCTTCTGGGCGCGCACCATGTCGGCGTCCGCCAGCGTCTCCAGCTTCGCCATGCGCAGCAGCGTCTCCATGCGCACGGGCGCGAAGCCGCGGTCTTCGATGGTGGCCAGGTCCCAGCCGCTGCCCTTCACGAAGAGCAGCTCCTCCTCGTCGCCGAAGAGGTTGGGACGCGAGGCCTTCACGCTCGTGTTCCCGCCGCCATGCAGCACCAGGGAAGGCTCCCGCCCAAGCAAGCGTGAGGTATAGACCCTCAGGCGGAGCGGATCGGCTTGCAGGGCGGCGGCTTCGGCGTCATTCCATTGGCTTTCCATAGGGCAATCTTTTAGCACGGCCGCCCGGCCTGTGACATGACAAGGTGCTGTTTTTAATTAAATAACAAACAAGTTTTACCGGGCCATAACCTATACCTAATCTCATAAGCTGCCGTTAAACTTGGAGAGGAACAACCCGATGAAGATGCTCCGCGCCCTGCTCGCCGCCGCCGTCATCTTGCCCGCCGTGGGTTGTGCCCACCAGCCGCTGGTGTCGACCGCCGCCGCCAAGGGCGCGCGTGACTGGAGCGGCATCGGCGCGATGGCGACCCACAAGCCGAACCGCGCCCCCAAGCGCCAGTCCGCGGACACCGCCGGCGACCTCACCAAGTTCCTCTGCAACGCCGCCACCGAGGCCAAGGCGCCCGAAGGCTTCGTGCTTTCCAAGGAGACGCAGGACTTCCGCAAGGCGATGGACGGCCAGGGCGACAAGCAGCGCATGGCCCTCGCCAAGCAGATCGCCGGCGACCAGACCGTGATGGGCGCCTTCGGCAACTGGTCCAAGCTGTCGGAGAAGGACCAGATGGCCACCCTCGACCGCGTCGTGGCGATGGAAGGCAAGGTCATGGACTTCACGCCGCCCCCGATGAGCACCGCCACCGGCGTGCCCGAGACCGGCACCTTGGCCTACTTCCAGGGCGGCCGCGACGGCATCGGCAAGGTCGTGCTGTACCCCGAGGCGATCGCCAAGGGCGACCGTTGGACCGCGCTGGCGACCGTGACCCACGAGATGCGCCACGCCTACCAGTTCCAGCTGGTCATGAAGGCCGCCAACAAGAAGATCGCCGAAGGCACCGTCGACATGACCCTGGCCTACGGCTTCTACCAGGCCAACCAGGTTATTTCCAAGGTCGGCGGCGAGGACAACCTCAGCTACGGCGACTACTCCCACCTCAACAACGAGTACGACGCCTTCGCCACCGGCAACATGATCGCGGCCGTCGTCTCGAAGGGCGAAGCCAACACCTCCGGTTTGGGCTTCGTCGACGTCCAGTACAAGCCGTCGGGCGAGCCCTACGCGGGCCTGGCCTTCATCGAGAGCAAGGTCGGTGCGGCCAAGCTGCTCGAGGCGCTGAACAACCTCGAACTCAAGATCATCAAGGGCAACAAGGACGAGGCCGTCTCGCTCTAATTTAAGGGTTCACCTGCGGGCCCGCCAGGCGTACCAACGCCCGGCGGGCCCGCGTCATGAACTCCGCATGCGGCATGCCGGGCACCTTTTCCTGGCCGATTTCCTGGGCGATGTCGCGCACCACCAAGAGGCCCAGGTAGCGCCCGGCGTCGGGCTGCCAGCCCACCGGCTGCACGCCGCCGAAGAAGCGCTTCACGATCACGGGGTCCTTGCTGTCGAGCGCCGCCAGCAGCTGGGCGGCGTAGCGCGCGCGGCCGGCCGAGTAGGCCTGCAGCTGGCTGGCCGGCACCTCCAGCAGGTCTTCCAGGCCCAGCCCGGGCAGGATGCGGCTGGCGCCCCAGAGGTCCATGCCCTCCAGGTGGAGGCGATCGCCGACGCTGTTGGTGCGCTGCCAGCGCGGCAACAGCGTCTCGAACAGGTACCGCGCCAAGAGCACGCGCGTGGGCTCCGAGCGGTACGGCAGCAACCGCCGTGCGTTGACGCAGACGCTGGGCTTGCCGGCCAACTCGCCGATGGCCAGCTTCGCGGGCGACATCGAGAAGGCCAGGTACAGCTCCAGCTGCGGCACCGTGTTGAACTCGCGGCGCAAGCCCTCGTTCACGGCGGCCAGGTCGCCGCCCCAGTTCTGTTCGAAGACGGCCAGCTGCTTCATGCGGTCCGGGAAGTGTCCGCGCATCTCCGCCACCGTGGCGTCGAGCAGCACGCCCTTGGAGACGGCAGTGCGCCCGGCATACAGCGTGGGATCGAGGAAGCTGGACTCGGCCGCTTCGTACCGCAGCCAGGCAATCTCCCACTCCGGCTCCGGGTCCTCCTGCATGCTCACCCAGGTGGAAATCAGGTCGGGCAGGCTGTCGTGCACCTCCGCACGGGCGGCCGGGGCGATCGCGAGCACGAGCGCCAGGCCCAGGGCGAGGCGACGCATCATGGCGACAGCCCTTCCTGAACCCGCGCCATGTCTTCCAACGCGGGCCGTACCACGAACATGTAGTCCCGGCTGGGCATGCCGACCAGCTCCAGCGGGTTGTGCTCGCGCGCCGCGCCCACGGCCAGCATGTAGGCCACGTACTTGCCGGCGCCTGCCGGCCAGGGATCGCCCCAGCCACGGCCGAAGAAGCGCTCCATCGCGTTGGCGGACTCCGGCGCATCGATCGATTTCATCATGGCCCGCGCGATGCTCTTCTGGTTGCGCTGCCAGGCCGCCAGGGTGCTGGCGCTGACGTGCAGGTAGCTGTAGGCGGGCAGGTTGGGCACGCCGCGCATCTGCACGGCCATCTTCAGCCCCTCGATCTGCACCCGTCGGCCCAGCGTCAGGTGTTCCGCCATGTCATGCGTGTGCTGCAGCTGGAAGGTGTTGAAGAACGCGTCGCAGAACATCATGCGCGTCTTGATCGGCTCATAGGGCAGGAACATGCGCGCGTTGAGGCCCAGGACCTGCTTGCCGCCCGCGTCCACGTAGACGTAGGGCCGCGTGTCGTAGGTGTACCACATCGAGGCCGTGATGTAGGGCAGGCGCCCGGACAGCCCTTCCAGCCGCTCGGCGACCCACTCGAAGTCCGCGCGCCAGCGGTTGGCGAAGGTGATCAGCTGGCGCACCGGCACGTAGTGGCCCAGCGCGGCGCGCGACAGAACCGCCTTCTGCGACGGGGAGCGGTCGCGGTAGAAGATGCCGTTCAGCTCCATGCTGTTGGCGGCCTCGAAGGCCATCCAGTAGTCCACGGAGCCATCGCCGATGGCCGTGATGAACTGCGGCAGGTGATCCTCGATCGCCTGCACCGCCAGGGCCGGCATGGGCAGGGCCATCACGAGCGCCCCGGCGAGGGCCAGGTTCAACCAACATCTACTCATGGGTGGTGTCTTTCCTTCCAGCGATCCCAGTTGTTTGGATCGTCGGTGCGGTGCTCCGGGAGCTTGTCGAGGCCTTCCAGGTTGGGTTTGGCCAGGCGGTAGAGGTGGTAACCGGCCGCGGCCCCCAGCCCCTGGCCGATTGCCAGCAGCGGCAGGCGCACGAGCCCCGCATCCGTGGGCAAGAAGACCCGCGACAGCCCCATGCCCAGCAGCATCCCGAGCACGCCGCCGGAGGCCGCTGCGAAGTAGCTGTCCAGGGCGAAGGGCTTCTCGCGGAAGGCCACCAGGGCGGCCGGCGGGGCGGCCAGCGCGCCGCCGATCAGCAAGGCCTGCACGCTGGGGGAGTCGATGCCGCCGCCGATGATGGCATAGAACGCGGCCGCGCTGACGAGCGTGGGCATCGCCAGGTCCAGCGCCAGGCCGGCGGGCGAGGGTTGCTCGACGGAAGGGGCCAGCACGAGCGGCTGCGCAGCCTCCGCCGAGGCTGTAACGGGCCAGGCGAGCGATAGGGCCATAACAAAGGCGCCGAAGTGACGTCGCATGCCGCTATTCTACCCGCCTCGGCCCGGCGAATCCGTGATGGATACGCCCTCGGGGAGCGGGGTATAATGAGCCGGTTAATACCGTTTTAACATTCAGCTAGAAACCAGGAGGCCGTAGTGGCGGAACCCTTGCTCAAAGTGTCCGGCTTACGCACGCACTTCTTCACGGAAGAGGGGACCGTCAAGGCCGTTGACGGGGTCGACTTCGAGATCCCCCGCGGCGGCATCCTCGGCATCGTGGGCGAGTCCGGCTGCGGCAAGAGCATCACCAGCCTCTCGATCATGCGCCTGGTGGCCCAGCCCCAGGGCAAGATCATCGACGGCCAGATCCTCTACAACGGCGAAGACCTCCTCAAGAAGAGCGAAGAGGAGATGCGCAAGATCCGCGGCAACCGCATCGCGCTGATCTCGCAAGACCCCATGACCTCGCTCAACCCGGTCCTGACCGTGGGCGACCAGATCATGGAAGCCATCATCCTCCACCAGAAGGTGGACAAGCGCACGGCCCGCAAGAAGGCCATCGACATGCTGGAGCGCGTGGGCATCCCCAGTGCTGCGGGCCGCATCGACGACTATCCCCACCAGTTCTCCGGCGGCATGCGCCAGCGCGTTGTCATCGCGATGGCGCTCAGCTGTGAGCCGGACCTCCTGATCGCCGACGAGCCCACCACCGCGCTCGACGTGACGATCCAGGCGCAAATCCTTGACCTCATGCGCGACATCCGCGACCGTAACAACGCCGCCGTCATCATGATCACCCATGACCTGGGCGTGGTGGCCGAGCTGTGCGATACCGTGGCCGTCATGTACGCCGGCAAGGTGGTCGAGTACACCGACGTGAACACGCTCTTCAAGAGCCCCAAGCACCCCTACACCCAGGGCTTGCTGGCTTCCATCCCCCAGTTGGGCTCGCGCCAGAAGCGCCTCACGCCCATCGAGGGCCAGCCGCCCAGCCTGTCCAAGCTCCCGCAAGGCTGCTCCTTCGGTCCCCGCTGCCCGCACTACTGGGCCAAGTGCAACGAAGCCCCGAAGCTCGAAACCGTGGAACCTGGCCATCAAGTCCGCTGCTGGTTGATGAAGGAAGCGAAGGAGGCCAAGTAATGTCGGAGACCCTGGTCGAGGTCAAGGGCCTCGTCAAGCACTTCCCCATCACCCGCGGCATCCTGTTCCAGAAGCAGGTAGGGGCCGTCCAGGCGGTTAACGGCCTGAACTTCGACATCAAGAAGGGCGAGACCCTGGGCCTGGTAGGCGAGTCCGGCTGCGGCAAGTCCACCACCGGCCGCCTCATTTTACGGCTGATCGAGCCCACCGCCGGCGTCGTCAACTTCGAGGGCCGCAACGTCCTGGCCATGGGCAAGGAAGAGCTGCGCAAGCTGCGCCGCGAGATGCAGATCGTCTTCCAGAACCCCTACGCCAGCCTCGACCCGCGCATGACGATCGGCGACACCATCGCCGAGCCCCTGCGCGTCCACAAGACCCACTCGGGTCCGGACCTCACCAAGCGCGTGCGCGAGCTGCTCGACCGCGTGGGCCTCAACCCCAGCTACGCGGACCGCTACCCGCACGAGTTCTCCGGCGGCCAGCGCCAGCGCATCGGCATCGCCCGCGCGCTCGCCATCAACCCCAAGTTCGTGATTTGCGACGAGCCCGTCTCCGCACTCGACGTGTCCGTGCAGGCGCAGGTGCTGAACCTGATGGCCGACCTCCAGGAGGAGTTCGGCCTGACGTACCTCTTCATCGCCCACAACCTGAGCACCGTGCAGCACATCTCCGACCGCGTGGCCGTCATGTACCTCGGCAACATGATGGAGCTGGCGAGCTCGACGGACCTGTACGCCAACCCCCTGCACCCGTACACCCAGGCCCTGCTCTCCGCCGTGCCCGTGCCGGACCCGGAGGAGATGAAGGAGCGTGCCAAGAAGCGCGTGATCCTGACGGGCGACATCCCCAGCCCCACCAACCCGCCCGCCGGTTGCGTGTTCCACACGCGCTGTCCTTACGTGATGGACGTCTGCAGGAGCAAGATCCCGCCGTTCCGCGACGTGGGCAACCTCCACCAGGTTGCCTGCCACCTCTACGAGCCGGGCGGCCCCAAGGCCATGCCGGGCGTGGCCGCCGGCGCGATGTCCGGCGACGGCACCGAAGTCGTCTCCAAGGTCCCCAAGTCGGAAGGCTAGCCAAACATGCGCCATAGCAAGCGGACTCTCGCTTTCCTCGCGGCGGCATGCGTCGCCGCGTCCGGCTGCTCACCGCAGGGCAAGGTCACGGACAACGGCAGCACCGTGGTCTTCCAGCAACAACAGGAACCGGATAAGCTCAACCCCGTCATCTCCGACATGATGGCCACCATCGACGCCACCACGCCGATGCTGGAAGGACTGGTCCAGGTGGACGACCAGATGCGCTTCTTCCCACAGCTGGCGGCCAAGGTGCCCACGCTCGAGAACGGGCTGGTGGCCCGCGAAGGCAAGGGCATGGTCGTGACCTACCCCCTGCGCCCCAACGTGAAGTGGCACGACGGCCAGCCGTTCACGGCCGAGGACGTGCAGTTCACCTGGCAGGTCTACATGAACGAGAAGACGATGGTCACGTCGAAGACCGGCTACGACAAGATCACCGCCGTGGAGATCTTGGACCCGCACACCGTAAAGATGCACTTCAAGGAGATCTTCTCGCCCTACCTGGGCATCTTCAGCACGATCCTGCCCAAGCACGTGCTGGCGAAGGATTTGGCGAGCGAAGACTCGATCAACAAGAGCGCCTTCAACCAACACCCCATCGGCACGGGCCCCTTCAAGTTCAAGGAGTGGGTCTCCGGGGATCACCTCACGATGGTGCGCTTCGACGACTACTACATCAACCGCCCGCACATCGCCGCCATCAAGATGCGCATCGTGCCAGACGAGAACGCCGCCTTCACGTTGCTCAAGAGCGGGGAGCTGGACATCTACCAGAGCGCCGCCATCGGCCAATACGACGCCATCAAGCGCCTGACCAACGTCAAGGTCTCCGCGGACCCGGGTCTGACCTACGAGCACCTGGACTTCAACATGCAGAAGCCCAAGCTCAAGGACAAGCGCGTGCGCCAGGCCGTGGCCTACGCCATCAACCGCAAGCAGATTTCGGAGAAGATCTACAGCGGGCTGTACCCGGTGGCCTACGCGGACCTGTGCCCCATGAGCTGGGCCTACCCCAAGCCGCTCGAGAACTCCTACGCCTACAACCCCGACAAGTCCAAGCAACTGCTGGAGGAGGCCGGCTGGAAGCTCGGCCCCGACGGCATCCGGGTCTACCGCGGCCAGGACCCAGCCATCAAGCCCGGCGAGCGCCTGAGCTTCACCATCACCTCCACCGCCGGCCGCAAGCCGCGCGAGCTCACGGAGCTGGTCTTCCGTCACTACTTCAAGCAGGTGGGCATGGAGCTGGTGATCGACAACCAGCCTGGATCCACCATGTTCGCGGGCTACCCGGACGGCACGCTCAAGGGCGGCAAGTTCGACATCGCGCTCTACGCCCAGACCGCCCCGCCCGATCCCGACGCGGACTACTCCGTTTTCCACTCCAGCCAGATCCCCGGCAAGGGCAACAACGGCCAGAACAACGCCCACTACAAGAGCCAGGCCGTGGACGACCTGCTGGTGCAGGGCCAGTTGGAGCTGGCGCAAGACAAGCGCGCCGCCATCTACCTGGAAATGGAGAAGCACGTCATGGACGACCTGCCGATCTTCCCGCTGCTCTACTGGGCCACGCTCAATCCATACAACAAGCGGCTCATGAACTTCAAGGCCAACCCCTCCAACGCCGGTAACCTCTGGAACACCTGGGAATGGGACGTCCAGTCGCCCACCGCTATGAAAGCCAGCAAGGAGTAGCCCGTGGGCCGTTACCTGATCCGACGCTTGCTCGTGTCGATCCCGCTGCTGATCGGCGTGTCCCTGATCCTCTACTTCCTCATGCGTGCCGCCCCCGGCGGCCCGGAGGCCATCTACGGGCAGAACCCGCACATGCGCGCCGAGGACATCGAGCGCATGAAGAAGCTGATGGGCCTGAACGACCCGATCCCCGTGGCGTATGCCAAGTGGCTCTTCCAGTTCATCCAGGGCAACCTGGGCTACAGCCTGTTCACGGGCAAGACGGTGGCCTCGATGCTCTGGGAGCGCGTGCCCAACACCGTGCTGTTGATGGGCGCGTCGACCCTGCTCTCGCTGGTGATTGGCGTCGGCATCGGCGTGATCTCCGCCATCCGCCAGTACAGCAAGTTCGACTACGCCGTCACGACCTTCTCGTTCTTCGGCTACTCGATGCCTACCTTCTGGTTCGGCATCCTGATGATGATGTTCTTCTCGGCCAACGAATACACGATCGGCGGCGTCACGGTGGGCCACTGGCTGCCGGCCGCCGGCATGTTCTCCGCCGGCTTCGAGGGCAGCTTCAAGGACCTCCTGTGGGCGCCCACCCTCGCCGGCTACCTGGACCTGGGCGCGCACCTGGTGCTGCCCACCGCGGTGCTGTGCATCGTCAGCATCGCCAGTTGGTCCCGCTTCAGCCGCAGCTCGATGCTGGAGGTCATCCGCATGGACTACATCCGCATGGCGCGCGCCAAGGGCCTGTCGGAGCGGGTGGTCATCGGCAAGCATGCCCTGCGTAACGGCATGATCCCCGTCATCACGATCGTGGCGTTGGCGCTGCCCGGCTTGTTCGCCGGCGCCACCATCACGGAGCAGATCTTCGCCTGGCCCGGTGTGGGGCGCCTCTTCATCGATTCGCTGTCCAAGAGCGACTACCCGGTGGTCATGGCCATCATGTTCATCTCCGCGACCCTGGTCGTGTTCTCCAACCTGCTGGCTGACGTCCTTTACGCGGCGCTCGACCCGCGCATTCGGTTTAATTAAGCGCCTGCGGCTAAGAATGACCACCATGAACCCAGGCTCCCCAGGAGAACACGCATGATTTCCTCGACCCCCGACACCCAACCGACTGGCACCTCGGCCTCCGAGGCCGTGGTCACGCCCGCGGAGCCTTATTGGTCTCAGACGTGGCGCCGCTTCAAGAAGCACAAGCTGGCCGTGGCGAGCCTGGTGACCCTGATCATCCTGGTGCTGGCTGCCTGGCTCGGCCCCATCATCATTCCTTACGGCTTCGACGACCTCGACCTCAACCACACCAAGGAAGCTTTCTCCTGGGCCCACCCGCTGGGCACCGATGAGCTGGGGCAGGACACGCTGGTGCGCCTGCTCTATGCCGGCCGCGTGTCGTTGACCGTCGGCCTCTTCGCCGCCGTCTTCGGCGTGGTGATTGGGTCCATCGTCGGCGCGCTGGCCGGCTTCTACGGCAAGCTGGTGGACGGCGTCTTGATGCGCATGGCCGACATCATGCTGGCCGTGCCGGTGCTGATGCTGATCATGGTGCTGTCGACCTACTTCAAGGACAAGCCCATCCCGGGCGGCCAGATCGGCATCATCGTCTTCATCCTGGGCATCACGGGCTGGATGGGCGTGTCGCGCCTGGTGCGCGGCGAGTTCCTGACGCTGCGCGAGCAGGAGTTCATCGAGGCCGCGCGCGCGGTGGGCATGGAAGACAGCGGCATCATCATGCGCCACATGCTGCCCAACGCGATGGCCCCCATCTTCGTTTCGGCCACGCTGGGCGTGGCGGACGCGATCATGATGGAATCGGCGCTGTCGTTCTTGGGCTTCGGCATCCAGCCGCCCACGCCCACCTGGGGCAACATGCTGACGAACGCGCAGCAGTACATGATCGATACGCCCTGGCTGGCGTTCTACCCCGGCTTCTTGATCTTCCTGACCATCGTCAGCGTGAATTACGTGGGCGACGGGCTGCGCGACGCCTTGGACCCCAAGCTGAAGCGCTGACGCCGAAAAAAAGGGCCCCGACCGTTGCGGTCGGGGCCAAATTTTTTGGGCTCAAGCCCAGTGCTTGTCGACGCCGAGGACCTTGAGCATCTGCTCGGCCTTCTTGTAGCTCTTCTCCGGGATGCTGGCGCTGTTATGCTGGCCGCGCAGTTTGTCCATGATCACGTAGACGCAGATAGGGTCCAGGTCGAAGGCGGTCTCGTTGATGATCTTGCGGAAGCGCTCCATCACGATGTGCTCGCGATCCTGGATGCTGCTGCGGATCTTCCGGATTTCGTTTTCCTGCTCCACCGAGAGGGTCCCTTTCATGCTTGGTTGCTCCTATTCGTTCATACCCCGGCCCTAGGCCCTGCCATCTTAATCGGCAGGAATGGTCCGCGTCTTCAGTGCGCCCACTCACTTTTACGGGTATGAAACCAGGGTACCGACTGACCTGGCAGCGATCGTCGGTTACGCATGCCCTTGTCAGCACTTCCGCTCGGCCTTATGCTGGATCGCAGCGGATGGAGGAACGGACCGTGGCCGTCTTTATTGGGATCACCGGCAACAGCGAAGGGATGCAGACCAGCGCCCACAGCTCCGACTTCGGCGGCTTCGGCGTACGGCCTCCGCTTTACATGATCTCGCAGGACTACTGCAAGGCCATCTCGGCCGCCGGCGGCATCCCCGTGTTCCTCCCGCC
>JAQBPE010000165.1 GCA_028287685.1 Cyanobacteria bacterium RYN_339 | reverse complement strand
CACCGGCACGGAGCCCACGTGCGTCAGCAGCTTGAAGAAGGTGTCCAGCGTGGGCGTGGCCTGGGCATGCACGCTCAGCTCCAGGGCGGTGTTCGGCTCTATCAGCGCGTGGTTCATCACGGCGTTGGCGAGCCACGCGAAGAGCGCGGCGGCCAGGACGGCGACGCCGGCCAGGAAGGTGACCAGCGTATGGCGGCGCGCCCGGCGGGCGTGCGCGGGCGGCATCATGCGGCGGCGATGGGTGGCGTGGACCATGGGCAACTCCCAAGCAAATAGGGGCCTTCCCATGGTGGCGCATGGGAGGCGGGGACGTCGGTGATCACCATGCCATGGTGCCGCGACCGCTTGCCCCCTGCAACCAGCAAGGTGCACAGCATCTTCGGGCGCGCTGCACGAGGTCAGGCGGAGATCGACGCTTCCACGACCGGCACCGGCGCGCCGGCCCACACGTCCAACGTCAGGGTGGGCCGTTCTGCCGTGATGCGGGCCAGCGCCAGCATGCAGCCCAGGCGCAGCGCCACCGTGGGCAGCAGCAAGACCTGGAACGCGACCAGCCCGTAGGCGAAGTGGGTGTGCCCGTTGGCGGCCAGGAAGGCGCCGCCCGCGAGTGACCCCAAGCCGGTCGCCACGCCGGAGAAGGCGTTGAGCAGCGAGACATAGGGCGCTTGCTCGCCGCGCGGGGCGCGCTCCAGCAGCAGGGCCAGCGTGGCCAGCGTGATGCCGCTCCAGAACACGCCGGTGGAGACGGCGTCCAGCCACAGCGGCGCCGTGAAGCCGGGGTGCATGAAGAACCAGATCAACGGGTGGAAGCAGACCGGGATCATCGCACCGACCAGCACCTTGTGCGCGCCCCAGCGGTCGATCGCGCGGCCCCATGCCAGCTGTGCGCCGATGCCGACCGCGGTCACGATCATGGTGTGCAACCCCAGGGTGGCATAGCTCAGGTGCAGGTCGGCCATCGCGTAGGCGTAGCAGAACGGGCCCGTGAGGTTGGCCACGAACGACCAGGCGCCCAGGCCGAGCACGATCCGCATGAAGCGGCGATCCGCCCAGGGCGCGCGGAAGGTGTGGCGCAGGCGCGGGGGCGTGGTCTTCGGCGCCGGCGGCGGCGCGGCTTGCGCGTGCAAGGCCAGCTGCGAGGCCACGGAAGCCACCACGGCCAGACCGATCAGCACGAGGAAGCCGCGCGCTTCCTGGCCCGCGGCCTTGTAGGCGGTCATGATCGCCGTGCCGCCCCAGACCGCGCCCATGCCGACCACGGCGCCCACGGCGTTGCGGAAGCCGAAGTAACGGCCCCGCGTGGCAGCCGGCACGAGGTCCCCCATCCACGAGGTCCAGGCCACGCCGGACATCTGGATCAAGGCCGTGGCGGTGGCGAGCAGCAAGAAGAACAGCCCCAGCTTGGCGTCGTCCGACAGCGGTGCGAAGGGCAGCAGGGCCATCGGCAGCCACAGGTAGCGGCTCAGCGAGGCGCCCCAGACGCACATGGCCTTGCGCCGCTCGCCTTGGGCCAGCACGGCCGCCGCGGCTAGCTGGGCCGCCTGGCCAAGCGCGGGCACCGCCGCCAGCAGCCCGAAGGCCCAGGGGTCGGCATGCAGCAAGAGCAGGTAGCCCGTGATGAACACGCCGGTGGTGTAGGTCTGGGGCAACAACGCAAAGCAACCCTCCAGCACGGAAAGCCGGAGGGTCTGCCGAAGCGCCGGGGACATCTCCGGCGTTTCGAGGTGGGGTGCGGATCTCGAAGACATCGTCAAACCCGTCTAATGGTAAGGCCTGGTTGGGCGGTTACGTTAGATGTACCCGCCCGCCAACCGTCCCATGATGACGGAAATCACGTTTCTTGAATTCGTGCCGGATGCTTAAGCTTGTTGGGCAGGCACGGCCGCGGCGGCCTTGGAGCCCCCGAGGAGCTTGCTCAGCAACCAGGCGCCCGCCAACGCGGAGCCGCCGATGACGCCGAACTTCAGCCACATGCTGGGCGGCACCTTGGGCGCCAACCGCAGGGCCAAGCGGGGCAGGATCACGCGGGCGCCCAGCAGGCCGCCGCCGAGGGCGCCGATCAGGCTGCCGATGCCCAGGTGGGACATCAGGCCGCCGCCCAGGCTGGAAGGCGCGACACCGGTCGCGGGCAGGGCCGGCGTGCCGGCGTACTGGTCGACGGTGTTGATGGCGCCCGGCGCGTTGCCAGCGGGCGCGGGGACGAACCCGGCGTTCGCCGCGGGCGGGTAGCCGCCGTTGCTCGCGTAGCCGACGGGGTTGTTCTGCAAGGCCATGGGGAAACTCCTAACTCCACTAACTCTCCACAGCCTTCATAGGCCGTTAAGTCAGGATATTTCTTAAGCTGCCTTTAAATCGCCCTCAAGCTTGGCCCAACCGCACGCGCACCAACAAGTCGTGCATGGCGGCCGCCGCGCTGGGGCGCTCGGCCAGGGCGCTGGCCGCGTAGGCCTCTTCGAGGTCGCCGCGCAGGCGGTCGTACTCCTTTCGGAAGTAGGCCGGCTCCGCCACCTGGGCCTGCGCCCGCTCCGATCCCTCGCGCTTGGCGCGGATCAGCTCGTCGAGGTAGGGCAACCGGAACAGGCCGTTGAGCGTGGACAAGTTGGCCTCCACCTCGCCGCTGCGCATCAAGTGGATGCCCGTCAGCAGCACGCGGAAGGTGTAGAGCAGCGGCTTCAGGCGGCCTTCCTGGTCGAACAGCTTCCACTGGGTCGCGGCGAAGCCGAAGTAGTGGTGGGCGTGGTGGCGCGTCAGGCACTTCGGCGCGAGCGCCACCAGCTCCTGGTGCGCGGGCGAGGTCTGGACGATCAGCGGCGAGGTCAGCTGCTCCAACACGTAGCCGTTCTTGTTCAGCAGCAGCCGGCAGAACTTCTTGATGTCGTGCGTGACCAGGTCGAGCTCCAGACCGTCGCGGATGCCGGCTTGCTCCACCGTTTCGGGCCCGTCCTCGAGGCCCACGACCTCCTTCAACGGGAGCACGTGCGCGCCGCGCAGGTCGACGTCGGAGTCTGGCGACTCGAAGCCGTAGAGGTGCGCCCCGCTGACCGTGGCGAAGACCAACGGGTAGGGGTGGGCGGCGGCGATGGCGGTCAAGCGAGGGTCGTTGAACATGGGAACGTCATACCCGACGAAGGGTAAAACGCATGGCATGGACCGTTCCACCAAGTCGCAGCGCGAGCGCACGCTCGTGCAACTCCTCGACGAGAAGCTCGACGCCATCCAGGCGTCGTGGCTGGACGAGCTGCGCTACGACGAACGCGGCGAGAACGGCGGGCTGCGCACGCGCACGGTGCATTGGCGCCTGGGCCCCACGGAGTTCCTGTTGACCTACCATGAGGTCGCGGAAGCGCCCGGCAACGCGGTCTTCCGTGTCCGTACCCAACCGCACGTGGCCGGGGCCATCACGGGCGCCTGGGAGGAGCTGCCTTCCATGGGGGAGCTGGATGCCGCCCTGCGCTCCGCCCGGCGCCAACGCACGCTCACGTTGAACGATCAGCGCGCCGCGGACGGCTACAAGAAACACCAAGGCGAGACCCCGGAAGGCCTGATCCTGGTGGGGCTGACGGGGTCCCATGCCTATGGGTTGAACCACGACGGCTACCGCCACCCCGAGACCGGCGAGGCGTTCCTGCCGTCCGACCGGGATACGCGGGGCGTCTTCGTCTTGCCCACCGTCGAGGTGCTGGCCCTCGAGAAGCCCGCCGTGCTCGTGGAACAGCGGGAGACGGACACCACCTACGACGAGGTGGAGCGCTTCCTGACGTTGTGCCTCAAGGGCAACCCGGAGCGGCTGGAGATGCTGGCGGCACCCAAAACCCTGGTCACGCCTGAAGGCCAGCTGTTGGTGGATCACCAGCAGGCGTTTCTGTCGAAGCGCCTGATCAAGACCTACGGCGGCTACGCGAAGCAGCAGCTCTACCGCATCGAGCGCAAGCAAGAGCGCACGAACAAGCCCACCATGCACCTGATCCGGCTGATGCTGACGGGCATCCGGATCCTGCGCGAGGGGCGCGTGGACCCCGACATGTCGGCCTACCGCGACCGGCTGTTGGCCATCCGTTTCGGCGAGGTGCCGCTCGAGGAAGCCTTCCGCTGGCACCACGAGCTAGAAATCGAATTCGCACGGGCCGCGGAAGAGACCAAGCTGCCCGAGGAGCCGGACCACGCGGCGGCCAACCGGATCCTGCTCGCGGTCAGGCGGGCCCACCTCCATTGGTGAGCTGGCGGTGGAGCCAGTAGGAGTAGGCCGAGGTGCCCACGCCCATCGCGACGAGGGCCGCGATCACGACGACCGTGCCCGGGAGCGGCGGTAGCTGCGAGGCCGCGGTCACCACCAGCCCCGTCGCAACCATGATCCGGCCGGCGACGCGGTGGGTGCGGTACCAGACCTCCTCGTTGCCCATGGTCCAGGGCGTGCGGATGCCCATGTACGGGTTGCGGCGCAGCTTCGGCATGTAGTTGCCCAGCACCACGAACAACAACCCCATGCCGCCCCAGAGCAGCCGCACGTCCAGGTGCTGGTCCGGGCGGGACGCCGTGTCGAGCGTCAGCACCGTCAGGAAGCAGCCGAAGGCCGCGCCCAGCGCCGCCATGACGCCTCCCACCTCCGCCGACGTGGCGCGGCGCGAGACCAGCGCAAAGACGGCGGCCATGAACGTCGTCACGAGCGGCCCCACCAGGGCGCCCCAGGGCATCGGCATCCAGCCGTTGGGCTCGCCATGCAGGCCCCAGTGCACGGGCATGGTCGCGGGCAGGTGGGGCCAGTACCACGCGGCGATCGCCCAGCTCGCGGCCATCAACATCAGGGGGATGAGCATGTTAGGGCGGTTCACCGGGTTCTCCTTTCCAGAGCGCCATGAGCGTCGTGACCAGTTCCTCGAACACCGTCAGATTCAGGTGATACGTGATGCTGGTGCCCTCGCGCTCGCCGTAAACGAGGTCGGCCTCCGCCAGCCGGGCGAGGTGGTGCGAGATGGTCGGCTTGCCGAGGACGAAGCGGTCCGCGACCTCGCCGGCCGTGAGCGGGCGCTCGCGCAACAGCTCGAGGATCCGCCGGCGGGTCGGATCGGCCATGGCTTTGTAGACCGCGTCGAGGGACATAGTTCGATGATAGTCGAAATAGCACTTGCCGTAAATCCAATGGAATTAACCAAAGCTTAACGTCAGCACAACCTACCGTTTAACTATAGTGATTCTGTCCCCACCGCGCTCCCCCAAAAGGAACCCGATGAAGAAGCTTCCGTTGCTCGCGCTGTTGGCCGTCCTGTCCGGCTGTGGCACCCACACCAACGTCGCCGGCACCGCCGCCCCCGTGAGCGCCGAGAGCGCCTCCATCATGGCCGCCGGCGTCGACCGCAAGCTCGACTACGATTGGGACCGTTACAAGAACGTGCTGGCGCCGAAGGCCAAGCCGCACCGCGTCCCCCGCCAGGGCATCCTGCCCGCCTCCGCGGACCTGCGCGCCACCCTCCCGCCGGTCTACGACCAGGGCCACCTGGGCGCCTGCACCGCCTTCGCCTGCGCCAAGGGGATGCGCGAGACGCTCCAGCGCCAGAACCACGAGCGCGTCGTGCCGCTCTCCGCGCTGTTCGAGTATTACGAGACCCGCGCCCACATGCCCCTGGTGGGCTGGATCATGAAGCACCTGGATTCGGGCGGCACCATCACCGAAGCCGTCTCCATCCTCGCCACCGAGGGCGCCGCGCCGGAAGACTCCTTCCCGTACGACGTGACCAAGTTCAAGGAGAAGCCCCCCGCGGCCTCCTACAAGGCGGCCCCGGAGTTCAAGCTCCACACCAGCACCCAGCTGGCCGGCCTGGACGACGTCAAGAGCACCCTGGCGAAGGGCCGCACGGTGGCCTTCGGCTTCCGCGTTTACGAGAGCTTCCGCGGCATCGGCGCCGACGGCGTGATGCCCGTCCCCGGCGCCCAGGACAAGCTGTTGGGTGGCCATGCCGTTCTGGCGGTGGGCTACGACGACGCCAAGAAGGCGCTGATCGTCCGCAACAGCTGGAGCCCCACCTGGGGCGACAAGGGTTACTTCTACATGCCCTACGAAGTGGCCGGCAACGCCAGCATGGCGACCGACTTCTGGACCGGCGAATAGGCTAGAGGTCGACGACCTCGACCTGACCGAAGATCGAGCCTAGCCGCCGCGCCACCAGGCTGCGGTGGCAGGCCTCGGCCGAAGCCTCGTAGCACACCAGCGCGCTCGGGCGCTCCCTTGCCAGGTCGAAGATCTGCTTGAGGGCCGGGCCGCGCTCTTCCAGGTACGGGCCGTACCGCCTCGCCAGCTTCTGGAAGTCGTGGTCCCGCTTGTACTCATCGCGCCAGGGCTTGGGCGTGCCCACCTCCTTCAGGTGGATGTAGTCGATGCCCTCCTCCGCGAGCCGGGCCGAAAGCGGCCCCTTGGACAACCCCTTCTTCCTGCTCGACGGCAAGTAACGCGTGTCGATGACGCGCGTCACGCCGGCCGCTTTGAGCTTCGCAACGAACGACGCTTGCGTGTCGTGTTCGTATCCGGCCGTATAAATCCGGAGCGACATACCACCTCCCGATCCTCCCAGGGTTCACCGCTCCATTCTGGCTTGGAGCAAGGGCGGACGCCATCCTTGGCTGCCTGCAAGCGGCGGGCCCAATGTTTACGATCCGTTCGGTTCTTTAAAGAAATCGGCCAATTATTAGGACTGTGTTAAATGTCCATCAAACCTTCGTTTGTGGCCTTGTGCCAGGGTTTGTGATCTTGGTATCTTAGCTTCAAGTTAATCGATGGTTAACCTAACCAACTGCGAACCACCCGTCCCTCGAAGAGAGTTTATAAGGAGCCTCCCTTGAACACCTTCCGTCATCTGACGATCTCCCTGCTGGCCCTGTCGACCGCCGCGTTCGCTGCTGGTTGTGGCCACACGGGTCCTGCCAACGTGACGGGGACGGCTCTCCGCGCCGCCGGCCTGCCGAGCGTGATGGTCGCCGGTTCGCACCGCAAGATGGGTTACAACCTGAACCGCTTCAAGACGGTCCTGGCCCCCAAGCAGCACCCGCAGCACATCACCCGCCGCGCGCCGTTGCCCGCTTCGGTTGACAACCGCCAGTTCTGCGCCCCGGTCTACGACCAGCAGGACCTGGGCTCCTGCACCGCCTTCTCGATGGGCAAGGGCCTCCGCGAGTACATGCAGCGGAAGAACGGCGAGAAGCAGGTCGAACTGTCGGCGCTGGACCTCTACTACTACGAGCGCCTCCACATGGGTGCCGAGTACATCAACGAAGATTCGGGCGCCAACATGAGCGACGGCATGTTCGTTCTGGGCGACCGCGGCGTGGCGAACCAGACCGACTGGGCCTACAACACCGCCAAGTTCACCATCAAGCCCCCCGCGGCGGCTGACGCCTCCGCCGCCGGCAACAAGGTGAAGACCACCACGAACTTGGCGACCTTCGACGACGTCAAGGCCTCCATCGCGGACGGCCACGCGGTTGCCTTCGGCTTCGAAGTGTTCAGCTCCTTCCAGTGGATCGGCAGCACCGGCGTGATGCCGATGCCCAAGCCGAACGAGGGCATCCTGGGTGGTCACGCCGTCCTGGCCGTCGGTTACGACGACGCCAAGAAGTCGCTGATCGTCCGCAACAGCTGGGGCAAGGGCTGGGGCGACAAGGGCTACTTCTACATGCCTTACGACTACGCGAAGAACACCGAGTGGACGATGGACTTCTGGACCGCTGATTAACCTCCGGTTCGACATCGAGCGGGCTCCGAAAGGGGCCCGCTCTTTTTGTTCAGGGGGGTACAAGCATAAGACCCCCGGTTGGATGGAGGTCAGATCCATGCGCCTGTCCCCTTGCATGCCCCTGGTGCTGCTGGCCGCCCTTACGGCCTGCCAGGTGAAGGCGCCCGCGCCCGCCGCCGGTGCGCGCGACACGACGGTGGTCGCGCTGGGCAGCAAGACGATCCGGTTCCACGCCGCGGACGGCCGGGTGACGCTGGGCCCCTTGGTCCTTTACGTTGGCGGCCGTGCCGTGGTCCTTCGGGACGGCGCCTTCCAGGTGACGGAAGCGGCGCTCGCGGAGGCCAGGCGCGCGGGCCGGCCTGCGTTGATCTTCGCGCCAGGCTTCGTGCCCCAGGCGCTCGACCAAGATGTTGACGTCACGCTGGTGCCGGTGAAGGGCCTGGCCACCTTGCCAGGGGCGGCGGGGGCGATCGCGGCGGCCGACGGCTCCGCGGGCCTGGCTTTGCCAACGGGCTTGGCGCCCAAGGCCGGCGGCCTGGCGCTGGGGGCCTACGTGCCGGCACTCGGCACGGCCGATGCCGAGTCCCAGGCCCGGCAACGCAAGGAGTTCCTGGGCGGCATCCCGGGCGCCCCCGAGGCGTGCGATGCCCCGCTGCCTTGCCCGCCGGCGGTGGCCGGCCTGGGCTTGTTGTTGACCGTGGACGGCCCCGTGGCGCCCGGCAGCGTGACCGCCACCTTCGACCTGGCGGCGCCGGCCTACAAGGACAACCCCGCCGCCCAGCGCATCCTCGCCGCCAGCCGGCTCATCGACGCGTTGCCGGACCGCCAGGTCTGGCGCGACCGCCTGGCCTTCGGCTACGGCCTCGCCGTAGAGGGCTCGCGGCTGACCTTCACGGTTAAGCTCGGGGACCACCAATTGGTGGACGGCCTGGCCAAGCTCGAGGTGGCCGGCGCCTTGTTGTTGGGCGGCAAGGTGGAATTGACGGTCGTCAGCGCCGCGGGCCCCGCCTTGCCGGACGGCACGACCCAGCCGGGCATGCCGCACCAGGGCCTGGGCACCTCCACCACGCTGACCCCGGCCGCGCCGATCATCTCCAACGACGGTGCTTCCTTGATCACGAACGATGGCGGCAGCCTCATCACCAACGATGGCGGGTCGCTCATCACCAACGACGGCGGGTCGCTCATCACCAACGACGGCGGGTCGCTCATCACCAATGACGGCGGGTCGCTGACGGGGACCCTGCGGGTGCCTTTTGCCCCGCCGGACGAAGCCAAGTACCGCCTGGCTTCCTACACCGACTACCTCTGGCCCAAGACCGCCGAGGTCTCGATCGCGCACCTCGGCAGCACCACGCAGTGGCAGACCGTGAGCCCTGCCGGGAAGTTTGCCTTTGCCAGCGTGCCGCCCGGCCGGGCCACCTTCGTCGTGATCGGTCGTGCCGGCACCTACCGCCTGGCGACGCTTGCGAAGTCGCCCCTTCCCAACGCCTCGCAAGCCGACCTGGATGCCGCCACCACCGCCGCGACCTGCCTGGCGCTGGACACCCTTGGCGTGGCGAAGCTCGGCCAGGTCAGCGGCCAGGGCTTCGCGGCGGACGCGGCCGTGTTGCGTCTGTTGATGAACCAAACCGAGGCCCAGTTGGCCGTTAGCAAGCCGGTGCCCGTGGTCGCGGCGATGGCCCGGGGCGTCTTGGCCAACGCCGGGCGCTATCCCTTCGCGTTCCCCAGCCTCACCGTATCCGTGCTGGCCGGCAGCGGTGCGGCAGGCATGGCCGACGGCCTGGGGGCCGCGGCGAGCTTCTCGGCTCCCGACCGCAGCACCTTGGACCCGGCCGGCAACCTCTACGTCTCGGACCGCCAGAACCACACGATCCGCAAGATCACGCCCACGGGCGCCGTCACCACCATCGCCGGCTCCGCCGGCAGGTCGGGTCCGGCCAACGGACCGCCGGGCACGGGTGAGCTCAAGACGCCGCGCGGGCTGGTCTACCTGGCCGGCGGGTTCCTGGCCGTGGCGGACTACGGCAACGGCTTGCTGCGCAAGCTGGACCTGACGCCGTCACCCACCCTGAGCGGCAGCTACACCTTCCCGGGCGCGACGCCGTTCGACGTGCAGGTCACGCCGGCGCAAGACGCGTTGATCGTTGCGGACTACGGCGCCCACACGATCTACCGCTACGACGTGCCGTCCGGGACGACGCGCGTGCTGGCCGGGCAGCCGAACGTGCTCGGCGGGGCGAACGGGCCGGGGAACCTGGCGCGCTTCAACAACCCGAGCGACCTGGCGATCGATGGGCAAGACGTCTACGTGTCGGACGACGGCAACAACGCGATCCGGAAGATCGACGCCGCGGGCAACGTCACGACGGTGGCGGGCGGCAACGGCGCGGGCTACAGGGACGGCGTCGGTGCGGACGTCCGGTTCGTGACGCCCAGCGGGCTGGCGCTTGATGGGCAGGGCAACTTGTACGTGGCCGATGCCGGGGCCGCCGCGGTCCGGATGGTCGAGTTGGCGACGGGCCGGGTAACGACCGTGACGTGCACCTTGCCAGGGCCGTTCGTGGCGGGGCCGGCGGCGCTCTCGAACATCCAGCGGCCGGTGGGGCTGACGCTGGACCGGGCGTCGAAGCGGTTGTACGTCGAGGATATAGTGGGGAACACGGTTCAGGTCATCCAGCTGCCTTAGCCGGGCGGCAGGAAGCCCTCCACCAGCCGCGCGAGGTCCGGCGAGCGCAGCAGCCCATGGTGGTCGCCGGGCAAGGCCGCGGCATACAGACGCCCCGGCGGGACCAGCCCGAGCCAGGGCCCGGCCGGATCGCCGGCAAGCAACCCCTCCAACGCGCCGATCGAGACCAGGTCCAGATCGGCCGGGGTCGCGTGGTAGCCGTTGGCTGCCGCTACAAGCGCGGCGAAGACGGCATAAAGCGGTTCGACATCCGTCGGTGCGGCGGCGCCGAAGGCGGCTTGGAGGTCGAAGGCGAACAGCGCGCGCAAGGTCGCCTCGTCCGTCGGGGCCTGGGCCGGCAAGGCCGCGTCCAACATGATCACGCGACAGGGGGGATGGGGTAGCCGGCGGGCCGTCTCGAAGGCCAACACGCCGCCGAGTGACCAGCCTCCCAGGACGTAGTCGCCGTCCAACGCCAACGACCCGATCGCCCGCGCGTAGCGATCCGCGAGCCCGGCGAGGTCCGGTGGCATCGGCTCACCGGCCAGCGCCGGCGCTTGCAGGCCCCAGACCGGTCGGCCGGGCGCCAGGCCCGCGGCCAGTGGCAAGAACGGTCCCGCCGTGCCGCCGACCGCATGGATCAGGATCAGGGGGGGGCGATCGCCGCCGACGCGCAACGGCACCAACAGCGGGTCCGTGCCCGTCGCCGGGGCCTCCCCACGCAGGCTGCGGGCGAGGTCGGCCACGGTTTGGCCGGCCAGCAACGGCGCGAGCGGCACCGGCCGGCCCAGCGTGGCTTCGAGGCGCGCGGCCACGCCCAACGCCAGCAGCGAGTGGCCGCCGAGGGCCAGGAAGCCCTCGTGCCGCCCGATCGGGCGCAGGCCGAGGTGGGCCTCCCAGGCAGCGGCGATCGCGGCCTCCAGGTCGTCGGCCGGCGCCTCGAAGCCGG